>JAAYLV010000066.1 GCA_012521755.1 Bacillota bacterium | reverse complement strand
GAAGCCACCTCCATGGGTTTTTTTGCCATTAACTCTATTTCGAGGATCGGCTTCTCGTTCCTCTTTCTCAGAGGTCTTCCTCAGTCTCCATCCCATCTTTTCCCACAAACATTTTACACAGACTTGTAACGCCTCATCGGGCGGCATAGGGGAAGGAGTACCGTCCTTGCATGTGGAAGCTCCTTCTCCAAACAGCGCAGAGGAGAAGGTCATATGCTGGCCATAGTGGTTGCTGCCGTGTGTTTCATCTTAGGTATGCTGGGGGCCTTCTTGCCCGTTCTGCCAGGCGCCTCCTTGATTTGGGCCGGCATCTTCCTGTTTGGTCTCTTGACGGATTTTGCCAAATTTGGCTGGCCCTTTCTCTTGGCCCAAGGGGCGCTGGCAATAGCGGCCTCCCTGATGGATTGGATTGGCACGCGACATGAACTGAAGGCTGGAGGCAGTACTCCGTGGGCAAGCTGGGCGGCCGCGTTAGGCTTCCTTATCGGCCCCCTCGTTTTCGGCCCCGTCGGCTTCTTTTTGGGACCGGTGCTTGGGGTGATCGGTGCTGAGCTGGCCGCCGGGACGCCTTGGCAAATGGCCTTGCCCATGGGATGGCGAGCCCTCGTCGGCATGCTCAAAGGCGCCTTGTTGAAAGTCATGGTCCAGGGAGTCATGATTGCCTGGTTTTTCCTGGAGATAACCTAAGTGAAGGCGATAGTGATGGAATCGCCTTCGTTGATGGGGGTGGTGAACCCTGCCGCCTGGCCGTTGACCTGGATCTTCAAGGCGCCGCCCTTCTGGGGAGGGTCGAAGGCGACGAAACGAAAGATGTCGCTGAGGATGAAAGGACGGGGTTCGAGAATTGCGATGCGGTCATGGGCCTTGAGCTCTGCGTCTTCGTGGACTGTCTCGCCATTGACCCGCAGTCTGCTCAAGGCGGGGCTAGTCAAGGTGACTTTTTGTCCGTTAAAGTCCACGGTAATGCTGATGTCCGCAAGACCGAGCTTGGCGGCGACGGACGCCAAGGTTGGTTTGTCTTCCCTGGGCCGGATGGAGATTTCGTCCCCCTTAGTCAAGGCGGTGGCCAGGGCAGCCCGGCGACCGTTGACGAAGACTTCAGGCTCCGCCTGCCAGTAGTGCTCCACATCATCGATAGTGTAGGGAAAAGTGCCGACTGCCTCATAGCCTATCTCCCTGAGGAGGTCGGCAACAGTATTGATTGTCCCGCGGGTTGTCACTTCGTCGCCATCTTGGAGGGGATGACCCGGGTCGACCCCTTGGCCGTTCACTAGGATTTGGGGTACAAATTCCCGTTTTTCCCCGTTGACGGTGAACCAAATGGGGGTCCCATCATACTTCACCAAGTCTTTGACGAGGACCGTTGGAGCTGACCCATCGCGGGCGGGCCCGACGGTGATTTCATCGTGGGGATGGATCTTAGTGTGGAGATCGGCTGGTTGCCCATTGACCTGAATAGGTGCGGGCTCGCCTAGAGTTCCTGGCAGGATGACGGGACGGCCATCAACTTCCACCGCAATGCTTGGCCCTGGCAGACCGAAGAGTTGCTTAGGGGAGAAGCCCGCGGCAAATAGAATATCCTTCACGGTGCGGCGGGCAAGCTGCAACAGTTGGACGCTGGCCCCGTTGATGCGGACGGGCACCGCGGCCAAGGCCTGGTCTTGTAGGGCGGCCATGGCAATGCCGATGGGCGTTACGGCCATCGGTCCGGTGAACTCAGGACAACCCTCGACCCGGGGGACGCTCTGCCGATCTCGGATTCCGATCCTGTTGGCTGGCAAGTTGAGATGGCGGCTCAACGCGTCGATGAGGGTCCTCGTGAGACTGCCGCCGCCGATGCAAAGGACTGCTTGGGGAGGTTCTCCGTTCAGCTGCAGGATGACCTGGGCGATGGCCCTGGCTAGCTTGTCCACCGCTGGGGCTGCCGCTTCCTGGACCTTTTCGGGCAAGAGCTCCAAGTCATTGCCCACCACATCTTGACAATGGATGGGACTGGCCTTCAGCTGGCGTTTGACCTGTTCGGCGACGGAGAAGTCCAGGAGAAAGGCGCCGGCAATGGCAGCAGTGACCTCATCACCGGCGATGGGGACCATGCCGAAGCCGGTGACCTTGTTCTCCCGGGTGACCGCGATGTCCGATGTTCCCGCACCAATATCCACCAAGGCTATGTTGAGCTGCCTCATCGATGGGGGCACAATGGCGTTGATGGCTGCATGTGGCTCGAGGGTGATGGATGCCATTCGCAGACCAGCAAGCCCCAAGGCGCTGCGCAAAGAGTCAACGACGATCCTGGGGAGAAGGGTGGCGATGACATCGAGCTGGGCTCGTCGTCCCCGCTGGCCGATGAGACTAGCCAATGGCTGCCCATCGAGCTGGGATTCCCGTACATGATACCCGACGCAAAGGTAATCTTCCCGCTGGGAGTCCTGGGTCAATTGCCGCACGGCTGCATCGACGGCCTCGAGTTCCAAGGCGGCGACAATCTCCCTGGTGATTGGTTCGCTGCGGAGCAAGGAACGTTGGATGCTGCCATCGGCAGTGACTAGGGAGCGGCCCGCGGCGGCTACAGCCACCTCCGTCAGCTCCTTCCCGGTGGAGTGCGCCAGCCGATCCCGAACGATGGCAATGGTTCTGGCTACTTGGGTCACATCGTGGATTTGCCCATCGACCATGGCGCCGGGGGCCTGCTCTTCCACCGCCGCAGCGTGGATATAGTACCTGTCGCCCCGCTGCTCCATCAGGATGCCAGCGATTTTCCGTGTGCCAATGTCGAGGGCGAAGATTTCCCTGGGAGCATCCATGCCCAATACCTCCTAGATACAACGATACCATCAAAGGCAAAGTCTGCCAATACCCTGCGGAGGATCCTCTCGGCTGGGGCAGGAGTTGACCGTCACGGGTGGAATAAGTATGCGGAAGACAGAAAGGGGCTTTGCAGCATGGTTCATAGCAGCTATTCCCGTTGGCAGGCCGATGCGGCCTTGCTTTTTGTTTCCGCCATTTGGGGGACTACCTTTGTCGCCGTCAAAGAAGCTCTAGCCGACCTGGCGCCGTACAATTTCCTGGCGATCCGATTCACATTGGCCTTAATCGTCTTGGCTCTACTGGGGCTTTGCCAGGGTCGAAAGCCGCGGGCATCTTCTTTGTGGAGGGGAGTAAGGGTAGGTACTTTGCTGTTTGCCGGCTATGCTCTCCAGACTGTGGGCCTTAAGTACACGACAGCTTCGAACGCGGCCTTCATTACCGGGCTATCCGTTGTCCTGGTGCCTTTGCTGGCCGCAGTGGGGCTGCGCGCTATGCCGTCGGCCGAGTCCATTGGGGGAGCCCTCCTGGCTGCGGTTGGGCTCGGCTGTTTGACTATCGGCGATGGTTTTGGCCTTAACTTGGGGGACTTGCTGGTCCTGGGCTGCGCCTTCGCCTTTGCCGGCCAGATTGTCCTCATGGGCAAGTACGCGGCCCGATCATCCACCTATGAACTTGTGGTCGGCCAGATGTTAGCAGTGGCCCTATGGTCTTGGTTCTTCACCTTGCTTTGGGAAGAGCCCACTTTCCAGGCAACGCCCCGGACATGGGCGGCGATGGCCGTCACTGGCATTCTCGCCAGCGCGGTTGCCTTTTGGATTCAAGCCACTATGCAGCGGTTCACCAGTCCCACCCGCACGGGCATCATCTTCGCGGCGGAACCAGTGTTTGCCGCCTTATTCGCCTACTTCTGGCTCCAAGAGACTTTGACGCTAAAGCAGCTGGTCGGATGCGTCCTGATTCTTTCGGGGATGCTCTTCACCGAACTGCGGGGCCGAGGGGAAGACGAAACAAGGCCGCAGGCGGCCTTGTCGTCAAAGGATCTTGCTTAGAAAAGCCTTGGTGCGTTCGTGGGAGGGACAGTTGAACATGATCTCAGGGGGAGCCTGCTCCACGATGATGCCATCGTCCATGAAAAGGACTAGGTCCCCAACTTCCCGCGCAAATCCCATCTCATGGGTAACGACTACCATCGTCATCCCCTCTTCGGCCAAGGCTTTCATCACTTCCAAGACCTCGCCGATCATTTCCGGATCGAGGGCCGATGTTGGTTCATCGAAGAGCATGGCCTTAGGGCGCATGGCCAAAGCCCGGGCGATGGCCACCCGTTGTTGTTGTCCACCAGAGAGCTGGTCGGGATAAGAATCGGCCTTGTCTCCCAGCCCTACTTTAACCAGCAGGTCCAAAGCCCGTTCCCGGGCCTCATCCTTCGACAAGTGCAGCACCCGCAGCGGGGCGAAGGCCACATTGTCCAGCGCGGTCATATGGGGGAAGAGGTTAAATCGCTGGAAAACCATGCCGACGTTTTCCCGGACGCGGCGGATGTCAGTTTTGGGATCGGTGATGTTCACGCCATCTACGTATATGGTGCCGCCGGTTGGCTTTTCCAGGAGGTTGAGGCAGCGCAAGAAGGTGCTCTTGCCAGATCCGCTAGGGCCGATGATGACAACTACTTGTCCCTTAGCGATGCCGCAAGTAATGCCTTTGAGGACGTGCAGGCTGCCGAAGTGTTTGTGCAGATCGTGAATCTCAAACATCGACCTTCAACTTCCTTTCCATGTAGGCCACCAGGCGGGATATGGCGATGGTCATGATCAGATACATGAAAGCAACCCCAAGCCAGATTTCAAAGGGTCGATAGGTCCTGGTAATGACGATGTTCGCTCTGCGGACCAGCTCTTCCAGAGCGATCACGGAGACTAATGATGAATCCTTGAGCATGGCTATGAATTCATTCCCCAGGGGCGGGATAATCCGTTTGAATGCTTGGGGCAGGATGATGTAGCGCATCACTTGGGCGTTGCTGCAGCCTAAAGACAAGGCAGCTTCCGTTTGCCCCAGATCGATCGATTGGATGCCGGCGCGGACGATTTCGGCAACGTAAGCGCCGCTGTTCAGGCTCAAGGCCAAGATGGCCGCCGTCAACCGAGGCATCGGAAAGGACAGCAGCTGAGGCAAACCCATGTAGACCAGAAAGATCTGCACCAGGAGGGGAGTGCCGCGAATGAAGTCGATATAGACAGCGGCAAGGGTGCGCAGCGGCTTGTACTGGCAAATGCGGGCCATGCCCAATAGGGTCCCGATTACGAATCCTATCCCAACCGCGGTAGTCGTCAGTCTGATGGTCATCTGGGCGCCTTCCCAGAGATAGGGCAGTGACCGAAAAAGGATGTCCCAACGAAAAGTCAATACCTTACCTCCCTAATCGAAACATGACATTAAAATGTGCGCAACATGCGCTGCGCGGGCATGTTGCGCACACAACTGTATAGGTCTTTGCCCGGTTATTCCGAAAACCACTTGTCGAAGATCGTCTGGTAGGTGCCGTCAGCCCTAATCTGAGCCAAAGCTGCGTTTACCTTCGCTAAGAGCTCCTTGTTGCCCTTCCTGATGGCGATGCCATACTGCTCCTCGGTGAAGGGTTCACCAATGACGGTGACCAGATCCGGGTTTTGAGCGGCAAAATCGATGACGGTGGCATTATCGCCAACGACGGCATCGGCCGCGCCGTTCAACAGCTCCTGGAATGCCTCTGGCATGAGATTGAAGCGAGAAACCTTGATGCCCTCCACTTCGCTTACGGCCAAGTCGCCGGTGGTGCCGATTTGCACCGCGACCGTCTTGCCGATCAAGTCATCTCGGCCTTGGATGTCGGTTCGTTCCTTCCTGACGAGGATGGACTGGCCGGCGTCGAAGTAGGGATCGCTGAAGTCGACGCTTTCGGCCCGTTCCGGGGTGATGGTCATGGCGGAGATAATTACATCGTAGTCGCCATTAATCAGTCCGGGGATGATGCCGTCCCAGGCCGTGTTGATCAGCACTACCTCCATCCCCATGGCCTCGCCGATGGCCCGGATCAGATCGATGTCAAAGCCCTGGAACTCGCCCTGCTCGTCGATGAACTCGAAGGGCTTGTAAGCTGCATCGGTTCCGACGGTTAGGGTCTGGGCACTGGCCCCGGCAAGACAAAAAGCAAACAAGGCCGAGGCGATCGTCATCACAACCAACAGTCTTCTCATTTTCAATATACCCCCTCGTTAATCATGCAAGTCCGTGCATGTTCGCTGCTACCAATTCAACAGACCGAGAGAAAAATCCTCCACTGCGAGAGCTGCTTTTCGTCAAGAATTAACGAATAACCAGGAATAGCTTTGTTGGAGGGGGAAAGGGAATATCAGGGCTTGTCCCGAAGACTTAAGGCGATGGTTAATTCCTACTAATTTGGGCTGTATTTTTATTAAAGGAGGTATACACCGTGAGCAAGATGAACGCGTGGCAGGCCATAGTTGGTGCTCTCCGGGATGAAGGTGTGAAGTACATCTTTGGTATGCCCGGCAATCCGCGGTTGCTGTATGATGCCCTCTATGACTGTCGGGATATCAATGTTGTTCACGCCCGGGAGCAAAGCTCCGGCGTTTTCATGGCGATGGGCTACGCCCGGGCCGCCCTAGACCTGGGAGTCTGCTTCGGGAGCAACGGGCCCGGCATGACCAACATGGTCTCCGGCTTGTTGGAAGCTCAAGCCGCCTCGGTGCCCCTGTTGGCCATCTCCGCCGCGGTGGGGACGAAGATGGAAGGCTTCCCGGCTTTTCAGGAGGCGGACCAAGTGGCCATCGCGCGGCCGGTGACCAAGTGGGCTTTCCGCATTCCCGCCCCCGAGCGGGTACCCTGGGCGGTCAAACGGGCCATCGATATCGCCAGAAGCGGCTGTCCCGGGCCGGTATACCTGGAAATCCCGGTGGATCTTAGCCTGCAGGAAGTAGATATGCCTCCTTATGTGCCCAGCCTGCGTCCCCTGCCGCCCCGCGGGGCCGCTGCAGCCATGGAGCAAATGGTCGCGATGCTCGAGGGGGCGAGCCGTCCCGTCGTCGTTTGCGGCGGAGGGGCGGTATGGTCGGGGGCCTTCGCTGAGGTGGAGAAGCTGGCCGATTGGGGGCTGCCGGTGTTGACCACCGCCACAGGGCGGGGGATCATCGATGAGGATCACCCGCGTGCTTTGGGCTTAACGGGCCTTTACTTCACCCGCCTAGGCAAAGAGGTCTATTTTGATGCGGACCTGGTCTTGATTCTCGGAAGCCGCAACGATCAGTTTGAGACGGGTGAGTGGCAGTACTTCCCCGAAGGGGCCAAGCTGGTCCAAGTCGACATCGATTCGACGGCCCTGGGCAGGAACTGGGTGCCCGATTTAGGTGTTGTCGGGGATGTCAGGCTAGTCCTCAAGGATCTCCTCGCGGCCCTTGAAGAAAGGGGTTCCCATAAGCGCTGGAAGGAGCGAGGGGAGGCCATCAAGGAGCAGAAGACCTGCTACCTGGAAGAGCTGGCCGCGGAATGCCAGGATGATGGCGTGCCTCTGAAATCGAAACGAATTGTCTGGGAGCTGGGGAGAGTCTTCGGGCGGAACACGATCCTGGTCAACGAAAACGGCTCCCAGGACCTTTGGTCCTATTATTCCCCCTATTTCCGCACTGCGAAAAATGGCTGCGTGGCGCCGGGGGCCCAGACTTGCATGGGGACGGGGGTTGCAGGCGCCATCGGGGTGAAGCTCGCCCGCCCGGATCAGAACGTCGTTTGCGTGACCGGGGATGGAGCCTTCCAGATGTACATGCGGGAGCTCCCCACGGCCGCTCAGCATAACGCCCCAGTTACCTGGATCATTCTCAATAACAAATTCCTGGGCTGGATCAAATTCCACCAGCGGGAGATGAACGAGCGTTACATCGCCACCGATTTCCGCGTCCAGCCGGATTTCGCCGCGGTGGCCAGGGCTTGCGGCTGCTATGGCGAGAAAGTGGAAGACCCCGACGAGATCACCCTTGCCCTGGAAAGGGCCCTCAAGGCCAACCAAGCGGGCCAGCCGGCGGTGCTGGACTTCATCGTCGACGGGTGGGATCTAGCTCCCGGATTCAGGGACTACTACCGGACGCTGTTCGGCTACAAATAGGCGTCCCGGCCCGGGGGGGAATTCCCTTCGGGCCTTTTGCGTTTTCTGGGCCATTAGCTGAGTCCAGTTCCAGTTTATTACATAAACCCGCCAATGCCCGAAGAGAAAGGACTTCGATTTGACCCCCAGGCAGTGTAGCCTCTTGGCTGGTTGCTAAGACAAAGGGGGTTTAGTAAAATGTTGCTAAGCTCCGGCGGAAGGGGTCTGATAATGAAAAAGCTTGCGAAAGTCATAGCGCTTGTCGTGGTGCTGGCTTGGGCTGGTGTTTGCCTTGGGGAGGGGAGGGCCCTTTGGCTGGATGTGGGGAGCATCCCTGCGGATCCGGCAGGGGTGGAGGCTTTGGTCCGCTCCCTGGCAGAGGCTAATCTCAACATGATCTTTCCCCAGGTCTTCTATCATGGAATGACCATCTATCCTTCCAAGGTAGGTAAACAGAATCCCAAGTTCAGCGGATGGGATCCGCTCCAAGTATTGGTGGATGCAGCCAAGTCCCACGGCATGGAAGTCCATCCTTGGCTCGATACTCTGTATGTGGGATACAAAACGCCAGGTCCCATTCTGACGGAGCATCCCCACTGGGCGGCCATGGGGGTGGACGGTGAGACGGGCCACGGCCTTCCAGGGGCGGAGCGCTACTGGTTGACTCCCGCGGCAATGGAGGTGCGCAGCTTCCTGGAGGACCTGGTGGAGGAGCTAGCAGCGAATTACGATATCGCGGGCATCCATTTTGATTATATTCGCTATCCTGAACCTCAAAATGGGGATTTTGGCTACGAACCTGCTGCCCAGAGGAGGTTCCGGGAAGAGACGGGCCTGGATTGTCTGGATCTTATTCCTGAAGGTGACTATGAAGCATACGCGAAGTGGAATAGGTGGCGAGCCTGCCAGGTGACGCAGCTTCTAAGACAGCTCCGGGCCAAGATCAGAGAGGTGGACCCACGCCTTCTTGTTTCCGCTGCCGTCGCCCCGACGGGCATGCCGTGGCAAAGCTACCCGGGCCTTTTGCAGCCGTGGGCCGAGTGGGCTGAGGAAGGCCTCTTGGATTTTTTGGTCCCGATGACCTACAGTTCTCGCCTGAATGAAGTTCGGGGCATGATCCGGTGGGTCCGCTCCCAGGCTCCCGGGGTGCCTGTCTATGCCGGGTTGCAGCTGTGGAAGCTGCCCACCCCCGACTATCCCATTCTGCAAGTTGAGGCTGCCAGGGGGGAAGGGGCCCCGGGAGTTGCCTTGTTTGCCATGGCCTACCTAAAGCCCAATCTCCTGGCTGCCCTTGCGGACGGCCCCTTCTCCGAGCCTGCATTACCCTCCTTAGCAGCCGGCGAACCGCCGGCTTCGGCGGGGGAACCTCCCGGGGTTGTGGTGCCGCGGGTGTCGACCCCGGCGGAGGAGGGATATGCATGGCTGGATGGGTTTACCTTCATCACCGGGGAGGGACCTGTTGATTGGCCGGTGGAACTGGGGCTGGCCCATGATGGGGCGAAGCTGTATGTGGCTTTCCGGTTGGGGGGTGGAACGCCCCTGGCCAGCGTTACCCAGCGGGATGGGCCGGTTTTTTATGATGATGCCCTTGAGATCTTCATCCATCCCCACAAAGATGCGGGACTTTATTATCATCTCGCGGTCAACGCCCTCGGCACAAGATATGATGCCCACATCCTCGACGGTCCTGGCTGGGATGGGAATTGGCAGGCTGAGGTGAGGATTGTCCCTGATGGCTGGGAAGGTTTGGTGACTATACCCTTCATCTCTTTGGGAGGGCCTCCTGAGGATGGTCAGGAGTGGGCTTTCAACGTAGGCATCGGCCGGGGAGGCCGATTCGCCAGCTGGGCCCCCATCCCGGGGATCTTCCATGCACCTGGCTTTTTCGGCGGATTAGTATTCGAATAGACTGCATAAATATGCATCGGGGTGATGGGGCTTCCCGATGACAAACCCGAGTAAGAAAAAGTTTTTTGCGGTTGTACCCTAAGATCCATCTATGGTATAATCAGTCTAAATATGCGGCCGTTGGCCAAAGTTTCCTTGTCGAGAGGGGGATAAGCCTTGTCGCTAGTGTTTAGCTCCAGGTCGAACACCCTGGAACAAACCGAGTATTCGTATGAGTTGCAGGACGTGGAAGAGCCGCGCCTGTATCGCCATTTATATCCTTACGATGAACCGCCGCGCGTACCTTTTAATCACCGTCATGTACCGATGCGTCCGCCGGAGGAGATTTGGATCACCGACACTACTTTCCGCGATGGGCAGCAAGCTCGGGCTCCCTACACCGTCAAACAGATCGTCGATCTGTACAAGTTCCTGCACCAGTTGGGGGGGCCGAAGGGCAAGATCCGCCAGACGGAGTTTTTCCTTTATAGTCAAAAAGACCGGGAAGCTGTGGAAAAATGCATGGAATTGGGCTATAAGTATCCCGAGATCACTAGCTGGATCCGGGCGAGGAAGGAAGACTTCAAGCTCGTCAAGGAAATGGGCTTGAAAGAGACGGGCATTCTGGCCAGCTGCTCTGACTACCACATTTTCCGTAAGTTGGGGATGACGCGGCGCCAAGCCATGGAGCAATACCTGTCCATCGTTGAGGCGGCGCTGGAGGTCGGCATCATCCCGCGGGTCCATTTGGAGGACATCACCCGGGCAGATTTTTATGGTTTCGTTGTGCCCTTTGCCCATCAGCTGATGAGACTTTCCCAGGAAAGTGGGCTTCCTATTAAGATCAGGGCCTGTGATACCATGGGCTTTGGAGTCTCCTATCCGGGTGCAGCCCTGCCGCGCAGCGTGCCCGGGATCATCTATGGGCTGTGGCACCATGCCCGCGTGCCCAACGAATGGCTGGAGTGGCACGGCCATAATGACTTTTACAAAGTAGTGACCAATGCTGCCACCGCTTGGCTGTACGGTTCTTCCGCCGTCAGCTGCACCCTGTTGGGCATTGGCGAGCGGACGGGGAACTGCCCCTTGGAGGCGATGGTGTTTGAGTATATTGGCCTGCGGGGCACCGCGGATGGCATGGATACGACGGTAATCACCGATATCGCCCGCTACTATGAGAAGGAGATTGGTTACAGGATACCGCCCATGACCCCCCTGGTCGGCTCTGCCTTTAATCTTACCCGCTCCGGCATCCATGCCGACGGACTCTTGAAGGATGAGGAAATCTACACCATTTTCAATACGGAGAAGATCCTCAAGCTCCGTCCGCGGGTCTCCATCAACCCCCATTCGGGGCTAGCGGGACTGGCCCATTGGGTGAACTCCTATTTCAACATCCCCCAAGAGGAACGGATCGATAAACGGGATTCGCGGCTTGTCAAGCTGAAGGAATGGGTCGATGCGCAATATGCCGCGGAGCGGCAAACGGTCATCGGTGAAGATGAGCTGGTGCAGGTGATCAAGGAGGACATCCCCGAACTTTGGGATGAGCTCATGGCCAAAGGCCGGATGGGCTAAGACCGGCGCTCCCCCGGTGATCCATCGGGGGAGTTTTCCTTATGGGGAAGGGTAGGTCGAAAGGGGCGTCGAATCCTATGGCCAATGAAAACTGGGAGGGGGAATAGGTGTGAATAAGGCAGATTGGGGCAATAAGGCGGTTGAGTACTTTGACAGCGGCTACAATTGCGCCGAATCAGTCTTTAAAGCCCTGTGTGAGGCGATAGGCAAGGAAGCCAACCCCAGTGTGGTTTCGGGGTTCGGAGGCGGTGTGGGCCGGTCTGATTCCCTCTGCGGCGCCCTATCGGGGGCCGTTGCGGCTTTGGGGCTGTGGGTCGATCGCCTCAGCCAGGGGAAAAACGAAGGGAAAGAGCGGGTATACCAACTAGTTGGACGGATGGTCCGGGAGTTCAGAGAAGCGGTGGGCGATGTCAATTGCACAGGCATCACCGGCCTTAACCTGAGCACGGAGGAAGGCTACGCCCAGTTCAGGGCTGCCAACCGGCATGCAACCCATTGCGCGCCCGCAGTGCGAAAATCGGTGGAGTTGGCCCTGACGTTGATCCAGGCTGAATAGATGGGCTGGCACGATGACTGATGCGAAAGAACCATAGATGGGTGGGGGCGTGAGCATGGTCTGGAATGATATCGAGAAAATGGACAGGGAACAGCTCAATGAATTGCAGCTGCGGCGTTTGCAGGAAACGGTGCGGTGGGTATGGGACAAAGTGCCCCCTTATCGCCAACGCATGGAGGCGGAAGGGATTGGTCCCCAAGACATCAAGTCCTTGGAGGATTTGGCTTTGCTGCCGATGACGACCAAGGACGATCTTAGGGACAATTACCCCTTTGGTCTTTTTGCGGTAGGGCCGGAGGAGATCGTTCGGGTGCATGCCTCCTCCGGGACGACGGGCAAGCCGACGGTCGTCGGCTACACCCAGGAAGACATCCAAAACTGGGCGGAAGTGATGGCTCGGACGTTGGTATGTGGAGGGGCGACCAAGAACGATGTCGTTCAGATCGCCTACGGCTACGGGTTGTTCACCGGGGGCCTCGGGGTGCATTATGGGGCTGAACGTCTGGGGGCCACGGTGATCCCGACTAGCGCCGGACACACCAGACGCCAGATCATGCTAATGCAGGACCTGAAGACGACGGTCCTTGCTTGCACGCCTTCCTATGCGTTATATCTAGCCGAGACGATGGGGGAGCTTGGCATCTCCTCCCGGGACTTATCCCTGCGCCTCGGGTTCTTAGGTGCCGAACCCTGGTCCGATGCCATGCGCAAGCAGATTGAAGCTGCGCTGGGGATTGATGCCATCGACATTTATGGCCTCAGCGAGATCATGGGTCCCGGGGTAGCTAGCGAGTGCCTGGCCAAGGATGGGCTCCACGTCTTTGAGGACCATTTCATAGCGGAAGTGGTGGACCCGGTGACGGGAAAGCCAGTTGAGGACGGGCTTCAAGGCGAACTGGTCTTCACCACCATCACCAAGAAGGGACTGCCCATGATCCGTTATCGGACCAGGGATATCACCATACTCAATCGCGAGCCCTGCAGCTGTGGTCGGACCCACGCCAGGATCAGGAAAGTCCTGGGGCGCACCGATGATATGCTCATCATCCGGGGGGTCAACATCTTTCCTTCCCAGATCGAAGAGGCCTTGTTGGCTATGGGTCATACCGAACCCCACTATGTGCTGGTGGTGGATCGGGAGCGGGGTTTGGACGAACTGGAGGTGTGGGTTGAGCTCACCCGAGAGGCCTTCATCGATGAGGTAAGACGGATCGAGGAACTGGAGAGGCAAATCAAGCGGGGCATCGAGGAAACCTTGGGGATCGGCGTCCAAGTGAGGCTGGTTGAGCCCAAGACTATTGCGCGCAGTGAGGGCAAGGCGAAGCGGATTATCGATCGTCGGGAGATAAAATAGTGACGGGGAGGGTAATCCATGAAGGTGAAGCAACTGTCCATCTTTTTGGAGAACAAATCGGGACGTCTAGCTGCCTTGAGCCGGGCCCTGGCTGAACAGAACATCAACATTCGCGCTCTGTCCCTCGCCGATACTGCCGACTTTGGCATCCTCCGGCTGATTGTGGATGACCCGGAAAAAGGATATGCTTTTCTCAAGAAGGAAGGTTTTGCGGTGCGGCTGACGGATGTCTTGGCCGTCCGGGTGCCAGACCGGCCAGGAGGATTGGCGGAGATTCTCGATGCCATCCATCAGCGGGGCTTGAATGTGGAGTACATGTATGCCTTTGTGGAAAAGGCTGGGGACGACGCCCTGGTGATCGTCAGGATAGACGATCCGGATAACGCCATCGGCATCTTGCAGGAGATGGGCGTGGGCCTTTTGACAGGGGACGAAGTGTACGCTCTATGATTTTTCCCAATACTTAACGTGGAACTTATCAGCCCACGGAGGGTGGAGCATGGGGGAACAGGTGTTGGTCGTCGGCGGTGGAGCTGCGGGTCTCATGGCTGCTGGCTCCGCCGCCTTGCGCGGCGCTCGGGTCGTTTTATTAGAGAAAACGGATGCGCTGGGCAAGAAGCTCCAAATCGCCGGGAAGGGCCGCTGCAACCTGACAAATGCAGGGGAGCGGGAGGAGCTCATCGCGGGCTACGCGGCCGGCGGTCGTTTCCTGCAGAGCGCCTTTGCCCGCTTTGACAACCAGGACTTGATCGATCTATTTGCGCGCCTTGGCGTGCCGACAAAGGTGGAGCGGGGGCGGCGGGTATTTCCCGTCTCCGACGATGCCCGGGAGGTGGTCAGGGCCCTGACGGGCTGGATCGAGGCCTTAGGAGTAGAAATTCGCCTAAGTCATTCTGTCGGGTCCTTGGTGGCCGATGGCCAATCTAGCAGGCGAATCGTCGGCTGCTTGGTGAAGGACCGTTTTGTCCCTGGGGACAAGGTCATTTTGTGTACAGGCGGCTGTTCCTACCCGGGAACTGGCTCCACGGGGGATGGCTACCGGATGGCTCAGGGGCTTGGCCACCGGATAACTCCCCTGCGGCCCGCCCTTGTGCCCCTGCGCAGCTCCGCTCCGTGGGTGAAGGAAGTCCAAGGGTTTGCTCTGCGCAATGTGCGGGCGACCCTCTGGGCCGAGGATAAGGAGCTGGCCTCGGAGTTTGGGGAGATGCTCTTCACCCATTTTGGCGTCAGCGGACCGATAATCTTGACTATCAGCCGATCTGCTTCGGATTACTGGCAAGAACGACCTGGTGAACCTTTGACCCTGACCATCGATCTGAAGCCGGCCTTGACCCCTGACAAACTAGACTCGCGCCTGCAGCGGGACTTTGGG
>JAAYLV010000065.1 GCA_012521755.1 Bacillota bacterium | reverse complement strand
TAAGACTTCTGGAATGGGGCCCACGACCAACTGCTCATCATCGACTTCTACCTTGAGACTGCAAATGTAATGATACAAGGAGCGAGCACCCTGTTCAGGAGCCACCTCCCGCAGGATCTCCTTGGAATCCTCTTCATCGAAGATGACAAAGTCCGTCGGAAGGCCAATCTCCTTAGCCTCCCGGCGGAGCATCCATGCACAAAGTCCATGGAAAGTCCGCACCTCCACCCACCGGGCTTCGGCTTGGCAGTGGAGGGCCACCCGCTGACGCATCTCCTCCGCGGCCCGGTTGGTGAAGGTCACACAGAGAATCCGCTCAGGGGAAACTCCGCGGCGAATGGCCTGCGCCGTCCGCTCCGCCAAGGCTCTAGTCTTGCCCGTCCCCACTGGTGCGTGGAGGAGGGCACAGCCCTCTTGAAAATCGACAAAGGCCTGCTGCTGTGGAGTAAGGCTTACCCTATCCCCCTTCATCTTCCCGCCCCCTCCATCTCGGTCTATTCCCGTTCTTGTTACCTAGGGTCACCGCTTCTTCGCTCCGCCATGGCGAGTAGTTGACCATCACAAGCCTGTCGCCTACACAATTCCCCCTTGCCCATCTTTATCCTTTAATGACTCCCTAATTGGAGGAAAAGGATAAACTTGCAACGAAGAATGCCTCAGCAGCCGGATAGGATAGTGTTCAGGCCATCTACTAGACAAAGGAGGAGGGATTCCTTTGATGAGGCGACTTTGGATCGTGATATTGTGTGTGATTGTGGTCACGCTCACGGCATTTGGTGCATCGGCTGCTGTCACCGATGTGGTTGTCGTCGGCTCCGGGGCAGCCGGCTTGGCCGCAGCGCTGGAGGCTCGACAGAATGGCGCGGAAGTGATCCTGCTGGAGAAAATGCCCTATATTGGCGGGACCACGCGAGTGGCTGGAGGCGGGCTCTGCGCCGCTGGTGTAGATCTTCAGCTTAAGGCTGGAATAACCGAGGATTCCCCCGAGGTCCATGCTAGGGACATGCTGACGCTGGGGCAGTACAGAAACGACCCCGAACTGGTCCGCACCGTCACGTATAACGCTAAGCACGCCGTCGATTGGATCCGAGCCAACGGGGTGGAACTCGAAGATGAAGTCGTTTCCTACATGACCACCTATCCCAGGATTTACTGGTGTAAGGGCCGCGGCTTCGGATTGGCCGAGGGCCTGGCCAAAGCCTGCCGGGAAGCGGGGGTAAGGATTGACCTGGAGACGAGGGCCGTTAAGCTTGTACAAGAGGATGGAGCAATCGTCGGGGTCATCGCTCGCAAGGCCAATGGCGATGAAGTCGCCTACCAAGCCAAGAAGGGCGTAGTCCTGGCTACCGGCGGCTTCGGTGAGAACCAGGATCTCTTCAGCGAGTATGCGCCGGAGCTGGTCGGCATCAGGACGAATAATCCTAAAGGCGTCGCCACGGGCGATGGCATCCTGATGGCCCGAGAGGTTGGAGCTAAGCTGGTGGATATGGAGCTGGGCCGCATCGTACCCATGGGCGTTGCCATCGGTCAAGGTGCTTGGACTTCAGCTCCGGTCGCTCTATTGACCGAAGGTGGAGTACTGGTTAACAAGAAGGGCCAACTTTTCCTGAAGGATGAACAGGATCGGGACTTGGCCGTTGCCATCCTGGCCCAGCCCGACCATACAGGCTACTTGTTCTTTGACGGAACAGTCCTACAAAAGGTCGGCGAGGATTCCCTAGCAAGGATCAGAGACGGGGGCGCTTTAGTACAAGGGAGTTTTGAGGATGTAGCGGCCAAGTTTGGCATTGATGCCCAAGGTTTACAGGATGCCGCAAAGAAGGCTGGCTTGAAGGCCCCTTACTACGCCATCGCCATCGAGCCCTACATCCACAGTACAACGGGCGGCTTGGCTATTAACACCCTAGCCCAAGTCCTCGATGAGAAAGGCGACATCATTCCAGGGCTCTTTGCCGCCGGCGAAGTAACGGGCGGCATCCAAGGCGCCGATCAGAAGAACGCCTTGATTGATTGTCTAGTCTTCGGACGCATTGCCGGGCGCAACGCAGCCCAAGGACACTAGTTCGAAGAGAAAGCCCCGATTTC
>JAAYLV010000064.1 GCA_012521755.1 Bacillota bacterium | reverse complement strand
TTGGCCTTTCGGGCCTCAGCCAGGTGATCCAGGCCGCCTCCCTGCCGGTCGTGGCCATCGGCGGCATCAACCTCGCCAACTGCTATGAAGTGCGAAAGCAAGGGGCCGCGGGGATGGCGGTGATCTCAGCCCTCTTTGGCGCTGCCGACATCAAAGGCGCAGCGATCCAACTGCGCCGAGCTTGGGATGGGATCCAATGACTGACCTTAGAGAAATCGGCGAGTTTGGGTTGATCAGGCTGTTGACCGATCACAGCCTGCCCCATCCCCAGGTGATTCTAGGCCCTGGGGATGATGCGGCTGTGCTTTCCATCGGCGATCGGTGGGTGCTGTATACAACAGATATGCTGATTGAGGATGTGCATTTTACCCTGAAGACCACCACCCCCTACCAGCTTGGTCAAAAGGCCCTGGCGGTGAATCTGAGCGACATTGCCGCGATGGGGGGTCAGCCCACCTTTGCCGTTGTCTCCTTGGGACTGCCTCCAAACACCTCGACCGAGTTCGCTCGGGAGCTTTACCAGGGGATGGCGGACATGGCCCATACCCATGGGGCTCGGGTAGTGGGGGGAGATACGGTGAAGAGTTCAAGTCTCATAATTAACGTTGCCCTCCTCGGTGAGACCGAACCGGGCGGAGCGGTCTTTAGAAATGGCGCAAAGCCCGGCGATGTCATCTGCGTGACCAACACCCTCGGTGATTCCGCGGCAGGCCTAGCCCTCCTTGCGGCGAATATGCCCGGTCCTACCGCAAAACACTTGGTGCCCCAGCCTCGGGTGAGGGAAGGCAGGCTCCTCCTTGGCTTGGCCACCGCGATGATCGATCTGTCCGACGGCCTTGCGGGGGATCTAGCCCATATCTGCGCCCAAAGTGGCGTTGGGGCCCGGATCAAAAAGGAGCTCTTGCCCATCTCGAAAGAGGTGCGCCTCGTAGCGGAGGCCCTAAACCAAGACCCGGTCCAATGGGCCTTGAGGGGGGGAGAGGACTTTGAGCTTTTATTTACCGTGCCTCCAGATAGAGTGCCCTCCAAGATCGGTCCGAGCACCGTCCATCCCATCGGGGAGATCGTCGCCGAGCCGGGTATTAGGCTCATCGATGGGGAGACTATGACCGTCATCGAGGGCGCTTATGATCATTTCCGACTAGGGGATAGTTGACAAAACAGTACTTGTATTTGTGAACACTTTCATGTTACAGTATTTATAGGTGAAAGGGACCGCGTTCACACCAGGGGGGGATCTTATGCTGGTGGCCCTAACAGGGAGCGCCATATCTCCGTTTTCCCCATTTGACATGTGGGAGGGACGCCCCCTGGCTGCCTTTTTGACCCGCCGGTTCTTTAATGATGACCCGTTGGGTTTTTATCGTTTCTACCGGGAGGTGCTTCTGAAGGAAACCCAGCCGACTCCCATCCATCGTGCCCTAGCCCAGTCCGGGGCCCTCATCATCACGGAGAATATCGATGGGCTTCACCGGAAGGCAGGGAGTCCCACCATCGAGCTTTTTGGGAATGTAGATGAGCTTTATTGCCCCGACTGCCAAAGCCGTTATCCTTCGTACCTAGTTCTCGAGGGTCTGCCATTGTGTTCGGCATGCTATCAGCTCCTCAATCCCGGCCTTGTCCTCGAGGGAGACCCGGTGCCGATGTTTAAGGTGGCCTCTTGTTTGATGGCCCGGGCGAGGGAGGTCTTGATTATTGGTTCTACGCTTGATATGGCGCCGATGAGTTATCTGCCGATCCTAGCCCGGAGCTTTGGAGCAAGGATCACTGTCTTCACCCATAGTCTCACTCAGGTCTTGACGTACCTGGCTGACCTGAAGGGAGAACCGCAGCCTTCGCCGACATCGTCGGAGGTGAAGGTGTGAAGGCTTAGACGTTAATAGGCGTTGAATACCCTGTTGGACATTTTATACTCCCGTCATTCGGGAGTCTTTCGTTTTGGTGCAGGATGCTGTAGCTGGGATATCTTCGAGGTAGGGTATATACTTGTGACTTCCCATCCCTCTCCCGCCGTTCCGCATTCCTTGAGTCGTACGGTAGGTCCAATCCGCGTAGAAGACAAGGATCAGAGCGATGTGTTGGCCCTGGGGTGTTGGGGTAATCCTCCCGAGGCTTAAGGAGCAATTGACTCTTGGGGGGCCGGTCCCTTGCGGATGTCCATCGGCCGGAGCCGAATAAGCTCTACGCTCGCATCAGAAGGCAAATTCGGTCCCTTCAGCATCATCCGGGAGGGTATCGTGAACATCGATAACCGTCCGTGGCTGATCCGGCTCCTGGTTGGCAACTACTTGCTTTGGCGTAATGGAGAGACTGCCATCATTTCTGAAGGTCGGGGCCCTCGGAGAGTAACCCTGATTGTCAGGGTGTTCGTGAAGGGATGAAGGTGTATTGGCCTTGTCTTCGTTGGTATTTCTAGAAGAGGATGTCCTTGACACCTAGGAAGAAAACGCTGGTTCCTATGGAGACTCCTATGGGCATTCGACAGAGGTGTTTGAGAGTGCAGGGGTGATATAAGAGAAGGAGAACCCCTTTTCTCGGGTGGAGACTTCCAGTTCCATTATCATGGTGAGCTGTGTCATTTCCTTTGGGAGAGGCGCTCAGTGGGGAATTGCTAGTCCCGTGGATGGTTGATTGATGAGAGCGGCTCTGATCCTCGCGTGGCGTAAATTGCCGCTTCAGCATTTGGATTCTCTGGTGAAGGTAGAGCGTTAGGATACGGATTCTATAAGTGGGCGCTTGGGGTGGACGCTGAAAAGAATTAGTTGAGCAAAAGTAAAGGGGCAGGCCTGATACCTGCCCCCTGATGTACCTGGTACTAGAAGCTGTAGACGATTCCCAAGCCGAGTTCAAGGCCGGAGAAATCAAGTTCGTCAATTGCGTCATCCTTGAACCCAAGGTCATTCTTGTCCTCATCAAATTCAATCTCGTCGAACTTAAGGCTGCGGTATGCCGCCCGGCCTACGATGGAGAGCTCATCGGCTACGGGGTAGGCGAAGGCCACGCCGGCTTTGAAGCCCAAGCCTTTGTCGGTGAACTTGGACTTGCCCTTGAGACCTTCCAATT
>JAAYLV010000063.1 GCA_012521755.1 Bacillota bacterium | reverse complement strand
TTTACATAATAATACATCTGGAAACTGAAATCAATACGTAGTTTTCTACCAAGATGGCCCGTATTCCTGCCCGGGCAGGCTGGCAGGAAGCCTGTCTTTTCACATGGGCTGGGACAAGTTGCGGAAAGCCAAGACCTCCAGGGCGGGCGTTCGATCGCCGCTGCAGCTGATCATCCTTGGCCCCCGGAGGAACCGCAGTCTGAAGCCGTAGTCCCTGTACAGTTCGATGATGCGGGGGGTTGCCTGGTTGGACAGCACCACCGGTCCCGGATGACTTGCCAGCCACTGGGCGAGGCGGACCTGATCCTGCCATGTGAACCCGGCGCTGGCGTATTGGGTGAACTCTACATCATAAGGGGGATCCGCGTAAACGAAGTCCGAAGGCTCCAATCGCAGCTCCCCAAAGTCGCCGCATGTAAAATCCCAGTTGGCGAAAACCTTGCGGTAAGGGGAGAAGTCCCTGGTGTAGTTGATCTTCTTGTACTTGCCGAAGGGAACGTTGAAGAATCCTTGTTGGTTGAAACGGCAAAGGCCATTGTACCCTGTGCGGTTGAGATAGTAAAAAAGCTCCGCCGATTCCTGTGAATCGATCCGGCCTTCGGCTACAAGCATATTGAACTGATCCCGGTGGGCGTAATAGAGCTCCTCATCGTTTTCCATGGTCAGAGAAATGTGAAGGCCCCTCTGGAGCCAGCGGAAAAAGTTGATCAAGTGGACGTTGATGTCGTTCAACAGGGCGCGGCCGGGGCGAAGGCCCAAAGTCACGGCCAGGCCGCCGCAGAAGGGTTCAACTAAGCGGCGATCTTGATATGGCTTCCAGAGGGGGCGAAGGTGCGGAACAAGCCATCGCTTGCCGCCGGCCCACTTCAAAGGCGGCCGAAGACTGCAAAGCGCGCTCTGGGGAATAGACATGCTAACCTCCCTTGCCGTTGGCAAATAGTGATGCCTTCTTGTCTTACTTGGACGCCAGGGGCTGGAATACCTGTTAAAGTGAAGCGGGCCGGGTTGCGGCCCGCAGCATTACTTCGCCGATGATCCGCCATCGACGGCCAAGACGGCGCCGGTTACGTAGCGGGCTTCGGGAGAAGCAAGGTAGAGTGCAGCGTGGGCGATTTCCTCGGGTGTGCCCAGGAAGGGAGTCATCCGGCGACTGATGAATTCCTTGCGGATCTCCTCCGGCCTGGGATGGGAAGCGATGACTTTAGCTACCATTGGAGTCTCGACGGTGCCCGGGCAGATCACATTGACCCGGATGCCGTCGGGGGAATGATCGGCTGCCATGGCCTTGGTCAAACCGATCAAAGCTGCCTTGGCGGTGCAGTAGGCGGCTCGGCTGCGCAGCCCCTTGAGGCCCGCCTCCGAGGAGATATTGATGATTACTCCCGATTTCCTCGCCAGCATGTGGGGAAGAACGAAACGACTGACCAGGTAGGCGGAGGTGACATTGACATGGAGGACATTGTTCCAATTGGCCAAATCCGTCTCGGGAATGGTCCCGTTGAACACGACTCCCGCGTTGTTGACGAGAATATCCATTTGGCCAAAGCGGTCGAGGGCGTCCGCGACCATCTTCTCGACCTGCTCCTCGTCAGTGAGTTCGGTCGGGAGGAAGATCGCCTCTCCGCCCTTTGCCTCGATCTCCGACACAGTCTCGCGCCCTCGCTCTTGGTTGCGGCCGACGACTACTACCCGGGCTCCCTCCTGGGCAAAAAGCAGTGCAATAGCCTTGCCGATGCCTGATGTGGCTCCAGTCACAATGGCTGCTTGACCCTGCAGTCTCATGGCTGCTGCGCCCCAAGGCAACTTGAAGCGCCATCCACCTCCTTAATTAGTCTAACAGTCTCTCACAGTGCTTGACCCAGGCATGCTGGGGATCTTCCGACCAGGCTCCGTATAGCCGCTGGTCGCCGGCAATGGCCCAGAAGTAGTAGACTTCGTAGCCTCCGGCTGCGCTGACTGGATGATAGCCCCGGGGGATGAGCCCGATGTCATTGTTCTCGATGAGGAAGACTTCATCGAAGGGCTCCGGATCGTCTTTGTCGGTGTAAACGCGCATGACGGCGAACCCCTGGGGCGGGTTGATCTGGAAAAAGTATACTTCTTCCGCCGGCATCTCGTAGGGCGGCTTGTCGGAGTCATGTTTGTGGGGAGGATAGCTGGACCAGGCGCCTGGAGCGCCAAAGGTCTCGCCAACTAGCAGACGGTCGGCCTGGACGTTCTCGCCAATGCAGTTGTAGACCCGTCTTCGCCAATTATTGGCTCCCGCCACATTCATCGGGGCCTCCTCCGGCCGAATGAGGGCGGGGGCGGTGTCAACCCGGGCTGGGGCGGAAACCAGCAGAACATCCAGCCGCGGCGAGCGCCGGCTGATGGTGAAGGTGCTCTCCCTCGGGATGTAGACGGTGGTTGGAGCTCCCTGGAAAACGTCCCTGCGACCTCCGATGTTTGGATAGTCCAGGTTAAGGCCGGTCTTGGTGGACACCCGGACGGCGGCTTTTCCTCCTAAGATATGCAAAGCTGCTTCCCGGTCTTCCGTGGAGCCTTCGTACACGCTTAGCTCGGGGGTGAGCAGGATGCGGCTCAGTCTAAGGAGCTTCAAGGGGGAGTTGTCTTCATTGACTAGGACATGGCAGCCGGGGCCCGGGGGCTGCCCTTTCAAGAGATATTTGCTCATGGACGCAACCTCCTCATAGTTGATAATCGACATGGGGCTCAGCCTATAGAATGTAACAAACGGTACGAAGCTAGTAATTCTTTATCCGGGGAGGAAAAACCTGCCGCCAGGAACTGGGCCTCCTTCTTGACAAGTTCTTGACAATCCCTTGAAACTATCTTGAGGAACGGGTGTTATGATGAAGTTGCCGTCAGCGGCAAATTAAGACAAGGGGGTCGACATATGAAGAAGAGACTGATGTCGATCACAGGTGTGGTTCTCATCGCTCTGCTGGCAGTTGCCGGCAGTGGACTGGCCAGGCGCGGGCCGGGCCGCCTCGGCGGCGGCATGGGGATGGCGGTCTGCCTCGATGTCCCGGAAGCGCTGGGTCTGACCATCGACGAATACATCAATGCCCGCCGGGAAGGCAAGTCCATCGCCGAGTTGGCAAAGGCTCAAGGATTGACCCTGGATGACTTGAAGGAAAAGCTCTTAGAAAAGCAGCGGGCCTTCCTCGCAGGGGAGGCAGCCGCCGGGCGGATTAGCGAGGCTAGGGCCGCTTACACCCTGGAAGTGATGGAAGAACGGTTGGACCTTTGCCTGCAGGATGGAGGAGCAGCTCCTTTCTTCGGCGGCCCGCGGCGGGGCGCAAACTCCCCTGGCCGGAGGATGGCGCCTTTCCGCGGTGGAATGGCAAGGCGCGGTCCTGGCCCCTTCAGCGGCCCCACGGGAATGGGGGTTTTCCGCGACATCCCGGAGGCCCTGGGTTTGACCATCGAGGAATACATCGACGCCCGCCGGGAAGGCAAGTCCATCCCTGAGCTGGCAGAGGATCAGGGATGGACTCTGGCTGACCTGAAGGCAAAGCTCTTGGAGAGGCCGCGGGCCTTCATCGAGGAGCAGCTGGCCGCCGGACGGATTAGTGAAGCCAAGGCCGTGTACATGCTGGAACTGATAGAGGAACGGTTGGATCTTCGCCTGCAGGATAGAGGAGCGGGTCGGCCTATGTTCCGGGGGCCTGGACTCCGGTGCAGATGGTGCGGCAGGTGGTAGGGGCCAAACCCGGTGCAGCGCACCGGGTTTTCCCTTGTCCAGCCCCCGGGAGGAACGGGGGCTGGAATGAGGAATCCTCTCCTTAGAGGATCATAAAGGGGGATCGTGGATATGCAGCGGGCGCCCTCCCGACGCGTCCTTGTCGTTGAGGATGAACCGAAAATGCTGGCAATGATTGCCCAGTTCCTCGAAGGTGAAGGGTGGGAGGTCTACGGTTGCGGCACGGGGGAAGAGGCCCTGAAGCTGATGACTGAGGTTGCCCCCGATGTGGTCATTCTGGACTGGATGCTTCCGGGTATGAGCGGTTTGGACGTTTGCCGCAGGATCAGGGCTGAGTCGAAGGTGCCGTTGATCATGCTGACGGCCAAAGCTGACGAGGTGGACAAGCTGTTGGGCCTTGAGCTTGGCGCGGATGATTACATCACCAAGCCCTTCAGCTTGCGGGAGCTTTCCGCCCGGATCAGAGCAGTCCTGCGCCGCAGCTCCTCCGCATGGAGGGAAGATAGGATCAAGATTGGAGACCTGGTCATCGACCTCGAGCGGCACGAGGTCCGCAAGGCGGGTGCCAAAGTGCAGCTGACCCCAACGGAGTTTAAGATCCTGTCGATTCTGGCTGCCAGTGCCGGGCGGGTCTACAGCCGCCTGCAGCTGGTGGATGCAGCCTTGGGTGAGGTCTACCAGGGTTATGAACGGTCCATCGACACCCATATCAGCAACTTGCGGAAGAAGCTGGGGGATGACTCGGCCCAGCCAAAATACATCGATACCGTTTACGGGGTGGGCTACAAGATGCTCCCGGCCAGAGGGGATGCCGATGATTCGCTGGAAAGATAGCATCCAATGGAAGGTAGTAGGCGCCCTCATTTTCATCGCCCTGCTGGCAACCATTGCCGCTATGCTGAGCAGCATGGCCTTGACCAGGACTTTCTTCACCCGCTATTTGGACCGCAATCGCTACGGTCGCTCCGAGCAGCTGGCAGAGATCCTGGCTGGCTACTACGCACGGGTTGGCAGCTGGCAGGACGTCGAGGAGCTTCTGCTTCGCTGGTCCGGTCCCATGGGAAGGATGGGGCCCGCAAGGCGGATGGTTCGGGAGCGTCTCGTCCTGGCTGATGAAAGGGGCGTTGTCATCGTCGACTCCACCGGCCGATCCTTAGGAGAGAGCATGCCGAAAGCGCAGCTGATGCAAGGCGCCGATGTCATCGTCGACGGCCGCCGGCGGGGCACCGTATTCCTCCTGACCGGTGCGGGAACGGCTCTCGGGAAGATTGAAGAAGAATTCCTGTCCTCCCTGCGCCGCTCTGCTTGGACGGTGGGGGCAGGGGTGATTCTGGTTGCGGCACTAGTCGGACTGATTCTTTCCAAACGCCTCGTAGGCCCGCTGGTGACCTTAGCGCAGGCGACCCGTCGTTTGGCGGGCCGGGATCTTGCCTACCGGGTCCCCGTGGAATCGGAGGACGAGATCGGGGAGCTAGCTCGGGCCTTCAACGCGATGGCGGCCAAGCTCGAGGAGACGGAAAAGCTGCGCCGGAACATGATCGCCGACTTGGCCCATGAACTGCGAACGCCCATCTCCATTTTGCGGGGCAACCTGGAATCCTTGCAGTGGCACCTGCAGGAGGCCACCCCGGAGCTGATTATCTCCCTCCATGATGAGGCGGTGCGCTTATCCCGCCTCGTATCGGATTTGCAGTCCCTCGCGGTTGCCGAGGCGGGCGAGTTGAAGCTGAATAGAGAGCCGGTCGATGCGGCGGAATTGGTGGAAGGCTTGTCAATAGTATTCACTGCGGAGGCAAATGCTAAAGGAGTCGTGTTGCAGGTGGACATCGAGGAAGACCTGCCTTCCCTATGGGCGGATAAAGACCGCCTGCGGCAAGTTCTGCTCAATTTGTTGACTAATGCCCTGGGCCATACGCCGGCCGGGGGCCGGGTGGAGCTTAAGGCCCATCGGAAAAACGGGGGAATCCTATTGATGGTGAGGGACACCGGACCGGGCATTAGGCCGGAGGAGATTCCGCGGGTCTTCGACAGGTACTACCGGGCTCGAGCCCAGGATCCAGGGGGAGTGGGGCTGGGGCTAGCGATAGCCAAGGCGTATGTGGAAGCCCACGGGGGCAGGATATGGGTGGAGAGTGAATTAGGACGGGGGACCAGTTTTGGCGTTGAGCTGCCGGAAGGGGTGAAAGAACAATGAGGGTGCTGGGGATAGGGGCGAGCCCCCGCAAGGGGAACAGCGAGGCGCTCCTTGATGAAGCGCTGTCGGTGCCGTCCATTGCTGGGGAGAAAATAAACCTGCGGAAGCTTACGCTCAATCCTTGCCTTTCCTGCGGCCGCTGCGAGCGAGAGCCAGGATGCGTCTTCAAAGATGAAATCAGCGCCATTTATGATCGCCTTTACGACTTTGACGGGATCATCTTTTCGTCACCCATCTATTTCGGCAGCCTTGCCGCGCAGGCCAAAGTGTTCATTGACCGCGCGCAGTTTGCCTGGGCCGGCCGGCATCTTCTGCCGCGTCCCCGGGGCGGCAAGGCGGTCTTGCTGGTTGTTGCCGGCATGCGGAAGCGGCCCGATTTCTTCCGCAACGCGGAGGAGATCTTCAAGATTTGGTGCATCTGTTTAGGCTTGGAGTACAGGGGAGGGATCTACTTCCCCGGGGTCGATGCCGTTGGGGATCTGACTGCTGACCAGCGGCGGCGGGCCCGGGAGGCGGTGCGGCTGCTGTGCCAGGGCCAAGGAGGAAGTCCTCCCTCCTCTGTGGAAATAGGGGAGCAACGCAACTCTAGCTGAAGGAGGATCAGGGATGAAGGAGCTGAAAGGCACAAGGACGGAAGCTAATCTGTGGGCTGCGTTTGCCGGGGAGTCTCAGGTCCGCAACAAGTACACTTATTTTGCCAGCGTCGCCAAGAAAGAAGGCTACGAGCAGATAGCCGGGCTTTTCTTGGAGACGGCGGAAAATGAGCGGGAACATGCCAAGATGTTTTTCAAGCAGCTGGGCGGGCTTGGCGATACGGCGGCCAACCTGGCGGCCGCGGCTGCCGGCGAGCACGAAGAGTGGAGCAACATGTACAAGGAGTTTGAACAGGTTGCTCGGGAAGAGGGCTTCGAGGAGATAGCCAATCTCTTCCAGGAAATCGCGGAAGTGGAAGAGGAGCACGAGAAACGCTTCCGGGCCCTGCTGAAAAACCTGGAGACCGGCAAGGTATTCAAGAAGGATACTGCCGTCAGGTGGCGCTGCCGCAACTGCGGCTATGTCCACGAAGGGCTGGAGGCGCCTAAGGTGTGTCCGGCCTGCGCCCATCCGCAAAGCTACTACGAAGTTGCCTGTGACAACTATTAATCAACAGGGAGGGGGAATCCCCTCCCTCCTTTGAATGAGGGGTAAATGGTGCGGATTGCTAGTCTAGTGCTGTGTTTCCTGCTGCTCGCCGGGTGGGTCCAGGCTGGGGAGCTTAATCTAGTTGCCGACAGCTCCTTTTCTGCCGGGAACTCGCCCTGGCAGGCAATGGGAGCCGATGAAGCAGGCCAATTCCGCGGGGGCGGCTGGGACGGGCCCAGCTGCGGGCGGCTTTGGCGCGGCGAGCAGGGGGAAGCTTTCTGGATCCAGGAGATAACGGAGCTCGATCCTGCAGCTCGCTACCGGCTAACGGGCTATGTTCGGGTGGAAGAGCCGGCAAGGGCCTATCTCGGCCTGGAAATTATCGGGGAGGATGGCACGCCCGCCTATCGCGGCGCCTCCCGTCAGATAAGTCCTGCCGATGGGTGGGTGCTGCTGGAGCACATCTTTCCCGGAGCGGAGGCGAAGGAGGTTAAGCTCCTTGCTGGGGGCGCCTTCGCCGGAGGGATGTTTTGGGATGCAATTGAACTAAGGCGCGTCGAGTCGGAAGCCGAGGCCATCGCCAGACGCCTGCAGGCCCTTTGGGATGAGCATGGCCGCGTCTACACCGGCCTCATCATCGATGCCCGGGGACTGCGGATGCAGCGGGGCATGTCGCCCCGGATCTACGCCCGGGATGGGCGGGAAGTCTACGGGACCGCCCGCGTCAGCGCCGATGCCTTGCTCGAGCGGGGCATAGCGGGCTACACCAGGAGCCTCGATGAAGCAGTCATCCATCCTCTCTTGTCCGTCAGCCCCGAATTCCCCTACACCTTGGGGCTGATCCTGCCCGCCTTGGAGGTTGTTGGTCCCACCAGGTCCAGCGTCATCATCAGCAACGAAGGGGCCGATCAGATAGAGCGCTGGACCCAGGTCTACGATTTCCTCGGCGAAGGGCGGGTCATCTTCGTCATCGATTAGAAAAACAGCACCGCCAGACGGCTGAAGGCGTTGGTGTACAGCATGATGCCGATGATGATGAGGAAAAGGCCGTTGATGATGGTAATCGTGCGTCCTTTGCTGAGGAGCCTGCGCAGGTGCTTTTGCCAATACTGCAAGGAAAGGGCAATCAGCATGAAGGGGATCCCCATTCCTAAGGAGTAGGCGGCCAGCAAGGCGATCCCCTGACCAAGGGTCTGGGCAGTGCCTGCGTAGAGAAGAATGGCTGCCAGAATCGGCCCGACGCAGGGGGACCATCCCGCAGCGAAGGCCATGCCGATTAGGAAGGAATTGATGCCGCCCCGGGGTGGGGAAATAGGCAGGCGCCGCTCTTGACCCAGGAAGGGTAGGGAGAGCCAGCCTGCCGTATGCAATCCAAGGAGGATCACCACCAGCCCAGCTCCCCTCCGAAGCAGCTGCTGATGCCGGAGGAGCAGCTGCCCCAGCATGCTGGCCGAGGCTCCCAAGAGGATGAAGATCAGCGAAAAACCGCTGACAAAGAGAAAAGCATTGAGCACCACCGAAGTCCGGTCGGCTTCCTTGCCTTCGCCGACGGACAGGCCCGCCAGATAAGTCACGTAGACCGGCAGGAGGGCCAGGACGCACGGCGACAACAGGGACAACAGGCCCGCGGTGAAGGCGATGAACAAGGATACCTGGGGCATGGGCAGACCTCCTAGGAGTCGATCCCGGTGAATTTCAATAGGGTCTGCAGATCCATGGGGCCGATGTACTTGTTGCGGATAACTCCCAGCTCGTCGATGTAAAGACTGGTGGGAATAAAGCGGACCAGGTAATCGGCGAAGACCTTGCCCTTTTCATCCCGGAGCTGCAGCCACTCGTAGCCGCCTTCCTCGAGGAACTTGGCAATGGTGCTGGGGCTCTCCTGGGCGTTGATGCCGACAACTACCACTTCTTCGCCGTGGGCGTTGACGAATTCCTGGATTGCGGGCATCTCGGCCCGACACGGGGGGCACCAGGTGGCCCAGAAGTTGAGGAAAACCCGCTTTCCTCGCAGATCGCTCAGGCGGTGCCGATTGCCGTCTAGATCGGGAAGCTCAAAATCAGGCGCTCGCTGCCCGACCTCCGGTCCGACAGGCAGATCCTTCGGCTGGGCGCATGCTGCTCCTGCCAGAAGCAGTACACATGTTGTCAAGGCCAGCAACTTCTTCCACATATCGCTCCCTCTCTTCTCGGGTTGTTTGGGGTGACTCATATTGTACCATTGGCGGATGGCGGTGTCTATGTTGTGCCGAGAAGCGCAATAGCCCTTGGGAGGCGATTTGCAGGGATCCTTGACCCGATGCTATAATATCCGTGGGATGACGATGGGAGCCCCCGCAAGGCAGGGCCCTTTTTCGTGCATTCCGGCTTCATAGATTTGTCATCATTCC
>JAAYLV010000062.1 GCA_012521755.1 Bacillota bacterium | reverse complement strand
GTCCTCGGCGATGCTCCTGTATAAACACAACCGACGGACGGCGAGTTGGGCTTGGAAGAGTTCTTCTTTGGGAAGCACGACAACATCCTCCTGCTCGGATACTTGCATCCTATTTTAGCCGATTGAGTCGGCAATTTCTAGGGCAAATTAGAAAGGATAACTAAGCTCGACGGACGCGGCTGCCCGCAAAGGATCGGGCGCGAACAGGGTACCGTCGCCGCCCAGGAAAAAAGTTGCCCCTACATTAAGGTCAATATTGCCCGGCAGCGTATTCTGATACAGGGGACCAAGGATGAGGCTCCCATCGTCGAGATTGAATGCTGTCACCAAGGAGAGGGAGGCAAAGTAATCGATGGGATAGCTGATGCTGCCAATCAAGAGGTCCAGCCGGTCATCGGAGGCGTCCATCTTGAGGAGACCCATTTTCAGGCCCTCTTCGAGGGAGTCGGGCTGGATCCCCAGATACTCTAGCTGCATGAGGATCTTAGTGTCGTAATCGAGGTTGTAACTGTAGTCGACGCCGGCGAGATAGCTTCGGCTGCTGGGCAGGTCTTGGTCGAAGTATAGGCCCAAGGCGCCGTAGACCCCGAAATCGCCCGCATCCCCTTTCAGGGTGAGGCCCAGCCTTTGCCGGGGCAAGTAGCCGTGTTCCCCTTCGTTGACGTAGTTTAGGGCAAGGTCGTACCCCCCAACCCCTGTTCGGCCCCGGATCCCCCACTTTTTGCGGCCGGGCTCCTCGATGAATCCCTCCGGATAGGACAGGACCAGGGCAAGATTGGAATTCCAATTGAGAGGGATGTAGACTTCGACGGCATCGGTGTACTTGCTCAGCTGCTCCTTGTCTAAAGCCTCGGCCCCCAGGGTAAAGTCGACGGGATTGATGAGGGAGCCGAAGGACCAGGAAATCGGCTGCCGCCCCACAGTAAGGTGAAAACCCCGGCCGCGGTGTTTGAGGTAAAGCTTCTTGGCGAAGTACGATCCTTCCTCGTCGCCAAACAGAGCCTGCAAGGGCTTGGAGAGGAGGAAGTTGTAGCGAAGCTCCAAGCTCTTCCACCTGGGGAAGAAAACCTCCAGCTCCAAAGACTCCGTCAGCTCGCCTGTAAAATCGTCCTCCAGAAAGGATCCAGACCAAAGCAGCGCCGCCTCCCCGCCGATTTCCAGGGCGAGGGCGGGCGAAGAAAGGGCAAGGCTTAGGGCTAAAGTCAATATCAACAGCTTGTTCATTGCAAAGGACAGCTCCTAACGCAGATTCTCCAAGGTAAAGGTATCCGCGGGGATTTCCGGGTTGAACTCGATGGCTCTGACGATGAACTCGGTGCGGGTATTCTTCCTCAGTTTATCTTCCATCACCATTTCCATCGGGTACCACCGCTCTCCGATCTGTTCGATGCGTTTGGTCTCCATGACCTTCAGGAGGCGCCCGCTGCGGGCATAGAGCTCTTCTTTCCAGCCGATGAACTTTTCCTTGTCCACCCAGGATTTGCGGCGGTAATAAGAGACCTCCTTGCCTGGTGCGGCGATCCCCTCGAGGACGTAACAGGGCCGACCGTTTAGCTCTTCTTCCCCCAGGAGGGTAAAGTCATAAAGGTCGGTGAGTTTGTCCGACTCCATGATGTCTTGGTAAGAAAAATCGCTGCCCATCATGCCTTGGTTCAGCATATGACCCGATATCTTGATCAGCTCCTCCGCATCGGGGAAGAACATCCAAAGATCATCGCCCCGCTTGAGGAATTTGGTCCCCCGGTCCCGAGGATTGGTGAAGATTACCAAACCATTGTCCTCATCCGCGTAGGAGACCATGGTCTTCGTCGTCTTGCGATTGTTGTTGACGATGATCATTTCCGCCTCGGCCGATGCTGTGTTAACGTACTCATTGTGGTCCCTGCGCCTGATGATCTCCTCGGCCGTAAGCTCGGCGGCAAAGGCCGCCCCGAGGTGGACCAGAAACAGAAAGCACAAAAACAGACCGATCAACCTCTTCATTGGCAAGCTCCTTTCTCTACGCTCCCCGCATGGCAACGGTTGGTTCTAAGTTCGCCGCCCGGCGGGCGGGGATGAGGCAGGCAAGGGTCACTATCACCACCCCTAACAGGAAGGCAAAGACCGTGTTGCCCAGGGAAGCTGACGGATAGATAATGGCGTTAAAGGGGACATCTGCATCGATCCCGGCCATGGCCTGGGTGAAGTCGAGTCCAGCTTCGGCGAAATAGCTTGTGATCAGCCAGCCGGCCATAGCGCCTAGTAGACTCCCAACAACCCCCATGATGCCTCCTTCGATGAGAAAGAGCTCCATGATGCCCCTTCTCTCCAGTCCCAAGGCCGCCATCATGCCTATCTCCTTGGTCCGCTCGGCAACGATCATAATCATGGTGTTGACGACGATCACGCAGGCCAGCACTACTAGGAAAAAGTACACCTGGTTGTAGATTAGCTCCGCCAGATCCATGAAGGGGATGAGGTCGCTGGTCTCCCGGTAGCTCAAGGCGAGGTAGCGGCCATCTTCAGACAGCAACGCCTTTATCTTGGGCAGGACCTCCTCGATTTTGCCCACATCCTCCGTGACCAAGAGCAGTTCGGTGACCTGGTCGTCCATGTAAAGGAGCCTTTGGGCCTCATCGAGGGGCAGGAGGAAAACGGCTTCGTTGAGGAGTTTAAGTCCGCTCTTTAAGCGGCCCACAATCTCGAAAGTGACTCCGCTCAAGGAGTTGAACGCGGTGTTAAACACCACCGTCACTTTGTCCCCGACCCGGCGGTCGATCTTATCCAGAAGCTTGGTCCCCATGACGACCTCCAGCCTTCCAGGCTGGATCATGCGCCCTTCGACCAGGGAATCCTCGATGTCAGTGAAAGCCAGCTCCAGCTCCGGGTTCACTCCCCAGCCGCCCAAGGTGAGGAGCTCATCGCCTGTGCTGACCATGGCGCCGAACTTGAGCCGGGGGATGACCATGTTCACACCATCCAGTTCTTCGAGCTTTCCGATCATTTCATCCAGTCCCCCTTCCCCTAAACCGTCAACGGAGTGATTCAAAGGGAGGAGGCGCTCCTGACGATAGTATTCTTCTTGGACGATCTTGATGTGGCCCGAATTATACTGGATATGGTCGGCGGTAACGGAATGGACCATGCCCGTGACATAGCCCCGGGCAAAGACGACGACCATGACGGAAAAGGCTATAGCCCCGATGGATACTACGGTGCGCAGCCGGTGGCGAAACAGGTTCTTGAAGGCAAGTCTGACTAAAAAGGACATCTTTGCCCCTCCTAACGATATTCGATCGCTTCGATGGGGTCCTTGGCCGCCGCCCAGTAGGCGGGGGGGATGCTCGCAAAGAAGGAGACGATGAGGCTAAAGCAAAAGATCCGAAGGAAGGCTAACGGGTTCCACGACCCATACATCGTCCCCAGCACCGGGATCCCGAAGGATGACATATCAACGCCCGTCTGGGCCGACCAATCGATGCCGATGCGAACTAACAGTGCAACCCCAATCAATCCCAACAAGACCCCGGCCAAGCCGCCAAGGATGCCGATGCCTACTGATTCGGTCACGAAAAGGTAGATGAGCTCCTTCTCCTGCAGCCCCATGGCCTTCATCATCCCGATTTCGCCCATCCTCTCCAGGGCGGCCAAAATCACCGTATTGACGATGGCGATGGCGGCGATCACCAAGAGGATGGTCGTCATCACCATTATGCCTGCGTTCTTGGCGCCAGCAAAGGTGATCGCTTCCAGCTCGTTCCAAGGATAAGCGCCGATCTTAGCCGGCAGCCTGGCTTCGATTTCCCGGGCGATGCGTGGGGCCCCGTTTTTGTCCTCCAGCTTGATGATCACTTTGCTGACCTTCTCCGGGACGGCCAGGGCGTGTCCGGCTATGTCCAGGGGCACGTAGACCACATTTTGATTCACATTGGCGTTAATCGTATGGATGAGCCCCCCTATCTCCGCCTCGATGGTATTGAAGGTCTCGTTCTTGTCTCTGACCAGCAAGGTGATGAAGTCTCCCACTTGCAGATCCAGCAAATCCGCAAGCCTTTTGCCCATGACGGCCTTGTATTCTCCCAGGGCGAACATAGATCCAGCGACGAACTTGTCTTCTAGGGGGAAGATCCTCAAGAACTCATCGGGAATGATCCCTTTGCCCACCACTGGCAGTTCGTTCATTCCGTTGCTGAGGCGAGCCGGGAAGGCAAGCTCCGGGGATCGGGCAACTTCGCCGTCTACTTGTGAGAGGGTGGCCAGCTCCTCCAAGGACAACAAATCCTCCAAAGGCAGCTTTTCTTCCTCTGCCCAGTAGTCTCGATGGACGATCTGCAGATGACCCGTTTCGTAGTCAATCAAAGTATCATAGGACATATCCGTCATGCCGGCTATTAACGAATCGAAGATGAGGTAGAGGAAAACGGCAGCGGCAATGATGCACGCTGTAATCAAGGTCCGGTTGCGGTGTCGGATCAGGTTCTTGAGGGCCAGCTTAGTGAGAAACAATTGCTTCATCCCTCCTGCGGTCGAGGGTAATGACTCCGTCCCTGATTTCCAAAAGCCGCCGGGCATAATCCATCACCAAGGGATCGTGGGTGGAGAAGATGAAAGTCGTCCCCAGCTCCCGGTTCATCTTGGCCATCACGGCTAGGACTTCTTCGCTGGTTTTCGAGTCCAGATTGGCCGACGGCTCATCGGCGAGGACCAGCTTGGGCTCCTTGACTAAAGCTCTAGCGATGGCGACCCGCTGCTTTTGACCTCCGGACAGCTCATTGGGCCTGCGGTTTTCTAGCCCTTCGAGCCCCACCGCCGCGAGGATCCCCATCACTTTGTCCTTAATCTCCCGGTCGCTGTGCTTATTCACCAGTCTGATGGCAAACTCGACGTTTTCGTAAGCCGTCAGCACCGGGATGAGATTATAGCTTTGGAAAATAAAACCGATGTGCTCCCGACGAATCATGGCCAGCTCCTTCTTGCTGAGGGCCGCCAGATCCTGGCCGTCAAAGAGGATGGTTCCCCCGGTGGGCTTATCCAAGCAGCCGACGAGGTTCAGCAACGTTGTCTTCCCCGAGCCGGAAGGGCCGAAGAGGGTCGTGAACTCTCCCGCCTCCACTGTCAGATCGATGCCCCTAAGGGCCGGCACTTCAATCTTCCCTTGTTGATACACCTTGGTAACGCCCTTGAGTTCTAATAGGGCCATAATCAACAACCCCCTCGAGCGGCAGCCCTGTTTTTGATCCCGTTTTCGATGAGCTTTAACATCTTATCCACGACCTCCAGATCATCCAGGTCCAGCTTGCCGTCACCATAGACAATCTCCGCGAGGGCATAGTTCAGCGCGGTCAAGAGCCTGGCGACGAAGGCCGGATCGATGTCTGGATCCAGGTCCCCATCGGCGACGCCCTTGGCAATGATCTTTTGAAAGAAATCAGCGCTGGTTTCGACGTAATCCCCATACACCTCGTGGTAAAGGGCCTTATCATTCCAAAGGGAAAGACCAATAGCTACCAGCCGGGGATGCTCTTTGGCAAAGCGAAAAGCGCTGGCGTAGACTTCCCGCAGCAGCTGGAAAAAACCGTAGCGCTGCATGTTGGCGATCATATCCTGATTGATCTGGGCGATCTTCTCCTCGGCGATGAGCTGAATGATGTACTTATAAAGGTCCTTCTTATCTTCAAAGTATTGATAAAAGCTCCCTACCGGGATGCCGGCTTTCTCGGCGATCGCGGTCACCCGGGCTTCGCGGAAGGAGCCCTTGGCAAACTCTTCGATGGCCGCCTCGATCACCCGCTGCCGCTTTTCATCGGGCAAGTTGAAAAAGGTGTCCTTTGGCAATGATATCCCCCTTCAATCATATGAACCGCGATTCATATGAATCTCCCTTCATATGATATGATCACTCCCAATTAAAGTCAAGCTGCCAAGGCTTGCCAATCATGATATAATCAAATAACATACCTCATATGGAGGCGGGATGGCAGTGGTCATTGTCAACGTCCAGGCCGGGGCCTGCGGCTTTGCCACCAAAATTGAAGCCGATGCGGACGGGGAACTAGTGAAGCTGACAATTAGCAGCGATTGCCAGGCTGTCCAGGAGTTGGGCAGAGAGCTGCAGGCAGTAGATAGCATGGATGTATTTGCGCCTTTCGGCGAGACGGAAATCCATGGGGCTTGCCGCCGCCATCTGCGGCATTCTGCCTGTCCCGTCCCCTGCGCTATCCTCAAGGCCGTTGAAGGGGCCGCGGGATTTGCCCTGCCCAAGGATGTCCACATCACCATGTCAAGGAAGTAGCTTGTCCCCATGGTAGGAAAGGCTCCCCCTGGCACCCTTTGCATGGAGGAAAACAAAGGATCTTGACGAAGTAACCGTGAGATTCCGAAGGAAGGATGATCGCGCTGCAAGTCAAGCTTAGTAAAGGACCTAAGGAGGTCTCTTTGCTGATTTTTGATCTAGATGGCACCTTGATTGATTCATATGAACCCCTGGTGGACTCCTTCGTCTACGTCTTCCAGACCCTAGGGACAGTCGTCCCCCCAAGGGATGAGATCAAGGGCTTCATCGGCTATCCTTTAGAGGAAATACTATCCTCCTACCTGCCCAGGGACCGGGTTCCCGAGGCTGTAAAGCTCTTTCGGGCTCGCTACGGGCAAGTGGTCCTGCGGGAAACGAAACTCTTGCCCGGGGCGCGATCTGCCCTTGAGTCTATTTCCGGACGGACTTCCTTGGCTGTAGCCACTAACAAGGCGACGGAGACAGCAAAGAACCTGTTGGCCTCTCTAGGCGTGGCGGACCTTTTCACCGCCGTTGTGGGAACTAGCTGCGTTTCCCACCCCAAGCCCCACCCCGATATGGTCCACCGCCTATTAGACCTTACGGGCTGTCCGGCGGAAGAAGCCCTCTTGATCGGTGATTCCATCATCGATGTACACTTTGCCAGGGAGAGCGGCGTGGACCTCCTGTGCGTCTTGACCGGGTCTAGTTCCCCGGAAGAGTTGGCGGCCGCCGGCGCTTCTGACATCATCCCCGATGTTGGCTATTTGCCCCGGCTTTGCCTGTGAGACTTGTCAGTATTCACCGGCGGAAATCTTGTGCTTGCAGTAGATTCCGCTAAAGAATACCGAAAATCGCAAGAACGAACCGAGGAAGGGATTTCGCCTATGCAGAAAGGATGTATCAAACGACAAGGGTCGGCAGAATTCCCCGCTGCCGTGGATTTTAACCAAGAGGAAGGTGACGACCATGATCGTTGCTGAACGCAAACCGCTCAGGGAAATCACAGAGATGCTCCAAGGCAAGCAGCGGGTTTTGGTGGTCGGCTGTAATACGTGTGTTACCATTTGCATGGCGGGGGGCAGGAAGGAAGTGGCTGTCCTGGCCTCGGCCTTGCGCTTGGCCGGAATTGAACATGTGGGGGAGGAAACCGTTGAAAGGCAGTGTGATTTGGAGTTCTTGGACCCGCTAACGAAACTGGGGGGGTATGATTGTCTGCTTTCCACTGCTTGTGGGATCGGGGTCCAGCTGCTTAGCGATCTTTTCCCCAACCTGCCCGTCTATCCGGCGCTGAACACGACGTTCCTTGGCGTCAACGAAGACTTGGGCCTTTGGAGTGAACGATGCCAGTCCTGTGGAGACTGCGTCCTCGATCGAACAGGGGGCATCTGCCCCATCGCCCGTTGCTCCAAGAGCCTGCTCAACGGGCCCTGTGGTGGTTCACAAGACGGCAAGTGCGAGGTCAATGGGGATGTGGACTGCGCCTGGCAGTTGATCTACGACCGCTTGGAGGCCAGAGGCGAACTTGACCGCTTGGAGACGATCTTCCTTCCTAAGGATTGGTCCCACTCCCGCGATGGCGGGCCGCGTCGGATCAGGAGGGAGGATGTAGCACTATGAAGGCGGGTAGTCGACTGGAGAAGGTTTTAGCTGCAGGCCACTTCGCCGTCTGCGGCGAGATGGGTCCGCCCCGATCGGCCGATGCGGAGGCCATTCGGAAAAAGGCCCAGTATTTCCGCGGCTATGTGGATGCAGTCAACGTGACGGACAACCAAACGGCGGTAGTCAGGGTATCGAGCATAGCCTCATGTTTGATTTTGCAGGAAGAGGGGATTGAGCCCGTCGTCCAGATGACCTGTCGGGACAGGAATCGCCTGGCCATCCAAAGCGACCTCTTGGGGGCCGCGGCGTTGGGGTTGAAAAACATCCTCTGCCTGACGGGGGACCACCAATCCTTTGGTGATCACCCAACGGCCAAGAACGTCTACGACATCGACTCCATCCAGCTCATCTGGGGTTTGGACCAGATGCGGAATGGCAGATTCATGGGCGGCGAAGAGATCAAGGTCCCTCCCCGGTTTTTCATTGGAGGAGCAGCCAATCCCTTTGGGGACCCCTTCCCGATGCGGGTAACGCGCTTGGCCAAGAAGGTCCAGGCGGGATGCGATTTCATCCAGACCCAGGTTGTCTTCGATGTGCCCCGCTTTGCCAAGTGGATGGAGCAGGTCCGGGACCGGGGGCTGCATGAAAAGGTCTACATCATGGCCGGGGTGCTGCCCACCCGTTCGGTCAGGGCCCTGCGCTACATGCAGCAGGATGTGGCGGGCGTTACCGTCCCCGATGAATACATCCGGCGCATGGAACAGGCGGCCGATCCGGCGGAGGAAGGGGTCAAGATGGCTGTTGAGCTGATTCAGCAGCTAAAGGAGATTGAAGGTGTGGCCGGGGTGCACTTAATGCCGGTCATGTGGGAGAGCATCATCCCCAGGCTCGTGGAGGAGGCCGGACTCTATCCCCGGCCGGCGGTGGATGATGATTAGTACCGCGCAAATTCCACAGGACGGGAGGAGTAAGTCTTGAAGGCAAGTGCCTTGGTCATAGGCGGTGGCCCGGCCGGCATAGGAGCCGCGTTAGAGCTGGCGGCGGCTGGGATAAAAGTCTACCTAGTGGAAAAGGAAGGAGCCGTCGGCGGCTGGGGGGCCAGGTACGTGTGCAAGGCCACCGACAAGTGCCGACAATGCTCCGCGTGCCTCATCCCCGAGAAGATCCAGGAGGTCTATCAAGAGCCCCTGGTTGAAATTCTGACTAACACCCAGGTGGTGGGCTTTGCCGAGGAGGCGGGGCGCTTCCAGGTCCGGCTGCAAAGGGAGCAAACCCTCGATCCGGCCCTTTGCAATGCCTGCGGGAAGTGCCTGGAAGCCTGTCCGCGGGGGGCAGTCGAGCGGCTCAATCCCTGGGCTGTCGCCTACAGCATCGACAAAGAAAAATGCGCAGTCTACGCGGGGGAGAATTGCGATCTTTGCGCCCGAGCCTGTCCCACCGGCGCCATCAACTTCCAGCGGCCTTCCGCCAGTTGGGATGTATCCGTCGATTTAGTGGTGGCGGCCACCGGCCATCAACCCTTTGATGCCCGGCGGAAATACCGGCTTGGCTATGGGCGGTTCCCCCGGGTGATCACGGGACTGGAACTGGAAGAGGCCCTCAATCGGATCGAAGGGATCGACATCTTCGGTGACGGCTGGAAGCCGATGAATGTGGCCTTCATTCAATGCGTCGGTTCGCGGGATGTCCAGGAAGGGGCCGAGTATTGCTCCCGTGTGTGCTGCAAGTACGCCCTTCGCTTGGCGGGCCTGATGCGTCACCGTGAGCCGCAGACCCAGGTAACCTTCTATTACATGGACATCCAAACGGGGGGAAAAGGTTTTTCGGAAGTGTACCAAGACTGCCGCGAACACTTTGCCTTCGTCCGGGGAATCCCGGCCAAGATTGACGGCAGCGATCCCTTAAAGCTCCACCTCGACGGGGTCAGCGGACAGAGCTTTACCACTAGGGAACACGATCTGGTAGTCCTGTCGGTGGGGATAACCCCATCGCCGGATAACGAAGAAATAGCCCGGCTCCTGACTCTGAATCGGGATGAACACGGCTTCTTGAAAGGTCGGGAGGGGGTTTACGTGGCCGGCACCGCCGGGGGTCCCCGGGACATTAGCGAATCCTTGGCCCACGGCATGGAAACGGCCGCCAAAGCCATCACCAAGTTAGAGGGGAGGGAAGGCTGATGGCCAGGTGGGGCGCATTTATCTGTGATGGAGCAGGAGTTGATGAGTCATCTTTGGCAGGAGCTGAAGTGGTGGTGACGACGACCCTTCCTCCCCAGGCTGGGGATCTTGCCTGCAAGCTCATCGGGACCTGGACCAGGTACAACCTAGACGGCGGGATCCTCATCGGGGCAGTGCCGGAACTAGTCGAAGAGTTGCTGAAGGAGTCCCTCCGCCAGGCAGGCCTGGATCCCTTCCGGTTAGTCGTAGTGGACCTGAGGGGAAGGGATAAGGAGGGCAAGGATAGGGAGATTAAAGCCGCTTTGACTAGGGCCCGCCATCTTGAGCCGACCCATTGGGCGAAGGCTAAGGTCGAGCAGCGTGCCCTCATCATCGGCGGCGGCGCCGCCGGGCTGCAAGCGGCCCTCAGCCTGCGGCAGCTCGGTTTGCCCGTCCTCATCGTGGAAAAGGAGGAGAGCCTTGGGGGGCGGTTGGGGAAGTTGGACGGTCTGTATCCTTACGATGTCGATCCCCAAGGGTGGATTAAGTCGACAATCGCAACCTTGCAAGAGGACCCCGAAGTTGAAATCCTCACGGCAAGCAAACCCCTGGCCCTCGCGGGTCAGGTGGGGGATTTCATCCTGGAAGTGCAAACCCCCACAGGAGCTGTCACCAGGCGGGGAGGGGCAGTCGTCTTGGCCTTGGGGAGTAAGGTGCGCTGGCCCCAAGAGTCGGGCCTGGAGCCTGGCCCCCGGGTCGTGGGTCTTTCCCGCCTCGATGAGCTTACTCGGTTCAGACTGCGCCATAAGAAGGTCGCCTTCCTGTTGGATCTAGACGAGCTGGGCTCCCGGGTAGGCACCTTGAGCGCCTTGCGGGGTGCCCTCAGGATCAAGGACAATTGGGGAAGCGAAGTCCACGTTTTGTGTCGCCATCTGAAAGTGGACGGCAAGCCCCTCGAGAGCATGTACCGGAAAGCCCGGGACATGGGAGTCCTCTTTTTCAAGTATGAAGAATTCCCGCAGGTAACGGAGTCGGGGGAGGAGGTCACCCTCCAGTTCAAGGACCCTGACTTGGAGTATATGGTCGTGGAGGAAGCCTACGATCTGCTAATCGTCGAAGAGGAGATCCTCCCGGCAGGGGAGGAGCTCATGGAGGCATGGAGCGTCTCCCAGCCGGCCAACGTCCGGCTGTATCCGGTGGCGACCAACCGGAAAGGCATCTACATGGTTGGCTGCTGCCGGGACGAGATGGACTTTCCCGGGGCGATTCAAGATGGAACCGTCGCCGCCGGGGAGATCTACGCTCTCTTGGGCGAGGGCGACCTCCTCTACGAGGAGGACAGGGTGAAGGTTCGGTCGGAGAAATGTGTCTTTTGTCTGACCTGCGTCCGGATATGTCCCCATGGCGCGGCCGAGATCGACTTGGTCCAAGAAGCGGCCTTCATCAACCCCGCGGCTTGCCAAGCCTGCGGCATGTGCGCCGCCGACTGTCCGGCCCAAGCCATTGTTTACAAAGGTTTTGACAACGAGGGGATAATGGCTCAGCTGGAGATGGGGGGGAGATAAGATGCGGATTGTGGTCTTTTGCTGCGAGAACTCTGCCTATCAGGCGGCCCGGCAGAGCAGGCTGCCCGCCGAGGTCGACCTGATCCGCCTTCCCTGTGGCGGCCGGGTGGAAGTGCTCCATTTGCTGCGGGCCTTCGAAGGGGGAGCCGACGGCGTGTTGGTCTTGACATGTCAGGAAGACAACTGTCAAAGCCTCCATGGCAGCGCTCGGGCCCGCCATCGCGTCGAGTACGCCAAGGAGATACTCAAGGAGATCGGCATCGATCCGGAACGTTTGCAGTGGCATCCAGTGACGAGCAATATGGGCCCCCGTTTCCAAAAGATTGTTGCGGATATGGTCGAGGGACTTAAACTGGCCAGTGCCTAAGTAGCGGAGGTGTTAATTGTGAGCGTTACAGCCACCCGGCTTGATCCAAAGTTTAAATATGAGGTGGCGGCGCACCCCGGCGGAGAAGAGATCAAAGTCTGCTTCGCCTGTGGCGTCTGCACCGCCGGCTGCCCGGTGAGCGAAATCGACCCGGCATACAATCCCCGGAAGATTATCCGGATGGTTCTGTTAGGCATGCGGGAGGAAGTGTTGAAGTCCGATCTTTTGTGGCTGTGCATCAACTGTTACACCTGCACGGCCCATTGCCCGCAAAACGTGAAGTTCACCAACGTGATCGGCGCCTTGCGGGATATGGCCGTCAAGGAAGGCTATGTGCACCCCCGCTTTTCCGGGGATGTGGACGAAATCGACCGGTTCATGTTGAAACTGCGGCGGGACATGGTGGCGGCCGCGGCTAAGGAGAAGGATGCCCCGGCTAAAGCTGATCCCCAGGGATTGTTAGATCAAGTAACCGGCAAGTAGAGGGGGGATGTATTATGACCAAACAGCCCAATGGGAAAACCATCGGGTCTGTATTGGTGGTAGGGGGAGGCATCGCTGGCATTCAAGCCTCCTTGGACCTAGCCGAGTCGGGCTACTACGTCTACCTGGTGGAGAAGTCGCCCTCTATCGGCGGGACCATGAGCCAGCTTGACAAGACTTTCCCCACCAATGACTGCTCCATGTGTATTCTGGCTCCCAAGCTGGTCGACAGCGGGCGCCATCTCAATATTGAAGTGATGACCTATGCCGACCTGGTGGACTTGGAAGGGGAACCGGGCAATTTCCGGGCCCTCGTCCGGCAGCGCCCCCGCTACGTGGATGTCGACAAGTGTACCGGCTGCGGGGACTGCGCTGAAGTCTGCCCGGTCGTGGTGAAAAGTGAATTCGACGAAGGCCTAGGGGAGCGGAAGGCCACCTTTCGTCCTTTCCCCCAAGCCTATCCCAGCGTGTTCGGCATTGACCGCCATGTGGAAAAGCGGCCTTGCCAGCTAGCTTGCCCTGCGGGCTGCGCCGCGCAAGGCTATGTGGCCTTGATTGGCCAGGGAAAATACAAAGAAGCGGTCCAGCTGATTAAAGAGACCATCCCCTTGCCTGGCGTGATGGGGCGGGTCTGCGTCCATCCTTGTGAAGGGGCATGTAAGCGGGGACAGCTGGAAGCTCCCGTCTCCATCGCGGCCTTGAAGCGGTTTGCCGCCGATCAAGTGCCCGAGACAGTCCATCCTTGGACGCCCAAGGAGCAGACCGGGGAGAAGGTGGCCATCGTCGGCTCTGGGCCTGCTGGCCTTAGCTGCGCCTACTATCTGGCCCTGGAGGGCTATCGTCCGACCATCTTTGAGGCCCTGCCCGAGCCGGGCGGGATGCTCCGCTACGGCATCCCGGCCTATCGCCTGCCGCGGGAGGTCCTGGACAAAGAGATCCAAGACATCTGCTCCGTCGGCGTGGAGATCAAGACTAATACCGCCTTCGGCCGGGACATCACCCTCGAAGGCCTGACCGAGCAGGGCTACAAAGCCGTATTCCTCGGGATCGGGGCCCAGGGCAGCCGGAAGCTCGGGATTCCCGGCGAAGACGCGGAAGGCGTAGTCCACGGGGTTGACTACCTGCGGAATGTGAACTTAGGGCTCGACGTCCCCACTGGACGGAAAGTTGGGATCGTCGGCGGCGGCAATGTGGCCATGGATGCCGCCCGCACCTTGATTCGCACCGGCGCTGAGGTGCACGTCTTCTACCGCCGCAGCCGCAGTGAAATGCCGGCTCTGGAGGAAGAAGTGGAAGGGGCCATGGCGGAAGGGGTCAAGTTCCACTTCCTGACCAACCCCATCGAAGTCCTGACGGAGGACGGCCGGGTGCGGGGAGTCCGCTGCCAGCGGATGGAACTTGGCCCCCCCGACGCTTCCGGACGGCGCCGGCCGGTGCCCGTCGCGGGCTCTGAGTTCGACGTAGAGATCGATATGCTCATTCCCGCCATCGGCCAGACGGTGCTGGGCGAAGCCCTCCTCGAGGCCGGGGTGGCCATGGAGCATGGCACCATCAAGGTCGATCCGGTGACCTTGGCAACGAACCTGCCCGGCGTATTTGCTGGCGGCGATGCGGTCCTCGGCCCCCAGGTTGCCGTAGATGCCATCGCCCACGGGAAGGAAGCGGCCATCTCGATCCAGCGCTATCTGGCGGGGGAGGATTTGGCCAAGGATCGGCCAGCCCGGCCGAAACCGGCCGCGGACCTTGGGGAGATTCCCCGGGGCGAACCGGAAAAGCCGCGGATGCCCATACCGGAGCTTCCTCCCATGGAGCGCATCCAGGGGATGGAGGAGGTCCACGGCGGCTACACTCCGGCGGAAGCCCAAACGGAAGCTCAGCGCTGCTTGAACTGCGGCGTGTGCTCGGACTGCTACCAGTGCGTCAAGGTCTGCAAGGCCGAGGCCATCTGCCACGATCAGCGGGAAGAACTCAAGGAGATCGAAGTCGGAGCGGTGGTCCTTTGCCCCGGCTTTGAGGAGTTCGACCCCAGCTCCTTGATGGCATATGGTTATAATCGATATGCCAACGTAGTCACCAGCATCGAATTTGAGCGTATCCTTAGCGCCTCAGGCCCCTACGGGGGACATCTTGTCCGGCCGTCGGATAAAAAGGAGCCCAAGCGGATTGCATGGCTCCAGTGCGTCGGCTCAAGGGATGAGCAGGTTGGCTGCGGCTACTGCTCCTCCGTTTGCTGCACCTACGCCATCAAAGAGGCCATGATCGCCAAGGAGCACTCCCGGGCGGAGCTGGAGACGGCCATCTTCTTCATGGATATTCGCACCCACGGCAAGGACTTCGAGAAGTACTACGAGCGGGGGAAGAACCAGGGGATCCGGTTCGTTCACTCCAAAGTCTACGATGTGCAAGAGACGCCTTCGGGCAGTCTGCGCCTGCGCTACACAACGGAAGAGGGCGGAGTCCACGAGGAAGAGTTCGACATGGTCGTCCTGTCCGTTGGCCTGCGGCCTCCGAAGGAGGCAAGCAAGCAGGCGGAGAAACTCGGCCTGCAGCTCAATGAGTACGGCTTTTGCGCCACCGATCCCCTCCAGCCCGTTGCCAGTTCCAGGCCGGGGGTGTACGTGGCGGGGGCCTTTAGCGGTCCGAAGGATATTCCCGAAACAGTCGTCCAGGCCAGCGCGGCAGCCGCGGCAGCCTCAGCCCAGCTGGCATCGGCTCGCCATGAACTAGTGCGGGAGAAGACCTACCCGCCGGAGAGGGATGTGGAGGAAGAAGCTCCCCGGATTGGCGTTTTCGTCTGCCACTGCGGCATCAACATCGGGGGAGTCGTCAATGTGCCCGCGGTGCGGGACTACGCTAAGACCCTTCCCTTCGTGGTCTATGCCGAGGACAACATGTACACCTGTTCGGAGGATACGCAAATCAGGATCAAGGAGAAAATCCAAGAGTACAATCTAAACAGAGTGGTGGTGGCCTCTTGTTCACCGCGGACCCATGAGCCCTTGTTCAGGGAGACGGTGAAGGAGGGCGGGCTCAACCCCCACCTGTTTGACATGGCTAACATCCGGGACCAGTGCTCCTGGGTCCATATGGATGATAAAGAGGGAGCGACGGAGAAGGCTAAAGACCTGGTGCGGATGGTAGTGGCCAAAGTGGCCTTGAATAAGAGCCTGCCGGCCATCGAACTGGCAGTCAGGCAGAGCGTCCTCATTATCGGCGGGGGCGTCACGGGGCTCACGGCGGCTTTGAACCTGGCTGCCCAGGGCTTTGAGGTCCACTTGGTGGAAAAGAGCGACCGGCTTGGCGGGCAAGGCCTCAAGCTCAACAAGACCATCGAAGGCAAGGAGGTTGCCCCTTACCTTGCCCAGCTCATCGACCAAGTTGAAAGGAACGAGTCCATCCATGTCTACTTGAACACCGAAGTGGTGGCCGCCGAAGGGTTCGTGGGCAACTACACGAGCACTTTGCGGAGCAAAGACGGCTCCACCCGGCAAGTGGACCACGGGGCAGTCCTCATGGCCATCGGCGCCGGCGAGTATCGGCCGAAGGAGTATGCCTACGGCCAAGAGCCCAACGTCTGTACGGCCATGGAGCTGGAGGAAGCCCTGAAGGACGGCCAGCGCCTCGCAGAGGCCAACAGGGTGGTCATGATCCAGTGCGTCGGCTCCAGGAACGATGAGCATCCCTACTGCAGCCGGATTTGCTGCAGCCAGGCAGTGAAGAATGCCCTGGAGCTAAAGCGCCGCGATCCGGACCGGGAGGTCTGGGTGTTGTATCGGGACGTGCGGACCTACGGGTTCACCGAGGATTATTACCGCAAGGCCCGGGAGGCGGGCGTGTTGTTCATCCGCTTCGATGAAGAGCGGCCGCCTCAGGTGGTCAAGGAAGATGGGGAGCTTTACGTGACGGTGACCGATCCCCTCGTGGGTCAGGAAGTTGCCCTGCCCGCCGACCTGGTAGTCTTGGGGACGGGGGTTGTGCCCAATCCTGATGCCGCTGCCCTGGCCCAGCTTTACAAGGTGCCGCTCAATCAGGACGGGTTCTTCCTGGAGGCCCACGTGAAGCTGCGACCGTGTGAGTTCGCCACCGACGGCATTTTCCTGGCCGGGGCGGCCCATTCGCCCAAGAACCTCTCCGAGTCTATCGGTCAGGCCCAAGGGGCGGCCGCCAGGATCACCGCCTTGCTCTCTAAGGAGAGCGTCACCGGCCAGGGCGAGGTAGCCTCGGTCGATATCAAGATGTGCATTGGTTGCGGCACCTGTGTCGATGTTTGCGCCTTCGGGGCCGTGAAGCTTGACTCGGAGCGAGGCGTCGCCCAAGTCAACGAAGCCCTGTGCAAGGGCTGCGGCACCTGCAGCGCAGCTTGCCGGTCAGGGGCCATTGACCTGGCAGGATTCAGTAATGAACAGATCCTAAGGGAGGTGGATGCCCTGTGTCTTCTGTAAATGCCGACTGGAAGCCGTTGATCGTTGGCTTTTGCTGCAACTGGTGCAGCTACGCCGGCGCGGACCTGGCTGGCATCGGCCGGATGAGCTATCCGGCGACCATCAGGATTATCCGGGTTCCCTGCTCAGGACGTGTGAATCCTCACTTCGTCATCAGGGCCTTCCAGAAGGGCGCGGATGGAGTGCTAGTGGCAGGCTGCCACCCTGGGGACTGTCATTACTCCACGGGGAACTTCTACACGAGGCGGCGTTATCTACTGATGCAGCGCCTGCTTGAATACATGGGGATTGAACCGGCCCGCTTCCAAGTTCGCTGGATCTCGGCGGCCGAAGGGGCCAAGTTCGCTCAAGTTGTGACCCAAATGACGGAAGAGATCCAAGCTTTGGGCCCCAACAAGAAGTTGAGGGGTGGGTGCACATGCAACGAATGACCGACAACATGCGCAAGCGGGCCGGGGAGCTCATGGCCGAAGGAAAGGCAGACCGGTTTCTAGGCTGGGAGAAGGGCTCTTTCTGGTGGCAGTCCCCGCCCGTTGAGATAAAAGAGGCATCGGAGGCGGATCGCCTCATCTGGGACCTTTTCTGTACGGCCAATCTGGCCAAGTATCTGCAGCAGATGCAGTCCCTTGAGGGGAAAACGGGAGTTTTTGTCAAGGGCTGTGATGCCAGGGGCGTCAACCGCCTCGTCCGGGACGGGGTGGTGGACCGGGACAAAGTCTACTTGGTGGGCGTTCCTTGCCCGGGGATGATCGACCCCGACAAGGTGCGAAAGCTAGTGGGTGATGGGGATGTAACCATCACCCAGCTAGAGGATGGCCTGTCCCTGAAAGGACCGTTGGGGGAGCGCAAGGTGACCCTCGATGAGGTGGCCTTGGATAAGTGCCTCCTTTGCCGGCACCCAGAGCCTGTCGGCTGTGATGAGGTCCTGGAAGGGACGGCCCGGGCGCCCTTCACCGGCGACCCTTACGCAGAGGTAAGGGAGCTGGAGGAGCTCGACAGCGACGAGCGGTACGACTATTGGGCGGAGGAGCTTAGCCGCTGCATCCGCTGCTACGCCTGCCGCAACGTGTGCCCCGCGTGCAACTGCATCAAGTGCGTCTTTGACATGGACCGGCCCAATTGGCTCGACGGAGCGACGAACCTGTCCAACAACCAGGTCTACCAGCTCATCCGGTTCATGCATGTGGCGGGGCGCTGCATCGACTGCGGCGAGTGCGAGCGGGCATGTCCCATGGGGATCCCCTTGCGCAAGCTCGCGGCCAAGGTAGATAAAGACGTCAGCGAACTGTTCGGTCCCTTCGAGGCCGGTTTGGATCCTGAGGAGAAGCTGCCCTTGGGGACCTTTGATCCGAATGATCCGGATTCCTTTGAGTAGAGGGGGGATAGACATGAAAGCTATTGCGAAGACGGCACTGCCCGACCTGTTCGCCGCATTGCAGGGCCGGGTTTATGTTCCCGTCCGGGACGGGAAGGGCTTCAGCTTTGGTCTCTGGGAAGGCCAGCCTTGGCCCGACGATTACCAAAACGCCATCGTCCCCCCCAAGCATATCCTGTTTCCCCAGACGGAGGATTTGTACACCTTCCGGATGGAGGGGGAGGACATGGCCATCGATCCGGTCGCTGTGCCTGAGGAGACCAGCTTCATCTTTGGACTGCGGCCTTGTGATTGCCGAGCTATTGAGCTGTTGGATCTAGTATTTCGTGAAGGACCCTTTGTTGACGCCGCCTATAACAAACGGCGAGAGAACACCTTCTTGATGGTCCTGGGCTGCAAGGAGGGGGTGCCCACCTGTTTTTGCACCTCCTTCGGCCTCGAGCCAGCCTTCGCCCCGGGAGCCGACTGGAACATGTGGGACCTGGGAGAGGTCTTGGTAGTTGAGCCGGGGACGGACAAAGGGAAAGAGCTCCTGGATAGTCTGGGTCTTTTCCGGGAGGCAACGGATGAGGAAAAAAGCCAGGTGGAGAAGCTCCGGGAAGAGGCAAAGGGGACCATCACCCTCCACGCGCCGACGGAGGGGATTACGGAGCTGCTCCAGGCAAACTTCGATCACCCCTTGTGGGATGAAATCTCCCGCAAGTGCTTAGAATGCGGCGCCTGCACGTACCTTTGTCCCACGTGTCATTGCTATGACATGCAAAGCAGCTCTGTCCTCGGGCAAGGGCGGCGCTTCCGCTGTTGGGATTCGTGCATGTACTGCAACTATACGTTGATGGCCGGCGGCCATAACCCCCGCCCCAGCAAACGGGAGCGGGTGCGCAACCGCTTCTTGCACAAACTCCAGTACTTCCCCGAGAACCAAGGGGAGTTCGGTTGTGTGGGCTGTGGGCGCTGTCTGATCAATTGTCCCGTCTGCATGGATATCACCAGGTTTATGGCCCAAGCAAAGGAAGTGATGGCGAAATGACAAACGAGTTGATCCCCCAAATCGCTAAGGTTGTCGCGGTGCGCAAGGAGACTCCCGATGTGAAGACCTTCACCGTCCGGGGAGAAAAGGGGCTTCCCTTCAGCTACATGCCGGGCCAGTGCGCCATGGTGTCCCTGCCTAGCGTGGGGGAGGCGATGTTTTCCATCACTTCCAGCCCGACCCAGGCGGACATGGAGTTTAGCATCAAACGGGTGGGCCTCCTCACCGAAGCTTTGCACAAGCTCACTCCCGGCCAGACTGTGGCGGTGAGGGGACCTTACGGCAACGGCTTTCCCGTGGAGATGCTCAAGGGCAAGGACTTGCTTTTCATCGGGGGCGGGATCGGCCTTGCTCCCTTGCGCTCCCTCATCAATTACTGCTTGGATAACCGGGCCGATTACGGCAAGGTGGACATCATCTACGGCGCCCGCTCGCCCCAGGATCTAGTGTTTACCGACGAGCTCTTCGAGCGGTGGCCCAAGATCGAGGGGGTCCAGGTCCAGACCACCGTTGATGTGGGGGACGAAACGTGGACGGGCCCGGTAGGCGTGGTGACCAAACTCTTAGAGGAGCTAAATCCCGATCCCCAAGGACGGATAGCCATCACCTGCGGACCGCCCATCATGATCAAGTTCGTCCTGCGGACATTGGCCAAGCTGGGGTATACAGATGATCAAATCATCACCACCCTGGAGAAGAGGATGAAATGCGGGATCGGCAAGTGTGGACGTTGCAACATCGGCGGGAAGTATATCTGTGTCGATGGACCGGTCTTTACCCTGGCCCAGTTGCGGGAGTTGCCCGATGAGTTGTAAAAGCTAGCAAGAATTCGGTTGGGCAAGGAGGAATGGGCAGCGGGGAAGGCGAACATTTGCGATGAATCTTGGGTGGACAAGTTGCTGCGGGGCTCGTCCCCGCCCATTTTATGATTAAAGGGAGGGTTGCGTGTGGCTTGTCACCGCCAAAGGGTGAAGGACTTGAAGCTTATGGCCAACCAGATCCGCCGGGATGTAGTGGAGATGATCTACCGGGCCAATGCCGGCCATCCTGGAGGATCTCTCTCTTGTGTGGACTTGGTTACCGCCCTGTATTTCGCCGTCATGCGCCTCGATCCGAAGCGGCCCGCTTGGCCTGACCGGGACCGGTTCATCATGTCGAAGGGACATGGCTGTCCTACCTGGTATGCTGCCCTAGCCCACCGGGGCTTCTTCCCCCGGGAGGAGCTTTGGACCTTGCGGCAGTATCCGTCCATTTTGCAGGGGCATCCGGACATGAAAAAGACCCCGGGGGTGGACATGACCTCGGGCTCCTTGGGACACGGCCTTTCGGCCGGTCTGGGGATGGCCCTTGGGGCCAAGCTCAATGGACAGGACTTCAACGTCTACGTCCTCCTCGGGGACGGTGAGCTCCAGGAAGGCCTAGTCTGGGAAGCGGCGATGGCCGCGAGCCAGCTGCGCTTGGACAACCTGGTGACCATCGTCGACTACAATGGATTGCAGCTCGATGGGACCCTAGGAGAGGTCATTGGCCTGGAGCCCCTTGTGGACAAATGGCGAAGCTTTGGCTGGACCGTCTTCGAAATCGACGGCCATGACATGGAAGAGATCTTGAGCATCTGCCATCGGGCGCGCAAGACATCGACGCCGGTGGCCATCATTGCCCACACCATCAAAGGCAAGGGCGTATCCTACATGGAGCATCAAGTGGGCTGGCATGGAGCTGCGCCCAACGAGGACCAGTTCAAACAAGCCATGGCCGAGCTGGATGAAGAAAGAAGGGGGCTGATCGCATGACGAAACCGATGGCCACACGGGAAGCCTTTGGCGAAGCCCTCTTGGCCTTGGGGGCGGAAAGGGAGGACTTTGTGGTCTTGGGGGCTGATCTGGGCAAGGCCATGTTCACCTCCGCCTTCCAGCGGAAGTACCCCCATCGGCACATCAACTTCGGCATCGCGGAGCAAAACTTGATGACCGCAGCCGCGGGATTGGCCACCGTCAGGGAGCCGGTCGTCGCGTACACCTACGCGGTCTTTGCCGCGATGCGGGCTTGTGAGCAGCTCAGAACGATGATCTGCTATCCTAATCTCAACGTCAAAGTGATCGCCAGCCACGGCGGTCTCCATGTGGGCGGCGACGGTGTGACCCACCAGGGGACGGAAGATATCGGTATCGTTCGCTCCTTCCCCAACATGACGGTGGTGCAGCCGGCCGATGCCCAAACGACCCACCTGGCCCTAAGGGCCATCTTGGATCATCCTGGTCCCGCGTATCTTCGCCTAACCCGCAATCCTGTTCCCCCGGTCTACGATGCCAACTGTCCCTTTGAGCTGGGCAAGGGCATCTGGGTTAAGGAAGATGGTGACGATGTCACCTTGGTGGCAACGGGGGTTATGGTGGCCAAGGCCCTGGCGGCTGCGGAAAAGCTGGCTGCCTTGGGGATCAAGGCCCGGGTACTCGATATCCACACCATCAAACCAATCGACAAGGAAGCGATTCTGCTTGCCGCCAAAGAGACGGGAGCCATCGTCACCGCCGAAGATCACAACATCATTGGGGGTCTTGGCAGCGCCGTCGCCGAGGTCCTAGTGGAAGAAAGCCCTGTGCCCATGGTCCGGATCGGTCTGCGGGACGTATTTGGTGAGTCCGGCGATCCGGAGCAGCTGTTTGCGGCCTATGGCCTTTCCACCGACCACATCGTCCAGGCGGCTCAAGGGGTAGTTGCGAAGAAGGCATAGGGGGAAGGAACTTGCCTGGCATAATTGACTTCCATACCCACGCGTTTCCCGAGAGCATCGCGGGGAAGGTGGTCAAGAACCTGTCGTCCTACTATGGGGCAGAAATCACAAATAGCGGCACTTTCTCCGAGCTGCTGCGACAAAAGGAAGCTGCCGGGATCGGTCGCTGCGTCGTCCATACGGCGGCCACTAAGCCAGAACAAGTCATCCCGGCGAACAAGTGGGCAGTATCTTTGAAGGCGGCGGGGGAAGCAGCCTTTGGGACCATCCACCCCGACTTTGCTGAGCTGGAAGAACAATTGGACTTCTTGGAAGAAAAGGGTTTGGCAGGGATCAAGATCCACCCCGAATTACAAGGGTTTCCCATCGACGCGGAGAAGTTATACCCCGTATATGAACTAATCGATCGGCGCTTCATCGTTCTAGTTCATCTCGGCAGGGCCTGGCACCAGGAGGCGGATTTTGCCAGTCCCGAGCGACTCGCTCGGGTACTGAGACTGTTCCCTCGCTTGAGAGTCGTGGGCGCCCATCTGGGGGGCTATCTGATGTGGGATGAGGTGGACTGCCTTATCGGTCAGGACTGCTACCTGGACACCTCCAGCGTTATCGGCTACTTGCCAAAAGAACGGGTGGTGCAGCTTATCCGCGCCCATGGAGCGGAAAGGGTGGTCTTCGGGAGCGATTATCCCATGAACAGCCTCGGCCAGGCCCTGGAGGAATTCCTCTCTTTGCCTTTGACCGACAGGGAAAAGGAACTGATTTTGACGGAGAACGCTGAGCGCATACTCAGTGGTAGTTGGTAGAAACGAGATTGGCAGGAGGGAGAACTATGGAACTGAGCAAGGAAAAGAAGTTGTGGATGCTGGAGCGGATGCTTCAGATCCGGCGTTTCGAGGAGCAGGTGTACGACTGCTTCCTCAAGAACAAGATTCCCGGCTTTGCCCACTTGTACATCGGCGAAGAAGCGGTGGCGGTGGGTGCTTGCGCTAATTTGCGGGAGGACGATTTCATTACCAGCACCCACCGGGGGCATGGTCATTTGCTGGCCAAAGGGGCTGACCCCGACCGGGCCATGGCGGAGATCTTTGGCCGCCGCACCGGCTACTGCTTAGGTCGGGGAGGCACGATGCACATCGCCGACTTTTCTTTAGGGATCCTGGGCGCTAACGGCATCGTGGGCGGCGGACTGCCTATCTCCGTTGGGGCCGGGTGGAGCGCTAAATATCGGGGCACGGATCAGGTCACCGTCTGCTTCTTTGGCGACGGCGCTTCCAACCAGGGCGCCTTCCACGAGTCCGTGAATCTGGCTTCCGTTTGGAATTTGCCCGTCATTTTCGTCTGTGAGAACAACCAGTTCGGCATCTCCGTCCACCAGAGCCGCCATCAGAAGATCAAGGATGTGGCGGTGCGGGCCAAAGCTTACGATATCCCCGGTGTAATCGTGGACGGCATGGATGTGCTCGCGGTTTATGAAGCCTGCCGCGAAGCGGTGGAGAGGGCTCGCCAGGGCGGAGGCCCAACCATCGTCGAGTGCAAGACTTATCGGTTCATGGGTCACCACGTGGGGGATCCGGGCACCGTCTACCGAGACAAGGAAGAGGTCGAGGCCTGGAAGGAGAAATGCCCCATCAAGTGCTTCGCGGATAAGCTCATCGCGGAAGGGGTCATGACTGCAGCCGAATTTGAGGCATTGGATAAACGGGTCACGGAACAGATGCTCGCGGCGGTCAAGTTCGCCGAGGAGAGCCCCTGGCCCGAGCCGGAAGAGGCTATGGAAGGACTTTACGTCTAGGTAAATCGCCAATAGGAGTGTGAAGGGACAATGCGAGAAGTAACCTACGGCGAAGCTGTGCGAGAAGCCCTGGCGGAAGAGATGCGCCGGGATAAGATGGTTGCCCTCATCGGTGAAGATGTGGGCCCTTATGGCGGCAACTTCGGTATTCTCAAGGGACTTTGGGAAGAGTTCGGTGAAGAGCGGGTGCGGGACACGCCTATCAGCGAAGTGGCCATTGTCGGCGCCGGCCTTGGGGCTGCCCTCACCGGAATGCGCCCTGTCGTTGAGATTATGTTCTGTGACTTCATGGGCGTGGCCGGCGACCAGCTGCTCAACCAGGTGGCCAAGATCCGCTACATGTTCGGCGGACAGGTGGAAGTCCCCTTGACCATCCGCACCACCCTGGGGGGCGGCAGGTCTTCCGCTGCCCAGCACTCCCAGAGTCTGCACGCCATCATCTGCCACGTCCCCGGCATTAAAGTGGTTGTACCGGGAACCCATGAGGATGCCAAGGGTCTCTTGAAGGCAGCCATCCGGGACAACAATCCGGTGATGGTCTTCGAACACAAGATGATGTACAACAAGAAGGGCTTCATCCCCGAAGGAGAATACGTCACTCCCCTCGGCCAAGCGGCCGTCCGGCGGGAAGGAAAAGACTTGACCATCGTGGCCATCTCCTCGATGGTTTATGAGAGCATGGCCCTGGCGGAAGAGTTGTCGGCCAAAGAAGGCATCGAGATCGAAGTCGTCGATCCCCGGACCCTTGTGCCCCTAGACGAGGAGACGATCATCAACTCCGTCCGGAAAACGGGCCGGCTGGTCGTGGCCGATGAGGGCCATGAGACCTGCGGCTTTGCCGCTGAGATCATCCGGCGGGTCGTCAAGGTCGGCGGCGCCTTCGATTACCTCGATGCACCTATCGAGGTCGTCGGAACGAGAGATGTGCCCTTGCCCTTCAGCCCGCCCCTGGAGAATTATGTCATTCCCAGCAAGGCCAGGATCGAAGAGGCAGTGCGCAAGGTCTTAGGATATTAATCGGTGGAGGGCACCTGCGGGTGCCCTTTTTCGATCCAGGCAGGACTGGACTAGGAAGGGCCAGAATTATGATGGCAGGCTGCCTGGAAAGGATGATGAGATTGCGATTAGTTTTCCATGGGGCCGCCGGCGAGGTGACAGGTTCCTGCTTCTTGTTGGAGGGCCAGCGTGGAAAGCTCCTCGTTGATTGCGGTCTGTTTCAGGGTGACAAAAGGACTAAAGAACGGAACTACGGACCTTTTCCCTTTGACCCCGCATCGATCGATGGGGTCGTCCTCACCCACGCCCATATCGATCACAGCGGTCTTCTGCCCAAGCTCATCAAGCATGGTTTTCGGGGACACATCTATGCGACGGCCCCGACGGTCCAGCTTTGTGAAGTGATGCTCCCCGACAGCGGCTACATCCAGGAGATGGAGGTAGAGCGGAAAAATCGCAAACTCAGTCGCGCCGGCAAACCCTTGCTTGAGCCCATCTACACCGCCGAGGATGCAAGGCAGGGGATGAGCCAGTTTCGTCCGGTGGACTACAAGGAGTTGGTCCAAGTCGCCCCCGGTTTTTCCGCCCGGTTTTGGGATGCCGGCCATATCCTTGGGTCGGCGGCCATTGAGGTCAGGGCTGAGGAGGATGGTCGAGAGATATCCTTAGTTTTCTCAGGGGACCTGGGCGGTTGGAATCGGCCCGTTGTCCGGGATCCGGAGGTTCCAGGCCGTGTCGACTGGCTGATTATGGAGTCAACCTACGGCGACCGAATCAGGGAAGCGGACGGCGATCAGCTGGAACAATTGGCCCCGATCATCACCGATACGTTCCGGCGGGGAGGGAATGTGGTCATTCCCGCCTTTGCCGTCGAGCGCACCCAGGCTTTGCTCTACGGACTGCACAAGCTGGTGGTGGAGGGCAGGATCCCCCAGCCCCAGCTTTTTCTCGACAGCCCCTTGGCAATAGCGGCAACGAAGATCTTTTGCGCCAACCCGGAAGTATTCGACGAGCCGACGACCGCGTTTTCCCAGCAAGTCGGGGCTTGTCCCTTTTACGTTCCGGGGATGATCATGGCCCAGTCGACGGAGGAGTCAATGGCGATCAATAAGGTCAAGCAGGGGGCCATCATCATTTCCGCGAGCGGCATGTGCGATGCAGGCCGCATCAAACACCATCTAAAGCACAACCTGTGGCGATGTGAGTCGAGCGTAGTCTTCGTCGGCTACCAAGCCCAAGGTACCTTGGGACGGCAGCTGCTGGACGGAAGCCCTTTAGTGCGCATCCATGGGGAGGAGATCAGAGTGCGGGCCCAGATCCACTATATCGAGGGCTTTTCCGCCCACGGCGACCAGTTGGATCTTCTCCGGTGGGCAAGCTCCTTCCCCCAAAGACCCCGCCAGATCTTCCTCGTCCATGGTGAAGAAAAGGCCTTGACCACCTTAGCTGACCTCTTCCAGCGGGAATTGGGGGTGCCCGTTGCCGTCCCATCAATAGGGGCTGCCTACGAGCTCGAGGAAGTTGCCCGAGTGCTCGCCATGGGCAAGCCAAGCAGCCCGGAGACCATTTCCCTTAGGGCTAAGCTGTGGCGGACCTATCGGTCCTTGGCGGATCGCCTGGAAGAGCTCCAACGGGCGGGGGCCAGCGAAGAACAGCTCGATGGGGTCATTAAGGGCCTTGAAGGGCTGAAGGAAGATGTCAGTCAGCTTCTGTTAGGGGCGGAAAACTAGAAGGATCTCCCCGTAGGCCAAGGTGATGAAAATGAGGAAGGAAAGGATGAGGGGCCAGGAATCGACCAGCAGCCACAAGTCGCCCCTGCTTTCGGGCCGGGGCATGACCTCCATGGGAAAGGTGCGGCGCTCCACTCGCGTTAAGACCCGGGAGAGGAGAAACAGGCTGATGAAAGCGAGCAGCCCCAAAGAAAGGATGTCAAAAGGTCCAGGTTGGACATCGGCTGCCGCCCTGCTGAAGTAGACGATCAGGAAAGCCAGGAGGTTGTTGGTGAAATGGGCGGCGATGCCGGCCAAGACCGAATCGGTTCGGAAGACTAGATAGCCCATGATGATGCCCAAGAAGGCGGTGGCGATGAGGCTGTGCAAGGACAAGTGGAAGATGCCAAAGAGGAGGCCCACCAAGATCACCGCCGGGAAAGAGCCAAGCCTCTCATAAGCTCTGAGCAGATAGCCCCGGAAGAAAATCTCCTCGGCGATGGAGGCCAACAACCCTCCCACCAGGATGGTCATGCCCAGCTCCTGGGGAGTGTCGATCGGCGGGACCAGCATGGGCGGAGCGTTGCCCAATTTGGCGAAGAGCATCCAGGTCGATGCGGTTATGCAGGTGGCGATAACATAACAAAAAACGGCCGCCAAGGAGCTTAGGACTAACAGTTGCCAACCGGGCCATTCGAGCCTGAACAGTTCCCGCAGGTTCAGGCGGGCATGATAAGTATAGATGACCGTCGGGAGCAAAAGCAGCCCTTCGGCCAACAGGACGGACCGGTAAAAATCGAGACGTTGGATGATAGGTGTGCTAAGGAGTACGAGCAGCAACGTGGTCAAGTAAACCTTATTGGCATCACGAATGCTTGGCCGACCCATCCTTCGTCCTCCTTCCCACACGAGCAGATTATTCGGTGGGGTGCAAATTAATTCCTGCCAAGGGAGGTACGCGGTATTATGAAATGCACCAATTGTGATCGGGAGGTAGCCTTGGCGGAGGTATGTCCTTACTGTTGGACGAAGCTGCCGCCCCCACCGGAGAAAAATGAAAAGGGAGGGAACAAGGGGGAGTATGTTGGCCCCATCTATGCCGACAAGAAGCCGTCGAAGCTGCTCGCCTTAGTCAAGTATTTCCTCGATCCCAAAGTCCACTGGCAAAAGAAGCTCTTCATCGTCGGCGCTATCATTTATATCCTCCATCCCCTAGACCTAATCCCCTTTTATATCCCTCTGCTAGGCTGGCTAGACGATGCCGTCTTGTTTGCCTTCCTGATCCGGTTCCTGCGGAAGGAGCTTGGGGGCTTGTTGTAGTCTCCCCCATAACCCATCGCCCCCTTCATGGGAGAGGATAGGGCACCATGTCTAAATCCCCACGCCCAGTCCCTTTACCCCCAAGAGGATCAATAACTAGCTTCAAACTGTTTTCCATCAGCTTGCCCCAAGGTGCATTATGCAAAATTGTGTGTTTGGTCCAGTTGAGAAGATTTAGCGGCTTTTCATGGGGAAAATCCCGCCACAGCGATAAGGGAAAAGATGTTAATGACAAAAATTGTATGGTACAATCAATTAACTATTTCTGAATAGGGTCTGAGTGGGGGGAAACAGTCGAGATGGGAAAGAAAGGTTTGCGGATGAACCTGCAGACGAAGCTCATGGTGCTTTTTGTACTGGGAGTGGCTGTGTCCGTCGGGTTGGTAGGCTTGTTTACCATCAGGGTGATGAGGAGGGACCTTGAAGGGCAAATAGCGAATAATCACTTGCTCTTGGCCCGGTCCCTCGGGGCCCAACGTGGAGCAGTATCTTGAGGATGCTATGGGCGTTGTGCGGATGACCGCGCAGCTCCCCGCGGTCAGGGACCTATCCTCCATTCCCTTGATCAGGGAAGACATCAAGGGGGTTCCCCGGGAGGTCGACGGTCCCAAACGGGATGTGATCAATTACGTATTGGACAACTACGGACAGTTTGCGTACATGATCCAGGTGACCGGGGATGTGGGCAACACCATCGTCCTGGAGCCCTGGGAATACCAGTTGGAGCTGCAGCGATTAGATTTCGGTTTTCGCGACTGGTTCCAAGGCGTCCTCTCCCGGAAAGACACGTACATATCCGAGGTTTACATCAGCTCATCCCAGCAAGAACCAGTCGTGGCCATAGCTCACCCCATTGTGGAAAATGGCCGGGTGGAGGCCGTTTGGGTCGGCGCCTTGACCTTGGACAAGCTAAGTGAGCTTTGTCAGAACTTGAGTTTTGGGCAAACGGGCCATGTCTACCTGGTCGATCAACGGGGGACCCTGGCGGCCCATAGAGACTTTGATACAGTGAGGGAAATCAGGGACATCTCCCAGTCTCCGGCGGTGCAGCGGGCCATGAGGGGGGAGACGGGCACTGCGGTCTTGCCCGATCCCCTCGAAGCTCATGACCACCTGACTTCATACATGCCCATCGGCAGCACAGGCTGGAGCATCATCGTCGTCCAGGACCTGGATGAAGCCTTTGCCCCGATTAAAGGGGCCTTGATGGCCATCATTGCCATTTGCGCCGCCTTGATCCTTGTAGCGGCCTTGGTCGCCATCCCATTGGCCCGGTCAATCACTAGGCCTATCGCCAGCCTGGCCCAGGCGGTGACGGGGGTGGCGGAGGGGGATCTGACCACGGACATTGCCGTTCACTCGGGGGATGAGATCGGCCAGCTGGCGGAGCTTTTCCGCATGATGGTCGGCGAGATGGGTGGAATTGTCGGCGACATCAGGGACAAGGCCCATACCTTGGCCAGTTCCAGCGAGGAGCTTTCCGCTGCAGTCCAGGAGACGGGGGCATCGGTCCAGGAGATGGCCAGCACTACCAACGAGTTTGCGGCGACGGTGGCGGCGATGGCCGAACGGACAGAACAGATGGATGCCTCAGCCCGTCGCATTTCCGACATGGCCGCCAGCGGCAGCGTCGCCTTGGATCAGGCGGTGAACCAGACGGAGAGCTTGAGGCTCCTCATTCAGGATGTGGCAAACCATGTAGATGGATTGGGAGTTCGCTCCCAGGAGATCGGACGCATCATCGAGGTAATCAGCGATATTGCCGAACAGACGAACCTGTTGGCCTTGAACGCCGCCATCGAAGCTGCCCGGGCGGGAGAGCACGGCCGCGGCTTTGCTGTCGTTGCCGACGAAGTCCGCAAGCTGGCGGAACAATCAGCCGGGGCCACTGCGGAAATCACCGCCTTGATCAGGGAGATTCAAGAGGAAACCTCCCAGACTGTGGCCAGTATGAATGAGGGCGCTAAACAAGCGGAGGACACTTCCAAGACGGTCCGCGATGCGGGCGGGCTGCTCCAGGAGATCCTGGGGGCTGTGGAAGAGATTAGCCGGCGGGTGCATGACGTTGCAGCCGGGACCCAGCAACTAGGCAGCACTAGCCAGCAGATGGCAGCCGCTAGCGAAGAGCAATCGGCCACCATTGAACAGATCGCTTCTTCGTCCCAGGTGTTGAGCCAGATGGCCTTTGAGCTCACCCAATTGGTTGCTAGATTTGCCGTCGATTGATGAGGGGCCCTTCGGGGCCCCTTCCTTCGGGGCGGAAGCAGGTCGATACACGGTATTGGCAATTACGCAAATATTGTGGAATGACCATCGGAAGATCTCGTAAGTCAGGGAGGAAGTATTCCCCAGTAGTGTCCAGTATGATGGTGTAAATTCGAGAATGAGGATGGCATAGGAGCAGGAAGGGCCATCCCCCTCCTGGTAATGGTTGAGTTGTGAAGACAAAACCAACAGGAGGTTAGAGAGGATGGCCC
>JAAYLV010000061.1 GCA_012521755.1 Bacillota bacterium | reverse complement strand
TGGGACGTCTGGACAAAGATGATTGAATATCCTTCTCGTACCTGTTATAATCTATGCAGACATCCAGCGGTTTCCTTTAATCCAGTCCGGCGAGGCTGGCAAGGAATAGGCATATGGTATGGACATCCTAGGCTTGCCGGTAATGGCAAGCTTTTTTTGCGAAAGCAAGGGGGCGACTGAATGACAATCAAGGCCCACATAATGGATGAGGAGGGCATCAGACGTTGCTTGCGGCGCATCGCCCATGAGATCTTGGAGAGGAATAGGGGTGTGGAAAACCTTGCCCTAGTGGGCATCCGCACCAGGGGTGTCCCCTTGGCCGAGCGGCTGGCGCGGAATATTGAGGAGATCGAAGGAAAATCGGTGTCGACGGGTATCTTAGACATCACCCTCTACCGGGATGATCTCACCCTCGTTGCTCCCCAGCCTTTAGTCAGGAAGACGGAGATTCCCTTCGATGTGACCGATCGACGGTTGGTCCTCGTTGATGATGTCCTTTATACGGGACGGACGGTGCGAGCTGCCCTCGATGCCCTGATGGACCTCGGTCGGCCTAAGTTGATTCAACTCGCGGTACTGGTGGACAGGGGACACCGGGAGCTGCCGATTCGGGCGGATTACGTAGGGAAGAATGTGCCAACGTCCCACCGGGAGAACGTACAGGTGTTGCTGCGAGAAGTCGACGGCGAAGACAAGGTTCTGATCATAGAACAAGTCTAAAGGGAGGCGCACCCATGTCTTGGACACGCAAGCATCTCTTGGGTCTGCAGGACCTGAGCAGAGATGAAATCCAGCTGATTTTAGATACAGCGGAACCTTGCAAAGAGATTTTCACCCGACCCATCAAGAAGCTTCCCACGTTGCGGGGACGGGTGATGGTGAATCTTTTCTATGAACCAAGCACTCGAACCCGCACTTCCTTCGAACTGGCAGGGAAGTGGATGAGCGTCGATGTGGTCAACATTTCGACCAATCTGAGCAGTGTGGCCAAGGGAGAGTCCCTGAAGGATACTGCCAAGACCATTGCGGCCCTAGGGGCCGATTTTGTTGTCATCCGTCATTATGCTGCGGGTAGTGCCAAGCTGCTGGCCGAGACGGTCCAGGTCAGCGTGATCAATGCGGGGGATGGGGCCCATGAACATCCCACCCAAGCCTTGCTCGACCTGTTTACCATCAGGGATAAGAAAGGCACTATCGAAGGGTTGCACGTGGCCATCGTGGGCGATATTCTACATAGTCGGGTGGCTCGCTCCAATATTTGGGGCCTGACGAAAATGGGGGCCAAAGTGACGGTGGTCGGTCCTCCTACCTTGATCCCCCCAGGGATCGAGGAAATGGGTGTGGATGTAAGCTATGATTTCGATGAAGTAATTCCCCACGTAGATGTAATCAACATGCTGCGCATCCAAAAGGAAAGACAAGTCGCCGGTCTGTTTCCATCCTTGCGGGAGTACTCGGCCCTTTACGGACTAAGTCGCCGGCGCCTCGACCGGGCAAAAGATGACGTCTTGGTTATTCACCCCGGCCCTACCAACTTGGGGGTGGAGATCACCTCCGAGGTGGCCGAAGATCCCCGTGCCAGCATCAATGAACAAGTCACCAACGGGGTAGCTGTACGCATGGCTGTGCTTTATCTCTTATCGGGGGGGAAAGATATCCCATGAGCCTGTTAATCAAAGGAGGACGGGTCATTGACCCCGCCGGGGGAATTGATGCTCGCGCAGACGTTCTCATTGAAGGCGGCCAGATTGTCAAAGTGGGAGCAGATTTGCCCGCTGCCAAGGAAGAGATCCAGGCCGAGGGGCTAGTTGTTGCCCCCGGATTCATCGACTTGCACGTCCATTTGCGGGAGCCGGGATTCGAGTACAAGGAGACCATTGCCAGTGGAACCCGAGCCGCGGCCCGTGGGGGATTCACCTCGGTCGTTTGCATGCCTAATACTAATCCTCCCGTGGACAGCCGGGCGGTAGTGGAGTTCATCTTGGCGGAAGCGGCCAGATCCGGCGCGGTGAGGGTCTACCCCATCGGGACGATCACGAAAGGACGGCGGGGCGAGGAACTGACGGAAATGGCCGACCTGGCCGCGGCGGGCGTTGTCGCCTTTAGCGATGACGGCAGCACAGTGATGAACGCCGCGGTCATGCGCCGAGCGTTGGAATATGGGAGAATGCTTGATTTGCCCCTGTCCCTTCACTGCGAAGATGTGAATCTTGCGGGGCATGGGTTAATGAATGAGGGACGCATGTCGACCCTGTTGGGCCTGCCGGGTCAAACGAGGGCAGCGGAGAGTGTAATCATCGCTCGGGATGTGGAGCTTGCCCGCGTGACCGGGGGACGGATCCATGTCGCCCATGTGAGTACTAAGGAGAGCGTTGACTTGATCCGCAGGGCCAAGGAGCAGGGACTGAAGATCAGCGCGGAGGCAACTCCTCACCATCTGACTTTGACCGAAGAACTAGTTGCCACCTATGATCCTAATACGAAGGTGAGCCCTCCCCTGCGCACGAGGGAGGATGTGGAAGCTTTGCGGGCGGGTTTGCGGGATGGCACCATTGACTGCATTGCAACGGACCATGCACCCCATTCCCGAGATGACAAGGATGTGGAGTACGCCCATGCGGCCTGGGGGATGGTTGGACTGGAGACGGCTTGGCCCGTCATCTATACCCATCTGGTATTGACGGGATGCTTGTCCCTCATCCAGGCCATTGATCTATTCACTCGCAAGCCTGCCTCAGTTTTCAACCTGCCCGGGGGACGGATAGGGGTGGGGCAGCCCGCGGATCTGGTGCTCTTCGATCCCAATAGGAAGCTGCAGGTCACGGAGGAGCTCCTCGTGGGCAAGAGCAAGAACTCTCCTTTCATCGGACAGGAGCTACAGGGCTGGCCGGTATATACCATCGTTGGTGGACAGGTGAAATGGGTCGACGAGAGTTGGAGGTGAGGGAGTGGAGAACTTTGCCGATCGGCTAACGTCAGCTATTCTGCGGAAGAACAGCCGTGTTGTCGTTGGACTCGACCCCCACCCCCAACTGATGCCGCCCCATTTGCGGGAGGATGCCTCCCTGGAACACGGGGAGGGGATCCAGGCGGAGGCCCACGCGATCATGCGCTTCAACGAAGAGATCATCGAGGCCATCGCCGAACATGTGGTGGCCGTCAAGCCCCAAGTGGCCTTTTATGAGCGACTTGGCTCGTGGGGATTCCTTGCCCTGGAAAAGACTTTAGCCATGGCCAGGGAGGCTGGACTGCTAGTCATCGTCGACGGCAAGAGAAATGACATCGGGTCAACGGCGGCTGCTTACGCTGAGGCTTATCTCGGGGATGGCCCCTTAGCCGGCGATGCCTTGACGGTGAATGCTTATCTAGGCGAAGACGGCCTTAGGCCTTTCATTGACCGCTGTCGCGGCAGTGCTAAGGGGCTCTTTATTCTGCTGCGGACATCAAATCCCTCCGCAGGGGATGTGCAGGACCTGCCCGTCCACGGCCGCCCCCTTTTTCTGCACCTAGCGGACCTGATTGATGCCTGGAGCCAGGGGACGGAAGGGGAGGGGGCCTACCGGTCGGTAGGAGTGGTGGTCGGGGCAACTTATGCGGAGGAGGCCCGGCAGCTTCGTCGACGGCTCCCCAATTTGCCCTTCCTGGTGCCGGGCTATGGGCATCAGGGAGGTACGGCAGCGGATGTGGCCTCTTGCTTCAATCCCGATGGGACTGGGGCCATCGTCAACTCCTCCCGGGGCGTGATCTTTGCCTACCGGGAAAGATATGGACCGGAGGAGTTTGCCCGGGCAGCCAAGGATGCGGCAAGGGACATGAAGGTGGATATCAACAGGGCCTTAGGGCTTGGTGACTGAGGAGAGGAGGCTAGCCGGCAAGGCTTGTCCATGAAAGGATTCCTAGTTTTGGAAGATGGCGAAGTATACGTGGGAACTACCATTGGCGCCCCCAATGATGCTTGGGGTGAAGTAGTGTTTCACACCGCGGTGACTGGCTATCAAGACATTCTTACCGACCCCGCCTACCGGGGACAGATTGTAGTCCTGACATACCCCTTGGTCGGCAATTATGGGATTGATCCCACCGAATTGGTGGAAAAACAGCCCCATGTGCGCGGCTTAGTTGTAAAGGAGTTTTGTGTCTTTCCCCATAATTGGCGCTCCCAGGAGAGCCTGGCGAGCTTCCTGCGTCGAAGCGGCGTCGTTGGTCTGCAGGGTCTAGACACTAGAGCCTTGACCCGCCATTTGCGGGACAAGGGGCCCATGCGGGGAATCATCACCCACAACATCGACAACTTGGCCGCCGTCTTGGAGCGCTTGCGCCGCCTGCCGATCCTGGAGGAGCAGAACCTGGTGGCGGAAGTGGCCACCAAACATCCTTACGCGGCCCAAGAAGGTGCAAGGCAGGTCAATGTCATCGATCTTGGCGGCGCGGCGGAGATCTTGGCAGCTTTAAAGGACTTTCCCGTGGGAGTGACTGTGTTTCCGCCAACCTATCCGTTAGAGGAAGTGGTGAGACATAATCCTTCCCTGACGGTCATCTCCAACGGTCCCGGGGCGCCGGGGGCAGCCCCCATCGGCGATTTGGCTCAGATCATGGCCAAGACGCCCCTTTTTGGGGTGGGGCTGGGACACCAACTCCTGGCCATGGCCGCTGGAGCGAAGGTGGTCAAGATGGCGAGGGGACACCGCGGACATAATTTGCCGGTCAAGGAAGAAGGCGGCAGCGTATTTATCTCAAGACAGAGCCATGGGTACGTGGTTGACGAAGGAAGCCTTGCCGGCACTGACCTTGCCATTACCCATCGCAACCTCAACGACGGCACTGTCGAGGGATTAAGGCATCGCCGTTTGCCGGTAGCTTCCGTCCAGTATCGGCTCCCCATCGGTCACAGGGCTCCTGGAGAAGAGAATCCTTTGTGTCGCTTCCTGCATGAGCTGGGCATTTCATCGTAAAGGGGGAGTGGGGTTGCTGACTACCGTTCGGAAGAACACGATGCTGACTGACAGGATTTATCGACTAACGTTATCGGCCCCACAAGTGGCGGCAGATGCTCAGCCTGGGCAATTTGTCCACGTGCGAACGGTCCCGCCCACCTCTTGGGATCCCTTCTTAAGGCGTCCCCTGAGCATCCACGACTGCAGCCGGGAGGAAGGGATCATCGCGCTTTTGTATGAGGTGGTGGGCAGGGGAACGACACTGCTAAGTCGGCTGCGGCCAGGGGACGAGGTGGATCTTTTGGGACCCTTGGGCAGGGGGTTTACCTTGGTTCCCGATCGTCGCCCGGTCTTGGTTGGCGGCGGTCTAGGCTTAGCTCCCCTCCTCTTTCTGGCCAGGAGACTGCGGGAGGCTAGACAACGGCCGGTGGTGCTGGTAGGCTGTAGACGTGGAAGCGATGTGGTTGCCATCGATGATTTCGCGGCTTTGGACTGCAAGGTGGAGGTCGCAACGGAAGACGGCAGCCTTGGGTGTAAAGGAATGGTGACTACGCTGGCGGAGAAACACCTGGAATGCGAGGATGCTGTCTACGCCTGTGGTCCAAGGCCGATGCTCGCCGCCATAGCCGGTCTTTGCCGAGGGGCAGGAGCGCTCCTCCAAGTCTCGTTGGAAGAGAAAATGGGCTGTGGAATTGGAGCTTGCCTTGTCTGCGCTTGTCCCACCCCGAAGGGGTATGCCCGGGTTTGTACTGACGGGCCCGTCTTTTGGGCTGAGGAGGTGGACCTGCGTGGCTGATTTGACTGCCGTCCTGGGGCCCCTGCAGCTGCCAAACCCTGTGTTGGTGGCTTCGGGCACCTTCGGCTACGGTGAGGAATATGGTACATACATTGATCTTAATCGACTGGGTGGAATCATGGTCAAGGGGACTACCCTTCATCCCCGCCGGGGCAATAGGCCGCCCCGGATCGTCGAGACCCCCGCAGGGCTCCTCAACTCCGTTGGCCTGCAAAACCCAGGCGTCGATGCCGTCATCAGCGAGGAACTGCCAAAGCTCAAGGAGTTGAAGTGTCCCGTCATCGTCAATATCGCCGGGAGCACCGTCGATGAATATGCCCAGGTGGCCGCCCGGTTGGACGGTCACCCGACGGTGGCAGCATTGGAAATAAATGTTTCGTGTCCCAACGTCAACGAGGGGGGGATGGCTTTTGGGACCGATCCCGCCATGGTCCGGGAAGTGGTCCAAGCCGTCCGGGGATCAACCGATTTGCCCCTGATCTGTAAGCTCAGTCCCAATGTGGGTGACATTGTCCAGGTAGCTGAGGCGGCTGTGGAAGCCGGGGCCCAAATCCTCTCCCTGATTAACACGGTCCTCGGCATGAGCATTGATGTCGGGACGCGCCGGCCGACTCTAACCAACGTGTTCGGTGGACTCTCAGGCCCGGCCATCAGGCCCATTGCCGTCAGAATGGTTTGGGAAGTCTATCAGGCCTTGCGGGTGCCCATCATCGGCATGGGGGGAATTGCCAGCGGACGTGATGCCTTGGAGTTCATTCTGGCAGGGGCGGGAGCTGTGGCGGTGGGCAGCGCTAATTTCACCGACCCGGGGGTTTGCCTGAAGATTATCCGGGAACTTGAGGAATATATCGAAGCACAAGGATTGGATGGACTATCCTCTCTGGTGGGAGCGGCCCATCCCTAAAGAAAGGTGATGATCATGAATCCACTCACTCCCCAGGAGGTCCTGGACATTTTCGCCCAGGCAGGCGGCCTGCTTAAAGGACATTTTCTCCTCACCTCCGGGCTGCACAGCGACACATACCTAGAGAAGTTCCAGGTCCTCCAGCATCCGAAGTATACTGAGCGTCTGTGCAAGGAGCTCGCCCGCCGCTTTGCGGGAGAGGGTGTGGACGTTGTGGTCGGGCCTGTGACCGGCGGCATCATCCTGGCTTATGAAGTGGCCCGGCAATTGGGGGCCCGAGCCATCTTCACTGAGAGGGAAAACGGGGTGATGTGTCTGCGGCGAGGGTTTGCGATCAACCCCGGAGAAAAGGTGCTGGTGGTTGAAGATATTGTCACGACAGGGGGTTCAGTCCAGGAAGTCTTGTCGGTCCTGCAAAAAACGCCGGGTCAGATCGTTGGCGTTGGTCTCCTCATCGACCGCAGCGGCGGCAAAGTGGACTTTGGAGTGCCGACGCAGGCCCTCTTGCGGTTGGACATCGAAGTCTGGCAGCCGTCCGACTGCCCCTTGTGTCGGGCGAAGGTGCCCATCACTAAACGGGGCAGTCGGCAAATAGGGAAAGCCCCCAATTGAAAGGAAGACGGGCGTGGATTGGAGAGTGGTTGGCCTAACCTTTGGCATGCTGTTCCTTGCGGAAATGGGGGATAAGACCCAGCTGACCGTGTTTACCCTTGCGGCTCGGACTCAGGCTCCTTGGTCTGTGTTCTTTGGAGCCTCCGCGGCTTTGGTGCTGGTGACACTCTTGGGCTCGCTGTTAGGGGATGTCATCACCAAGTATATACCTGTCAAGTACATCAACATCGCGGCCGGCTTGTTGTTTCTAGGCTTCGGCAGTGTGATCCTGTATCAGACGTTGATCGGCTGAAATGGAGCAGGTATACTGAAAGGAAGTTGGAATTGGACTGGAAAGTCTTCTCTTTAACCTTTGGCATGCTCTTTCTTGCTGAACTTGGCGACAAGACCCAGCTCGCCGTTGTCACCATGGCCTGCAAGACCAAGGCTCCCTGGTCAGTCTTCCTCGGCGGGTCGGCAGCTATGGTTTTGGTCACGTTACTAGGGTCTTTTGTCGGCGGCTACGTTACCAGTTATGTTCCAGTCAAGTACCTGAGCATTGCCGCCGGACTACTTTTCTTGGCCTTTGGGGTAATGATTCTCTATCAAAGCCTGAATAGCACTGATTGAGGGAGGTGTAAACCTTGGCTTTCCAGCTATTGTACTTCTTCCTGATTATCTCCGCTTTGTTGCCGACCATCAGGCAGAGGCAGCTGGCGATGGCGCGGCTGCGTTTGATCCACAAGATCGAAAAACGACGGAAATCTCGCCTAATTACCCTCATACACCGGCAAGAATGTTTCAGTTTCCTGGGTGTACCATTCAGGCAGTACATAGATATCGAGGATTCGGAGCTTATCCTCAGAGCTATTCGCCGCACACCCGATGATATGCCCATCGACATCCTCCTCCACACGCCAGGAGGGCTTGTTCTCGCAGCTGAACAAATCGCCCATGCGATTCGGAAACATCCTGCGCCGGTCACGGTCCTGGTCCCCCACTACGCGATGTCAGGCGGCACCTTGCTCGCCCTGGCCGCGGATGAAATCATCATGGATGAAAACGCGGTTTTAGGTCCCGTCGACCCCCAGCTAGGCTCGTGGCCGGCGGCTTCAATTCTCAAAGTAGTGGAGCAAAAGGATCGCAATCGCATTGATGATGAGACTTTGATTTTGGCCGATATGGCATCGAAGGCCATCGCCCAGGTGCAGGAACTAGTTTATGAACTGCTGGTGGACCGGATGGAGGAAGAAAAGGCCCGGGCAATCGCCGCAGCCTTGACTGAGGGACGTTGGACCCATGATTATCCCATCACTTGTGCGAAGCTGGCGAAGCTCGGATTAAAGGTAAGATGTGGGCTCCCTCCGGAAGTCTATGAGTTGATGGATCTATATCCCCAGCCGGGGCGACGACGCCCGTCGGTCCAGTACATCCCCCAGCCCGGGGAAGGCTATGGCGATGATGAAACTTCCTGAGAGGTGAACGACACGTGCAATCAGAAGCGTTAGTGGGAGTGGTCATGGGCAGTGATTCGGATCTTCCCGTGGTCAAAGACTGTCTGGCCATCTTGGAGGAACTGGAGATCCCGGCCGAAGTGCGGATTATGTCCGCCCACCGGACCCCGGCCCAGGTGATGGAGTATGCAACCCAGGCCGAAAAGCGCGGCCTTAAGGTCCTGATTGCGGCGGCCGGCGGGGCGGCCCATCTAGCAGGGGTGCTCGCGGCCTATACTTTACTGCCAGTCATTGGGCTGCCAATCCTTGGTCGCTCCCTGGCGGGCATGGATGCCTTGTTTTCCATGGTGCAGATGCCTCCGGGGATCCCTGTAGCCACGGTGGGAGTGAATAATGGTCGCAACGCCGGGCTGCTCGCGGCCCAAGTTTTGAGTCTAACTGATGCCGCGATTAAAGAGCGGCTGCTTAAGTACCGACAATCCCTAGCCCAGTCAGTAGTGGAGAAGGATCGCCGCCTGCAGGGCGAGGGCTTTCGGGGGTACTCAAGCTAAGCCAAAGGTTGCCTTTCCCTCTGGAAATTGCCTAAAGGGTTCCTACCAACCGACACGAAATCCTGGAGAGATTGACAAAGTCGGAGGGAGGACCCTTTTTTGGATCAAAGGCTGGAGGCCAACCCCCTGATAACTCTGCTGCTCCTTATCATCTTCTTGCTGACGGGCATGTCGGGACCTTCGGGACAGAGTACCCCTCAACTCGGTCCGTCGGAGAGCTCTCGCGGGGCGCTGGCGGGCAAAGTGATCGTCATCGATCCGGGACATGGTGGCCCGGATCCGGGCGCGGTGGGGATCAGCGGTCGTACCTTGGAGAAGTACAATGTCGTTTGGATTGCCCGCGACCTGAAGGCCTTGTTGGAAAAGGAAGGGGCAAAAGTAATCATGACTCGGGATGGGGACAACTATCTGACCCTCGATGCTCGGGTCCGTCTGGCCAATCAAAGGGGAGCCGACATTTTCGTCAGCATCCACAATGATGCCAATCTGAACAGGCAGATTAGGGGGACGACCACTTATTATTATACTGCCGGGAGCAAACCTCTGGCAGCCGCCGTCCAGCGGGAGCTGGTCCGGGCCCTAGGTTCCAACGACATTGGCGTTCGGCAGGCCCCCTTCTACGTGATCCGCAAGACCTGGATGCCCTCCGTTTTAGTGGAGGTGGGGTTTGTCACCAACCCCGCGGAGGAGAAGCTCTTGGTTGATCCTTCCTACCGGCTGCGGGCAGCCAGGGGGATATACAACGGTATCGTCACCTATTTCACCTCTAAGTCGGCTGCTACCCGATAGAGTGCCAAGAAGCCGGCGGCGGTTGGTTTTTCGGTGAACTCCTCATGATAAAATGGCAAGAGAGCCTCTAGCGGGGGTTCGCACACTTGATCCCCCATGCCAAACAGTCTCCCTATTCCCCATCACTAGGACAAGTTGATGTATAATCGTGTTATCTGTGCCTTGGGCCATCCCTATATCTGCATCGTCATAATGGACACTAGTCCGGGCAGGGAAAACTAGTCGATGGTACAAATAGTTGTCTATGGGTAGAGTATGCTGCCTGAGACCAAGTACCGATACGAGTACAACAGCATTTACGCCTTGGATACTGGGCAATAAGTCGGGGTTTCAAGTTGATATGGTCAATCGCCGGCTTGAATTCTTCCTCAGGGAGCTTAGTTTTCCATGGGGACTCCGGGACCTAGCCAGGCTTGATTTCCAGATCGAGCAAGGGAATGGTTTAATTGGTGCAGGTTGTGTGGGCGTTTCTTGCTAAAGAGGAAGCCCGGCAACAGTTCATCCTCGTCTTTGGCCCAGGCGGCGTGTGGAGCAACTTCTTCGCTAGTGCGGCAGGGTTTCGGGGCGCAGTTCTTCTTTGCCAGGAAGACAATCCAAGCCGTTTTCTCCTGATCGAGACATGGCAGTCGGTGGCAAAGCGGCAAGGGTTTCTGGATGAACACGCCGGTCCCTGGTCAGAATTGCTCGACCGTATAGCCCAGCTGATCGAGACCAAAGCAGAGCTGGGCACCTTCCGTATGTTGGCCGAATCTACTGTTCGTACCAGGAGCAGGAGATAAGCAAGGTCGGCATCCTGCTTCCCCACGTCTAGGCCGTGAGGGGTAGAAAGGATCTCTTCTGCGATGATGCGGTCAGCGAGAATCACCCGTCCCTTGTTTCACAATTGAGGCTCGATGGCCGGTCATGAGGTTTTGCTCTTCTGTCGGATCGCTGCTGGTAGCAGGGGAAGTCGGTGTATTGGTCAAGCATCGAAAACGAAATCCGTCTACCAGGCCTTGCTTGCTTAGGGAGAGAAAAAGAGATCTCACTGCCTTTTGAACGGCAAGCATCAAGTGCTTGAAGGAGTGAGATCTCTTATGGACATAATTCAGCATGTGCTTCAGGCATTCCTGCAGGTTGCAGAAAAGGTAT
>JAAYLV010000060.1 GCA_012521755.1 Bacillota bacterium | reverse complement strand
AGGGCTGGCCCTCAGGGCCCGCCCTTTTCCTTATTGGCAAGTTCATATGGTGATCTTTCACACAAATAGGAGGTTTTCCCCGTTCGAAGCCGAAATAAAGATATTAACCGACTGCTTTGCTGTTGGCAGACATCCATCAGCCCACGGGGGACCCGGACAGCCTCCAGGGCATTACTCTTGATCCCCACTGGGCTGTCTAACGCGTATGCAGGAGGTGATCGCCCGCCGCTTTATTCACGTCTTCGAACACCGGAATAATACTTGGAGGTGACTAAGAGAATGCGCAGGTATCGTGGTGTGGTAATTGGCTTGCTCATCGTATTGGCGATTAGCTCTGTGGGACTTGCTGCCGACAACGTGATCAAGATTGGCATCCTTGCTCCCTTCACTGGAGGCAGCGCCCCCAACGGCGATGCCTCGAAAAACGGCGCCCTCCTAGCCATCGAGCAGATCAACAAAGAGGGCGGCGTCTTGGGTCACAAGTTGGAGCTTGTTTGGGAGGACTCCCAAGGGGCAGCCAGTCCCGCGGTAACGGCGGCCCAGAAGCTCATCTACCAGCACAAGGTAGATGTCATCATCGGCGATACCCAGAGCACCGCGGTGCTGGCCGCCGAGCCCCTTGTTGCCAAGGAAGGGGTCATCATGTTCCCCCTGGGTAGTGCTGAACAGATCACCAAGCTGGGCAATCCCTGGCTCGTTAGGGTTCGGGAGCACGACGAACTGGCGGCGATCTGTATCGTCAACTACATCGTCGAAAATCTGGGACTTTCGAAAGTGGCCATCCTCCACAGCACCGACCAGTTCGGCGTCGGCGGCGCTGAGACCATCACCCAAGCCCTGGCCAACAAGGGCTTGAAGCCTGTGGCTGTTGAGGCCTTCAACACAGGCGACCGGGACTTTACCGGCCAGCTCCTCAATATCAAGAGCGCCGGGGCCGAGGCCCTAGTCGGGTGGGCTTTCGACGTTGAGTTGGCCTTGATGTGCCGCCAGGCCCGTCAGCTCCTCCCCGGTGTCCAGCTCTTTGGTTCGGGCACCGCAGGTCAGGAGAGCTTCTTGCAAATCGCCGGGGAAGCTGCCGAAGGCCTGGTCGGCGTCGTCACCTACAGCTCCACCGTACAAGACCCGGCGGTGGAGAAACTGATCAACGATTACAAGGCGCGCTACGGCTCCGTTCCCCAGAACTTCTTCGTGTCCCTCGCCTTTGATGCAGTCCAACTCTACAAGATGGCTGCGGAAAAGGCCGGCACCGTAGAGAAGACCGCTGTGCGGGACGCCCTGCGGACACTGCGGAATGTCAAAGGCAGCCACGGCCTGACCTACAACGTAGCTAAGAACGGCCAGGCCCTGCACGAGCTCTTCGTCATCCAGGTCCAGGACAACAAGCCCGTGGTCATCGACAGAGTCGTCAACGAAAACGTCGAATTTGATTGATCAAGAGAGGTGCCGGGTGGGCAGCCCGGCACCATTTCTAACTAGTCCTAGATGGCTAAATCATCGTTTTGGGAGAGGAGGGACGGCGCCATCCTGCCCTTAGGGGCGGAGGCACCTAGCGCCATCGACACATGAATGTCGCCGTTCTAGTCCAACAACTAATCAACGGCTTGGCCATGGGTTGCATCTACAGCTTGGTCGCCCTCGGGTACACCTTCATCTGGAATGCCGTTGGGATCGTCAACCTTGCCCAAGGGGATTTCGTCACCATGGCCGCCTTCCTTTATGCGGCTACTTTGTCCAACAAGTTGGGCTTTGGTTTTGGCCTATCTTTGCTGGGCGTTGCCGCCTTCATGAGCGTCTTTGGGATGGGAGCGGAACGGGTCGTCTACAGCCCCCTCAAGGATGCCCACCCCCGCGCCGTGATGCTCAGCACCATGGCCCTTGGCATCTTTTTGTCCAACCTGTATATCATCGTCTGGGGCCCTTATCCGGTAACCACCGCCGGCCCCTTTGGTCAGGGCGTCATCCATTTCGGAGAGGTAAGCATTCTCAAGCAGAACTTGTTCGTCATCGTCATAACCGGGATATTGCTCATCTTGCAGTGGCTCTTTTTCCGCAGGACCACCCTGGGCAAGACCATGCGGGCCGTAGCCCAGGACAGGGAAGCGGCTACGTTGATGGGCATTGAGACGCACCGAACCATCGCCATCACCTTCGCCAACAGCTCCATCCTGGCTGGGATCGCGGGCATCTTGCTTGCCCCCTTGTTCATGGTCTCCGTCGATTTGGGGATGGTCGGTTCGAAAGGATTTGCTTCTTGCGTCATCGGCGGGTTTGGCAGCATCATCGGAGCCACCGTCGGCGGCATCTTGCTGGGCACCATCGAGATTTTCGTTGCCAGCTTCTTATCATCCCGCTACAAAGATGCCATCGTGTTTTTGATCCTTATCTTCTTCTTACTGGTACGTCCCCAGGGCATCCTGGGCAAGAAGGCGGGTGAGAGCTTATGACGGAAGCAAGAAAAAGGGAGCTGGAACGAACTGTATCCATCATTGTTTTCGTCCTGTTGACCCTAGCGCCCATATTCGTCAGAAGTCAATATCCCTTCTTCGTCCTGTGTCTGGCGGTGATTAACGGGATAGCTGTCATGGGCCTTAATTTCATCTTCGGCTTTGCCGGACAGCTGCACATGGGCGTTGCGGCTTTCTTAGGGATCGGCAGCTACGCGTTCAGTCTGGCGGCCGTCAAGTACGGGTGGAACTGGTGGGCTGCCGCGATCTTGTCCATCATCGTCGTTGGCATTTTCAGTCTGTTCCTGGGCTTTCCCACCCTGCGCCTGAAACGCTACTATCTGGCCATTATGACCATTGGTTTCCAAGAGATAACCAGGAGCGTCCTGATGAATTGGAGTTCATTCACCGGCGGCGTCTTTGGGATTCAAAACATCCCACGCCCATCCCTGTTTGGCCTCCAGTTCACCGATAATCGCCTCTTTTACTACCTAGCCCTCATCCTGTCAATACTCCTTTACCTCCTTGCTATCCGCATCGAGCGGTCTAGGTTTGGCAGAGCTTTGAGGGCTGTGCGCGATGATGAATTGGCTGCGGAGGCCATGGGCATGAATTCGACCTTCCTCAAGGTGTTCGCTTTCATCTGGTGTGGAGCCTACTCCGCGGTGGCCGGCACTTTGTATGCTAGTTTTCAGCAGTACGTCAGCCCAGAGCTGTATACCTCAGCTTATTCCTTCAGTTTCGTGAGCATGCTCGTCTTCGGCGGCATCGGGTCCGTCCCCGGCGCCGTGCTAGGTGCAACGGCCCTGACTGTCTTGATGGAGCTTTTGCGCTTCATGAAGCAGTGGTACCTGGTCATTTACGCAGCGGCCATCATCGTGATCATCGTCTATGAACCGTATGGTCTGATGGGGATCCTCACCCGCATGCGAACCAAACGCCTTGCCGCGGCAGAGCTGTCTGAAGGGGCAAGGGACGCAAGCCTTTGATCATTGGGGGATCTTGAGGAGGGAGAGTTAATTTGGGAACCATCCTTGAGGTATCCAGAGTGAGCAAGAACTTCGAGGGCGTTCAAGCCTTGACCAACTTGGACTTATCAGTATCGGAGGGAGAAATTAGGGCCATCATCGGACCGAACGGTTCCGGCAAGACCACATTAATCAATGTCATCACCGGGATTTTCCCGCCGAGCTCGGGACGAATCATCTTCAATGGGGAAGATGTCACCAACTTCCCTGCTCATCATCGGGTAAGGAGAGGCATGGCCCGCACCTTTCAAAACTTGAGACTTTTCCCCACCATGTCCGTTATTGAGCACATCCTCGCTGCCCAATACATCCACGCCAAGGTGGGACTGTTTGGCACCATCTTGCCAAGCAAGGAAGGCAGCTTGGAAGAGGCACAGATGTACGAACGGGCGATGGAGATCTTAAGCTTTGTAGACCTTGCAGACCGGGCAGCCATGCCCGCGGTCAGTCTGCCCTACGGACAGCGGCGGGTTTTAGAGATCGCAAGGGCCCTAGCGGCAGATCCCAAGATCGTGTTTCTCGATGAGCCGGCAGCAGGTTTGAGCGCCGATGAGATTAACAGCCTGGAGAAGCTTCTGCGGCGCATCCAGGAGCGGGGGATCACTATCTGCCTCGTTGAACACCGGATGATGCTCGTCATGAGCGTGGCCGAGAAGATTACTGTCCTCAACTACGGGGAGAAGATCGCCGAGGGGCCCCCTGAGAAGATCAAGGATGACCCTGAGGTGATTGAAGCTTACCTGGGCAGAGAATTGGCATCGGAGCTCGATAAGTCCGGTGAGTGATTTCTATGCCTGCTAGAGAGGGGATGTCTTCGTCGTGCTGGTAGTTCGGGATATTGATGTCTCTTACGGGAACATCCGTGCCTTAAAAGGGGTATCATTGGAGGTTCAGGAAAAGGAAATTGTGTGTCTCCTCGGTGCCAACGGCGCAGGGAAGACGACGATGATGCGGGCCATAACGAAACTGCGACCTATCCAAAGGGGCACTATTGAATTCATGGGCCAAGTCCTAAACGATCTGTCCCCCGCCCAGATAGTCAGACAGGGAATTTCCTGTGTACCTGAAGGGCGCAAGATATTTCCCGAGATGACCGTCCTGGAAAACCTCGAGATGGGCGCTTATCCTCGAGGCTACACTAAGGCCGAAATGGACGAGAATTTGGATAAGGTCTTTGCTCTTTTTCCCATCCTCAAGGAGAGAATGCATCAGGCTGGCGGGACCTTGAGCGGCGGTCAGCAGCAAATGCTTGCCATCGGCCGGGCCCTCATGGCTAGACCGCGGCTTCTCCTGTTGGATGAGCCTTCCTTGGGTCTTGCGCCATTGCTTGTGGAAAGGGTATTCGAAGCCATCCAGCAGATCAACCAGCAGGAGGGAATCACCGTCCTTCTAGCAGAACAGAACGCCCGGATGGCCATGCGGATCTCCCAAAGGGGATATGTCCTCGTCAACGGGGAGATCACCCTCTCGGACACCGTCGAAATGCTGCGGAACAATGAGGAAGTGAAGAAGAACTATCTCGGGGGATGACTCTGCCCTTAAGGGGGGAGATGCCGGATGGCATCTCCCCTTTCTTAGCCTTTGGGAGCATCACCTTGCCAGCCCGCATTGACCAGAGTCTGCCGAATTGCCTTCTTCGCCAAAGCTAGCCCAACGCCACTCAGGCATCAACAATGTCATTGTCAACTTGACTGGCTAGAGACTTCGACGCGAGAACACTTCCTCGCTAGTTCGTCCATAGCGCTAATGGCGGCAGAAAGCCCGTGAACTAACGGGGCTGACAATCGATGAGCCCTGTGACAGCACGGCAACAGAACTAGTCATTCCTTTGGCGGTTTGTTATATCCTCGATCGCCATAGGGCTGCAGCCTCTCCAGCCATGCCTTTTTCATCTGTTTAAGCTCCCAGCGGGTATCGGTGTCCTCAGTGACCTCTTCCTCTTCAAGCACTTGGTAGGTGAAGCTATCCGCACCCAGTTCATTCCAGTCCCTCTGCAATTCGGAGTTCGGATGTCTTCCCATATCCAGTTGCATACGAACAGTCAGCCACCGATTCTCTAGGTTCGGAGTCGTAGAGATAAAGATCTTGCCGCTGGATGTGTTCGTTACTTGGTATACACCCATATAGGTCTTCATCTCTCTATATTGCTGCTGTCATCGCCGGAAGTAAAATGGACAAAACCGCCGGAAACATATTCCGCAAAACCGCCGGAATGAAAAATCCCCACCTCTGAAGAACGCTGTCTCCAGACTCGACCAAGAGGAGGAGACGGCATGT
>JAAYLV010000059.1 GCA_012521755.1 Bacillota bacterium | reverse complement strand
TGATGCCCGGCGACAACGTGAACCTGATTGGCGAGCTCATCACCCCCATCGCCATGGAAGAGGGTCTGCGCTTTGCTATCCGGGAAGGTGGTCGGACCGTCGGAGCCGGCGTTGTCACCAAGATCCTAGCCTAATCCCCAGATTTGTTGACAGCCCTGGGGAAATGTGATACATTTTAAAAGCGATTTTGCTGGCAAGCCTTCGGATAGCGGGCAGGTGGAGGTGGAAGGATGCGCGTGGGGATCACTTTAGAATGCACCGAGTGCAAGAACCGCAATTATCGGAGCGTCAAGAATAAACGCAACGATCCCGATCGATTGGAACTGAAGAAGTTCTGTAAGTTTTGCCAAAGACACACCCCCCACAGGGAGACCAAGTAGCATATTCCCCTCGGGAAAGGGTAAAACTTACCAGAGCGAGACGCAACATGCCCTTCTAAGGATGTGACATGCAGATGGCGGTGACTGTGGGGAAAACTGGGCGGCTAGTCAAATTTCTGCGAGAAGTCAGGGCGGAAATAAGAAAAGTAGTCTGGCCCAATCGCAAGGAGCTCACCACCTACACTGGAGTAGTAATTGTGGCCGTTGCTGGGGTCGCCATCTTCTTTGGGTTAGTCGACTTCCTCATATCCCAGGTACTGGCATTACTCATGAAATAGGGAGGTGAGGGGCCCTCAGGGGCCCCTTTGGTGATGACAGAGGGAAGACAGTGGTATGTAATCCATACCTACTCCGGATATGAGAATAAGGTCAAAGCGAACCTAGAGCGCCGCGTGGAGTCCATGGGGATGGAGGATAAGATCTTCCGAGTATTGGTGCCCACCGAAGAGGAGATCGACTTCAAAGACGGCAAGAAGAAAGTCGTCAAGCGCAAACTCTTCCCGGGCTATGTGCTGGTGGATATGATCATGAGCGATGATTCCTGGTATGTTGTCCGCAACACGCCGGGAGTTACGGGCTTTGTCGGCTCCGGGAGCAAACCGAGTCCTCTGAAAGAGGAGGAAGTAAGGGGCCTCCTGAAGCAGGCCGACGAGGATGAGCCTAAGCCTCGGGTCGCGTACCAGGTAGGGCAAGAGGTCAAGGTCATCTCTGGACCTTTCGTCAATTTTACCGGCATCATCGAAGAAGTGAACATGGAGCGGGGCAAATTGAAGGTCATCGTGTCCATGTTCGGCCGGGAAACGCCCATGGAGTTGAATTTCGGTCAGGTGGAGAGAATTTAAGACGGGGAGGTGGGAACAGTGGCGAAAAAAGTAGCAGGGATCATCAAGCTCCAGGTCCCCGCAGGGAAGGCCAACCCGGCGCCGCCGGTGGGTCCTGCCCTAGGTCAGCACGGGGTAAATATCATGGAGTTTTGCAAAGCCTTCAATGAACGCACGGCCAATCAAGCTGGCATGATCATCCCCGTGGAGATCACCGTCTATGAAGACAGGTCCTTTACCTTCATCACCAAGACGCCTCCAGCCAGCATCTTGCTGAAGAAAGCTGCTGGGATCGAGAAAGGTTCGGGGAATCCCAACGTGCAGAAGGTGGCCCAGCTCTCCAGGGACAAGGTGAGGGAAATCGCCGAGTTGAAAATGCCCGACCTGAATGCCACAAGCCTCGAGGGGGCTATGCGCATCATCGAAGGCACAGCCAGGAGCATGGGCATCGTCATTGTTGACTGAGGACTGACTGTGGGAGGACTTATGTCCGCTGGACCACAAAGGAGGAAAGCACATGCCAAAGCGAGGCAAGCGTTATCAAGAAGTACTTAAACTGGTGGACAAGGAGAAGGCCTACACGCCGCGCGAAGCCATCGAACTGGTCAAGCGGACCGCAACGGCCAAGTTCGACGAAACGGTGGAGGTGGCCTTGAAGCTGGGCGTCGATGCACGGCACGCCGATCAACAGGTGCGGGGAACTGTCGTGCTGCCCAACGGCACCGGCAAAGAAGTACGGGTCCTCGTCTTTGCCAAAGGGGAAAAGGCCAAAGAAGCTGAAGAGGCGGGTGCGGACTTTGTCGGCGCGGAGGACCTGGCAGAGAAGATCCAAGGGGGCTGGCTCGACTTCGATGCCGCGGTGGCAACGCCCGACATGATGAGCATCGTTGGTCGCCTGGGACGGATCTTGGGTCCCCGGGGCCTCATGCCCAACCCTAAGACGGGCACCGTCACCTTCGATGTGGGCAAAGCGGTGCGCGACTTCAAAGCCGGTAAGGTGGAATACCGGACGGACAAGTCGGCCGGCGTCCATGTGATCATCGGCAAGGTGTCCTTCACCGAAGAACAGCTCCTGGAGAATTTCAAGGCGCTGATGGAAGCCATCGTCAAGGCGAGACCCGCAGCCGCGAAGGGCGCCTACCTAAGGTCGGTCGCTATGTCCGCCACCATGGGGCCGGGGATTAAGATTGCACCCCAGGAAGTGACGGCTCTGCTCGCGGAAAAATAGATGGCTACAAAGGAATAGCATAAGCCCATGACCGTAGACAGCAGGCGGCGCAAGCCTTAATGGGAGTAATCCCGCCAGCCGAGGTTGGAGCACAGGCAGGTCTCCGAGCGCGTCTACGGGGGCCAGTTTTTTTAGATGCCCTTGTGGAGGAGGTGAAACTTGTGCCAAGACCTGAGAAGGTGGCAGAAGTAGAACGGATAGCTGACATGCTCCGGCGGACTCAGGGGGCTGTGTTGACCGACTATCGGGGACTGAACGTCAAGAGCATCAACGAGCTTCGCCGCCGCCTGCGGGCGGAAGGCATTGAATACCGGGTGGTAAAAAACACCTTGACCAAGCTTGCCGCGGAAAAAGCAGACCTGCCCGAACTTGGTCAATACCTGACCGGTCCGACCGCGATCGCCTTTGGCTACGACGATCCGGTCTCGCCGGCCCGGATCATTGCGGGCTTTGCCAAAGAGTCGCGGGTGCTGACCATTAAAGGCGGTGTGGTGGACGGTAAAGTGATCGACGCTGCCGGCGTAGGTGCGCTGGCTGACCTGCCCAGCCGCGAAGTCCTGCTGGCCCAAGTGGTGGGAGGGATACAGGCTCCCATTAGCGGTTTCGTTAATGTGCTGCAAGGCACCATCCGCAGTCTCGTGTATGCCCTCGATGCGGTGAGACGTCAGAGGGAAAGCGCTTAGAGCAAATTGAGGGAGGAAGATTAGGATGACAAAAGAGGAAATCCTGCAAGCTATCGAACAGATGACTGTTTTGGAACTGTCTGAGCTGGTGAAGGCATTGGAGGAGAAGTTCGGCGTCAGCGCCGCCGCCCCGGTCGCCATGGCTATGCCCCAGGCGGGGGCCGTCGCCGCTGCCGAAGCTGAAGAGGAGCAGACGGAGTTCGATGTGGTCCTGGCCAGCGTTGGCGACAAGAAGATCCAGGTCATCAAGGTGGTCCGGGAGATCACCGGCCTTGGTCTGAAGGAAGCCAAGGAGCTTGTGGACGCTGCCCCCAAGGCCGTCAAGGAAGGGGTCAGCAAGGACGAAGCCGAAGACATCAAGGCCAAGCTGGAGGAAGCTGGCGCAACTATCGAAATCAAGTAAGTCTGGGCGGGGAGTTTCCTCCCCGCTCAATCACCCCAGAGACTCCCACCTTTTCCAGTATCCGCCTTGATCGGGCGAGATACCCGGGATGAAACCCTGACCCTGCTGTCCCATCCCCCGCAATTCTAGTTGACAGTCTTTAGAGTCCATGGTATCATTAAGCAGTGTCTCATTGATGAGGCCTTGCTCACGGGCCCTTTCAACGAGCGTGCTGGCAAAGGGGAGGCCTTATTAAGGGAGTCCCTCCCTAAAAAGTGATCAACCTGATGCAGCAGGGTATAACTGCCAGTAAGGTGACAAATAATATATGTTGTGACGCATTTCCGTGCCTTAGATAATTGTGGAAGCGAGGCTTATAAGGGGGCTCTTGTAGGCCTTGCTTTTCGTCATGTTAACGGCGCTGTGGGTTGGGTGGCTCACAAACTGGACAGAGGAGTGATGCCAGGTGGCCGTCTCTTATGCTGTGGCAAAAAGGGAAAGGTACAATTTCGGCAAGATTAAAGAGATTTTGGACATGCCGGATCTGATCGAGATCCAGCGTCGCTCCTACAAGTGGTTCCTGGAAGAGGGGATCGCAGAGACCTTCCGAGACATCTCGCCGATTCAAGATTTCACGGGAAACTTGGTCCTGGAATTCATTGATTTTACCTTTGGCGAGCCAAAATACGATGTGGAAGAATGCAAGGATCGGGACGTTACTTATGCCGCGCCGATGAAGGCGAAGGTAAGACTCATCAACAAGGAGACCGGCGAAGTCAAGGAGCAGGAAGTCTTCATGGGGGATTTCCCCTTGATGACGGAGCAGGGAACCTTCATTATTAATGGAGCGGAACGGGTTGTGGTCAGCCAGCTGGTTCGCTCCCCCGGCGTCTATTTCAGCCGGGAGCGCCACACCAGCGGGAAATACCTTTACCAAGCCAGCATAATCCCCAACCGCGGCGCCTGGTTAGAGTTTGAAACGGACGTCAACGACGTCATCAGCGTTCGTGTCGATCGCACCCGCAAGATCCCCGCAACAGTCTTGTTGCGGGCCATGGGGCTGGGCACCAACCAAAAGCTGATGGAGGTCTTCGGAGAAGACGTCGTCCTGCGCAACACCATTGAGGGGGACACAGCGAGTACGGAAGAAGAAGCTCTAATCGAGATCTATAAAAGGCTGCGGCCTGGCGAGCCGCCAACGCCCGAAAGCGCCCGGGGCCTCTTCGAAAGCCTCTTTTACGATCCGCGGCGCTACGATCTGGCCCCCGTTGGCCGCTATAAACTCAACAAGAAGCTCCGCCTCGGGGAGCGGATCGTTGGCGGCGTGTTGGAAGAGCCGGCCGTCGATCCCGAGACAGGGGAGATCTTGGCCGATGGGGGAACCCGCATCGATCGCCGGCTGGCCATGAAGCTGGAGGCAGCGGGGGTGCCCACCGTTCTCCTCAAGGGAAGGGACGGGGGAAGCTCGGTGAAGGTCCTGAGCAACAGCCGTCCGGAGGGCAGGACCATCACCGCGGAGGATGTGGTCGCGGTGGTGAACTACATCAGCAACCTCATCCACGGCATCGGCAACGTCGATGACATCGATCACTTGGGCAACCGGCGCTTGAAGGCCGTCGGGGAGCTCCTCCAGAATCAATTCCGGATTGGACTTTCCCGGATGGAGCGGGTCGTCAGGGAGCGGATGACCATCCAGGATGTGGATATCATCACTCCCCAAGCCTTGATTAACATCCGGCCCGTCGTGGCCGCCATCAAAGAATTTTTTGGCTCAAGCCAGCTTTCCCAGTTCATGGATCAGACCAACCCTCTGGCGGAGCTGACCCACAAGCGAAGGCTGAGCGCCTTGGGTCCCGGGGGACTGAGTCGGGAGCGGGCAGGCTTTGAAGTCCGGGACGTGCACCACTCCCACTATGGGAGAATGTGTCCCATTGAGACCCCGGAAGGTCCCAACATTGGCCTCATCGGCTCTTTGTGCACCTATGCCCGGATCAACGAGTACGGGTTCATCGAAACCCCTTATCGGCGCGTCATCGACGGTCAGGTGACCGACGAGATCGTCTATCTCACTGCCGACGAAGAGGACAACTACGTGGTGGCCCAGGCCAACGAGCCCCTCGACGATGAAGGGCGCTTTGTCAACAGCCGGGTGGCGGCCCGCTACAAGGACCAAATCCTCATCGTCCCGGTGGAAGAGGTCGACTATGTGGACGTTTCGCCTAAACAGATCGTGAGCATTGCCACTGCCTTGATTCCTTTCCTGGAAAATGATGATGCCAGCCGGGCCTTGATGGGGGCCAACATGCAGCGGCAGGCCGTCCCCCTCCTCAAGGCGGAAGCCCCCTTAGTTGGCACGGGGATGGAATACAAAGCGGCCATCGATTCAGGCGTCTGCCTTGTGGCTAGACATGGGGGGACAGTGGAGAAAGTGACCGCGGATGAGATCCGGGTCCGCCGGGAAGATGGCAACGTCGATACCTATCATCTGCTGAAATTTGTCCGTTCCAACCAGGGCACTTGCATCAACCAAAGGCCCCGGGTGAGCCGCGGTCAATGGGTGGAGAAGGGCGATCTCCTCGCCGATGGACCGTCGACGGATCAAGGGGAGCTGGCTTTGGGACGCAACGTCCTCGCAGCCTTCATGCCCTGGGAAGGCTACAATTACGAGGATGCCATCCTCATCAGCGAAGAACTAGTCAAGCACGATGTGTTTACTTCCATTCACATCGAAGAATATGAATGTCAGGCCCGGGACACCAAGCTGGGACCGGAAGAGATCACCCGGGACATCCCCAACGTGGGGGAGGATGTCTTAAAGGATCTCGACGAGATGGGCATCATCCGCATCGGTGCGGAAGTCCGTCCCGGGGACATCCTCGTGGGCAAGGTCACCCCGAAGGGGGAGACGGAACTGACCGCGGAAGAGCGGCTCCTCCGGGCGATTTTCGGCGAGAAGGCTAGGGAGGTCAGGGATACTTCCCTGAAAGTCCCCCATGGCGAGTCGGGCATCGTCGTCGATGTGAAAATTTTCGAGCGGGATGCCGGCGATGAGCTGCCGCCGGGGGTGAACCGTCTGGTCCGGGTCTACGTGGCCCAGAAGAAAAAGATTTCCGAAGGGGACAAGATGGCGGGCCGCCACGGCAACAAGGGCGTCATCGCCAAGATCCTGCCCCAGGAGGATATGCCTTTCCTGGCCGATGGGACGCCGGTGGAGATCGTCCTTAACCCCTTGGGGGTCCCCTCCCGGATGAACCTGGGCCAGGTCCTGGAGACCCACCTGGGCTGGGCGGCAAAGGCCCTGGGCATGCACATGGCCACCCCCGTTTTCGACGGGGCGACGGAAATGGAGGTCCTGGAGACCCTGACGAAGGCCGGTTTGCCCGACGATGGGAAGACCGTCCTCTATGACGGCCGGACGGGCGAACCCTTTGACAAACCGATAACGGTGGGCTACATCTACATGCTCAAACTGGCCCACCTGGTGGATGATAAGATCCATGCTCGGTCGACGGGGCCTTACTCCCTCGTCACCCAGCAGCCCCTCGGGGGCAAGGCCCAGTTCGGCGGGCAGCGCTTTGGGGAGATGGAGGTATGGGCTCTGGAGGCCTATGGTGCGGCCTACACCCTCCAGGAGATCCTCACGGTCAAATCCGACGATGTGGTTGGCCGGGTGAAGACTTACGAGGCCATCGTCAAGGGGGAGAACATCCCCGAACCGGGTGTGCCCGAGTCTTTCAAGGTCTTGATCAAGGAGCTGCAAAGCCTTGCGCTGGACGTGCGGGTCCTGACGGAAGAGGCCGACGAGATTGAAATCAAAGAAGAAGAGGAAGACATCAGCGAAATGGCCCGGGAGCTGGGCATCGATATTCACGGTCGGGACGAGGAAGAGGAGGATGAAACCTCTGCTGTCGATGATGAAGAGCCGGACGAAGAGGATGGTTTTGAAGATGAAGAGGAGGACTTGGAACTGGATGAGGATCTGGTCGACGACTTAGAAGATCTTTGATGATGGGCCCAAAGGTCCGCACAGGTTGTCGGTCTAAAACGGGTAGAAGGGGGAACGACCCTTGTTGGACGCTAACAACTTCGACCGGATTCGAATCGGATTAGCATCGCCGGAGCAAATCAGAGCTTGGTCCAGCGGTGAGGTAAAAAAACCGGAGACCATCAATTACCGCACCTTGAAGCCAGAGCGGGAAGGTCTCTTTTGTGAGAAGATCTTCGGGCCTTCCCGGGACTGGGAGTGCCACTGCGGCAAGTACAAGCGGGTGCGCTACAAAGGCATCGTTTGCGATCGCTGCGGCGTTGAAGTGACCAGGGCCAAGGTGCGCCGGGAGCGGATGGGACACATTGAACTAGCCGCGCCCGTATCCCACATTTGGTATTTCAAAGGGATCCCCAGCCGCATGGGGCATATCCTGGATATGTCGCCCCGGGCCTTGGAGCGAGTCCTCTATTTTGCATCATATGTGGTTATCGATCCGGGGGATACCCCGCTGACGAAAAAACAGCTGCTGAGCGAGTCGGAATACAGGGAGTACCGGGAAAAGTACGGTGACCAGTTCAAGGCGGGTATGGGGGCCGAAGCCATCAAGAAGCTGTTGGAAGAGCTGGATCTTGAGGAGATGGCGCGGGAGCTGCGGGAGGAAATCGCAACTTCCGGCGGGCAGCGCCGCAATCGGGCCCTCCGCCGGCTCGAGGTCGTTGAGGGCCTCCGCAAGTCGGGGAATCGGCCCGAGTGGATGATCCTGGAGGTCATCCCGGTGATCCCCCCTGAGCTGCGGCCCATGGTCCAGCTCGACGGCGGCCGGTTTGCCACCTCCGATCTCAACGATCTTTACCGCCGGGTGATCAATCGCAATAATCGGCTAAAGCGCCTGCTTGAGCTTGGCGCCCCCGACATCATCGTCCGGAACGAAAAACGCATGCTCCAGGAGGCCGTGGACGCCTTGATCGACAACGGCCGGCGGGGCCGCCCGGTAACTGGGCCGGGGAACAGACCCCTCAAGTCCTTGAGCGACATGCTGAAGGGCAAACAGGGTCGGTTCCGTCAGAACCTTTTGGGCAAGCGGGTGGACTATTCTGGGCGGTCGGTGATCGTCGTCGGTCCCCAGCTGAAGATGCACCAATGTGGTCTTCCCCGGGAGATGGCCCTGGAGCTGTTTAAGCCCTTTGTCATGAAGAAGCTGGTGGACAAGGGATTTGCCCACAACATCAAAAGCGCCAAGCGGATGGTCGAACGGGTGCGGCCGGAGGTTTGGGACGTCCTCGAGGAAGTAATCAAGGACCACCCGGTCCTCCTCAACAGGGCGCCCACCTTGCACCGCCTGGGGATCCAGGCCTTCGAGCCGGTCCTCGTCGAGGGCAGGGCCATCCAGATCCATCCATTAGTCTGCGCCGCTTACAACGCCGACTTTGACGGCGACCAGATGGCGGTCCACGTGCCCTTGTCCGCAGAGGCCCAAGCGGAGGCCAGGACCTTGATGCTCTCCGTCCATAACCTCCTCCTGCCGGCAAGCGGCCGGCCCGTGACCACCCCGACCCAGGATATGGTCATCGGGATCTACTATCTGACCCAGGTCCGGGATGGGGCCAAGGGCGAGGGGAAGGTCTTCGCGGATGCCAATGAGGTCCACATGGCTTACGATAAAGGAATTGTGGAGCTCCATGCCAAGATCAAAGTCCGCATGAACGGCCGGTTGATCGAAACGACCCCGGGACGCATCTTCTTCAACGAGATCATCCCCGAGGAGCTCGGCTTTTACAACAAGGTCATCGATCGGCGGGAGCTGGGCCGGATCGTGGACCGACTGTTCCGCAAGTATGGGAATACCCATACGGCCAGAGTTCTCGACCATATCAAAAACCTGGGCTTTAGGTTCGCCACCCGCTCCGGCACCACGGTGGGCATCACCGATGTGACGATCCCGTCGGAGAAGAAGCAACTCGTCGCCGATGCGGAAAAGCAGGTGGAGTTGGTTGAACAGCAGCACCGGCGGGGGCTTTTGACCTCCGAGGAGCGGTACCAGCGGATCTGCGACATTTGGACCAGGGCCAAAGAAGAAATCACCCGGAAGATGATCGAAGGCATGGACAGCTTCAACCCTGTCTACATGATGGCCACTTCCGGAGCCCGGGGTAATGAGTCCCAGCTCAGCCAGCTGGCGGGCATGCGGGGTCTAGTGACGGACCCGACGGGCAAGACCATCGAGATTCCCATCAAGGGCAATTTCCGCGAAGGCTTGACCGTCCTCGAATACTTCATTTCCACCCACGGCACCCGGAAAGGTCTGGCCGATACTGCCCTGCGGACAGCGGACTCAGGGTACCTGACCCGCCGGCTGGTGGACGTTTGCCAGGACGTGATCGTCCGGGAGCAGGACTGCGGCACAGAAGACGGCATCATGATCACCGCCCTGAAGGAGATCAGCGGCGGAGTGGAAGAGATCATCGAACCTCTAAGGGAGCGGTTGGCTGGCCGAGTGGCCGCTGAGACCGTGAGACACCCGGCGACAGGGGAAGTCCTCGTTGAGCGGAATCAGCTCATCGATGAGGAAATGGCGGCCATGATCGAGGAAGCCGGCATCGAAGGGGTGAAGATGCGCTCGGTTCTCACCTGCCGCACCCGCTACGGGGTGTGCGTCGCCTGCTACGGCCGGAACCTGGCCACCGGCCGTCCGGTGGAGGTCGGGGAGGCCGTCGGGATCATCGCCGCGCAGTCCATCGGCGAACCTGGCACCCAGCTCACCATGCGCACCTTCCACACCGGGGGCGTTGCCGGCGAGGACATCACCGCAGGTCTGCCTAGGGTGGAAGAGCTCTTTGAGGCCCGCAAACCTAAGGGCGAGGCCATCATCACCGATATCGACGGTGTTGCCCAGATCGTGGAGAGCAAAGGGGTGCGGAAAGTCATCGTCCGCGGCGAAGAGGAAGAGCGAACCTATAATATCCCCTACGGGGCGCGGCTTCGCATCCGGGACGGCGCAGCCTTGTCGGTGGGCGATCGGATCACGGAAGGTCCCATCAATCCCCATGACATCCTGCGGGTGAAGGGAGTCCGGGGCGTGCAGCTGTATCTGGTCCAAGAGGTCCAAGAAGTCTACCGGTCCCAGGGTGTTGATATCAACGACAAGCACATCGAAGTCGTCGTCCGCCAGATGACCCGCAAGGTGAAGGTTGAGGATCCAGGGGATACGGAGCTTCTGCCCGGCGGATTGGTGGACCTTTTCGAACTGGAAGAAGAGAATGCCCGGGTGACCCAGGAAGGCGGCAGACCCGCGGTGGCCCAGCCGGGGCTGCTGGGGATTACCAAGGCTTCCCTGGCTACCGACAGCTTCCTGTCCGCGGCATCCTTCCAGGAGACGACCCGGGTGCTGACCGATGCGGCCATTAAGGGCAAGACCGATCCTTTGCTGGGGCTTAAGGAAAACGTCATCATCGGCAAGCTGATCCCTGCTGGCACAGGCATGTCCCGCTACCGCAACATCAAGGTCTATCCGGTGGAAGAAGCGGCTTATCCCGCCGGCGACAGTGCCGAGGAACCAGTGGAAGAAGCAGCGACCGTGGAAGTAAATTAGTGGATGCCCTGGCGCCTTTCTTGACACACCGGGTGGAGGGTGTTACAATTTCAGGGTGTGTGGTGCCAGGGCTCGCCTTTCCAAGGAGGTGCCCGCCATGCCCGGGAGGATACGGGCGACGAAAAAGCGTGCGGTAGGCAGCAAGCAGACTGCCAGAGCCATCGAAGAAGGTGCCGCTGTCGTGGTCTATGTGGCCAGGGATGCGGCAGGGTGGGTCGTCGACCCCATCATCGAGGCTTGCACTGCCAAAGACATTGAACTGGTTTATGTAGATTCCATGCGGGAACTCGGGGAAGCTTGTGGCATCGATGTGGGGGCAGCATCTGCTGCTGTATTGAAATAGGGAAGATAAGGTAGAAGGGAGGTAGGAGAATGCCAACTGTCAATCAGCTAATCCGTAAAGGCAGAAAGCCCATCCGCAAAAAGAGCGGTGCACCTGCCCTGCAATACATTCAAAACACCCTAAAAGGGCAGACACTAAGGACGACAGGCTCCCCCCAAAAGAGGGGTGTTTGTGTCAGGGTGTCGGCGATTACCCCCAAGAAGCCCAACTCCGCATTGCGGAAGGTGGCTAGGGTGAGACTTACCAATGGGATTGAGGTCACCAGCTACATCCCCGGGGAGGGCCATAACCTGCAGGAGCACTCGGTGGTGTTGATTAGGGGCGGCAGGGTGAAGGACTTGCCTGGCGTGCGGTACCACGTAATCCGTGGCACCTTGGATGCGGCGGGAGTGGCCGATCGCCGGCAGGGTCGCTCCAAATATGGTGCCAAGCGGCCCAAGTAAGTGGAAAAGGAGGGACGTGGATGCCGCGCAGGGGTAATGTACCGAAACGAGAAGCTGCACCCGATGCTATCTACGGCAGCGTGTTGGTGACCAAGCTGATCAACAACGTCATGTTGGACGGAAAGAAGAGCTTAGCCGAAGGGATTGTGTACCAAGCCCTAGAGACTGTGCGGGACAAGATGGGCAAGGACCCCGTTGAGATTCTCGACCAGGCCTTGAAAAACATCATGCCCGTCTTGGAGGTTAGACCAAGGCGGGTGGGCGGTGCCACCTACCAGGTGCCCGTCGAAGTCAGGCCTGAACGGCGGGTGTCCTTGGGACTGCGCTGGCTGGTCCGGTTTGCCCGGGCTAGGGGCGAAAAGACGACGGTGGAAAAGTTGGCGGGAGAAATAATGGATGCTGCCAACGGTACCGGCGGAGCCGTTCGCCGACGGGAGGAAACCCATCGCATGGCCGAGGCCAACAAGGCCTTTGCCCACTATCGTTGGTAGGAAGAACTGGGTATCCAGTCCGTGTCACACTGTACAGGAGGGAAGGAAGTGGCCAGGGAATTTGCCCTTGACAAAATTCGCAACATAGGTATCATGGCCCATATCGATGCGGGCAAAACAACCACCACCGAGCGGATCCTATTCTACACCGGCCGGGTGCATCGGCTCGGGGAGGTCCACGACGGTGCGGCCACCATGGACTGGATGATCCAGGAAAGGGAGCGGGGGATCACCATTACCTCCGCCGCGACGACCTGTTTTTGGAAGGATCATCGGATTAACATTATCGACACGCCCGGGCACGTGGACTTCACCGTCGAGGTGGAAAGGTCCCTGCGGGTGTTGGATGGCGCCGTTGCCGTTTTCTGTGCCGTGGGTGGAGTGGAGCCCCAATCGGAGACGGTATGGCGACAGGCGGATAAGTACGGGGTGCCCCGGATCGCCTTCGTCAACAAGATGGATCGGGTAGGCGCCGACTTTGGCCGGGTAGTAGCCATGATCAGGGACCGGCTGCAAAGCAACGCCATCCCCGTTCAGCTGCCCGTCGGCAGCGAAGATGACTTCACGGGAATGGTGGATCTAGTGCGGATGCGGACCATCAAGTACGTGGATGATTTAGGCACCCAAAGCCTGGAGACGGAAATCCCCGCGGAGCTGGTCGATGAGGCGGCTAAGGCCCGGGAGGAGCTCCTGGAAGCGGTGGCCGAATTCGACGAGGAGCTGTTGGTCAAATACTTGGAAGGGGAGGAAATCGCCCCGGAAGACATCCGCCGCGCCTTGCGGAAAGCCACCTTGGCAACGGCACTGGTGCCTGTCTTTTGCGGCTCGGCTTTCAAAAACAAAGGTGTCCAGCCCCTCCTTGACGGAGTGGTAGACTACCTGCCCTCGCCCTTGGATCTGCCGCCGGTGGAAGGTACGGGGCCCGATGGGAACAAAGTCCTTTGTCCCCCTTCGGATGATGCACCCTTCACCGCATTAGCCTTCAAGATCATGGCCGACCCTTACGTGGGGAAGCTGGCCTATTTTCGGGTCTACTCGGGAGTGCTAAAGAGCGGCTCTTATGTGTACAACGCCACCAAAGGCAGGAAAGAGCGGATCGGGCGGCTGTTGCAGATGCACGCCAACCACCGGGCGGAGATCGATGAGGTCCATGCAGGGGAGATAGCAGCTGCGGTAGGTTTGAAGAACACCTCCACGGGCGATACCCTTTGCAGCGAAGACCAGCCGGTGATCTTGGAAGCCTTGACTTTCCCCACCCCGGTGATTTCCCGGGCCATCGAGCCGAAGACCAAGGCCGATCAAGACAAACTGAGCCTCGCCCTATCAAGGCTGGTGGAGGAGGATCCCAGCTTCCACGTCCATACCGATGAAGAGACGGGGCAGACCATCATCGAAGGGATGGGCGAGCTCCACTTGGAGATCATCGTGGACCGTCTCTTGCGGGAAGGCCGAGTGGAAGCCAATGTGGGCAAGCCCCAGGTGGCTTACCGCGAGACCATCGCCAAGCCGGTGAAGATCGAGGGCCGGTTTGTGCGTCAGACAGGCGGACGGGGGCAGTATGGGCATGTAGTTTTGGAGATCGAGCCGAGGGAGCGGGGAGTTGGGAACCTCTTCGAAAGCAAGGTCGTGGGAGGCGCTGTGCCTAAGGAGTTCATCCCAGCCGTTGAGGCCGGCGTCAATGAAGCCCTGCTCAACGGGGTCCTAGCTGGCTACCCTGTTGTCGATGTCCTCGTGCGTTTGGTGGATGGTTCGTATCACGAAGTGGACTCCTCGGAGCTGGCCTTTAAGATCGCAGCCTCAATCGGCATTAAAGATGGGCTGCAAAAAGGAAGCCCAGTGCTCCTCGAGCCCATCATGAAAGTAGAAATAGTCACCCCTGATGATTTTCTGGGAGATGTCTGCGGGGATATTAACGCTCGGCGGGGGCGGATCGAAGGCATGGAGAGCCGCGGCAAGACCCAGATCGTCCGGGCGGTGGCGCCCCTGGCGGAGATGTTCGGCTATGCGACGGATTTGCGCTCCATGACCCAGGGTCGGGCCCACTACGTGATGCGGTTTGATCATTATGAAGAAGTGCCAACGAATGTGGCCCAAGTAATCGTGGCTCGGGAAGGCTATAGTTAACCATTAGAGGAGGAGATGAAAAATGGCTAAGCAGAAGTTTGAAAGGACCAAGCCCCACGTTAACGTAGGGACTATCGGGCACGTAGACCACGGCAAGACTACGTTGACCGCCGCCATCACCTTGGCTTTGTCCAAGTTCGGTGGAGCCCAAGTGAAAAAGTATGATGAGATCGACAACGCTCCGGAGGAGAGGGAGCGGG
>JAAYLV010000058.1 GCA_012521755.1 Bacillota bacterium | reverse complement strand
TTCAGTAGTGACGGAAATGGAAAGGCAAGAAGGGACAAGCAGGCACCCGGCAAAGAAGCTGGGTAAAGTATCAAGATGTAGTCATTGTCACCGGCTGCCCACCTCAAGAACGTTTAGTTGGGAGGACAGCGGCGCAGGCTAAGAGCTTACAGTTCTTGGCTATAGCGAGGAGGCTAGGGGAAGGGATTGTACTAAGCAATAGCCAACCGTGAAGTATAAGGCACGCCGCGGTCCTGTATGGGTTGCGCCCGCCGGCGCGGTTGACTGTCATAGCCCTATAGGGGGAGATATTATGGTCGATGATTGGGTTGCTCAGTTTGTTCGGGAGCAGAACCTTCCTACTAGGTTGACACAGATTTCTACCGAGAAAGGCCTAGCCTATGTCGAAACCATGATCGATCGGCTGTTGGATGGTGACCATGCTGGGGCTTCTTCGATGTTTAGTGATGTGGAGGGCTTGCGGGCGCTGCAGGCAGCATTGCAGCCGCTGGTCAGCTCGACCTACAACCTAGCTAAGATGGCGGTTCTCGTGCCAAGCGGCTTGTGGGGCTTGTCTAAAGGACTTGTCGCGCCGGACTTGGATATTCGTTTCCTGGGCATCGGCCGACATCGCTTCTTCTTGTTTCATAGCGCCCTTGGCCTTGTTGCCTTAAGGAAGTTGTACAAGATGTGGTTGCGTACCACAGAGGACAAGACCCAGTCATGGCCCCATCGCGTTGTGCACAAGACTTTAGGGGCAGCATTGGGAGCCGGTGCGGTCGGTGTTGGCGTTCACCTGGCCATCGATGTTTTCCAACCGAAAGCGGTGATCTTCCCTTTTTTTGGGTCACTAGCGGAGGGCACCCTCGTTGATGACAGGCTGTGGCTTCTGGGAAACTCCCTATGGGCCTTTCAGATAGCCAATGATGTCTTCTCCCTGGTGCTGGCGGAGGAGATGAAAGCAGCCCGCGCTTACGTTGCCGACACCTTCCGGAATGTTACAGCCCGTTCTTTTCTACCGGGGGTGATCGCATGCTGTTCATGGTCGGACTGGATAATCTGTCGCGGGAAGAAAAGATCGCTTTATTGGCTCAGCTGAATGCTATCAACAGCCGCAATGTCTTGTACGAGGGCGCCCGACGAGGGTTGAAAAAAGGTAAGGACTTTGTTTTCGGAGTTTCCGAGTTTTTAATGGGTCGCCTGTCATCCAAATGGGCCGATCGCGTCAAGGGGGTGAACGACCAGTTGGACTGGGATGTCAATACCCTTAAGAGGGCCATTGAAGAGGAGTACAGACAACTGAACACCCTCGATGACTCTGATCTGGTGAGACACCTTCTTGTTCGAGCGGCGAGGATAGGCGGAGTTGATCCCACTGCAAGCAAACGCACCATTAGTGAAGCGGTAGTCAGAAGAGCTGCCGGGGCATGCAAGATCCCGCTGATCGAAGATATGGAAGCGGTTGAAGCGGCTGTGTACAGACGTTGTATGGAAGAGAAGTACGCTCAGATCAAAGAACAAGTGGACAAGATGACGGACTCGCAGTTGAAGGAGCTTGAGGCCCTTTTGCAGGGACAGATTCAGGGTCTGAGCAAAGCCGAACAGGAGGCCATTCGAGCAATGATGGGGCTCGAAGAGCTTTCGGCGAGATATATGATCAGTTTTGTCAAGCGGACGTCTAGCATAGCCTTGGCCCAGATGATCGTCTCTGGGTTTGGTTTTGGGGCGTATCTCTTCCTGACAACCCTGATTAAGTCGATAAGTTTGCTTCTGGGAGCGACCTTCAGCTTTGGTGTGTATGCCACTGCAACATCGGCGTTGGCGTTCTTGTTGTCTAGCCCATTCCTCCTGCTCGCCGGCCTAATCGGTTTCGGACTCACATATCAGAAAGCGGGAAGTGCGCTTAACGATGAACTGGCAAAGCTCCTTGTTCTTGTCGGCCGCAGCGCGTTCATGCAGTCCCCTGATCCGTGAAGTCCTCGCATACATTGTGTATATGAGCATGTAGGTTCGTCGGCAGGAAGGAAGTCGTGGGCGGAGTGCTTGACAACCGTTAGGCTCTGTAGTATCATGTCGAATGTTCTTGGCCATCGGCGGAACAATTGCCGTCGAACGAAGCTGGTCAAGGACGGTGGCATGGGCCTTTTCCCTGTGGCAGCGCCACGGGAGCGATCTTTCGCAACAAAGTTGACACAGAATATGACCCATGCTATAATGACATTCGCCGGGAGGGACCGGCACAGCATTGCACCTTGAAAACCAAACAGCGCATCGAAGAGTTTCAGGATTTGATGGAGAGTTTGATCCTGGCTCAGGACGAAC
>JAAYLV010000009.1 GCA_012521755.1 Bacillota bacterium | reverse complement strand
GCAGTTTCTTTGATCCTTGACAGTCCCCCCGATGGATCATATAATAGTTCCAGTCGAAGGGCCCGGGTGGCGGAATTGGCAGACGCGCACGGTTGAGGGCCGTGTGGGTAACACCGTACGAGTTCAAGTCTCGTCCCGGGCACCATACAAAGGTTGAAAGGCTCCTGATGGGGCCTGTTTTTTTATCCTACAGTTTTGCAGCAGGAAGGGGCGAAAAAGGGCCTGAAATCCCGATGTCCAAGGGGTTTGAGGCTCTTTCGCTTTGGAGCGAATATGCAGCGGAAAACCCCCGCGATCTCCGATCCAGCCCCATCCAATCGGGCATAGTTTCTTCCTCCCGCGGGCAAAATTGATCCCGAGATTGGGGGATGGGTCGTGCTTGAATGGGTAAAAGCCCTCCTTGGGAATTCGAGGGTCCGCCAAACAGATAGGGAAACGAAGCTATCATCCAGTCTGTCTGTTAATCGCAAGCGGCTTAGCCAGGCCTACGGGGACAGTGGGGACGTGATCATCCGGGAGTTGCGCGTCGGCCCCCGGAAGATTAGGGTCCTCCTCGTTCTCATCGATGGTTTAGTGGACAATGTGCTGATCGCCGAAACGGTGATGAAGCCCCTGGCCCGCCGCGGCAAGGACTGGAAAAGCCCCCGGCAGGCCTTGCAGGAGCTTAGCGGGGGACTCTTGCTGAATGTTGGCGTCAGAGTGACGAGGACTATGAAAGACCTCCTCGAGGACGTCTCCCGCGGGGGATGCGCCATCCTGATCGATGGCGTGGATCAAGGCTTGAGTGTGGTGGTTCCCGGCTGGGTGCAAAGAAACCCTGGGGAGCCCGATACAGAGCCCGTCGTCCGGGGGCCCAAGGAGGGGTTCGTCGAATGCCTCAGGACCAACACCAGCATTATCCGTCGCCGGATCCGAGACCCGCGCCTTCGCATCGAGGAGTACCAGATTGGGCGGATCAGCTGGACGAAGGTCGCCGTCCTTTACATCGAAGGGGTGGCCAGCAAGGAAGTCCTCGGGGAGCTGCGCAGCAGGATCAATAAGATTGACGTGGACGGAATCGGCGAGAGCGGCCAGATCGAAGAGTTAATCGAGGATGCCCCCTTTTCTCCCTTCCCAACTATCCTGCGCACCGAAAGGCCCGATCGGGTCTCGGGGGGCCTCCTTGAGGGCAGGATAGCCATCCTGACCGACGGCACTCCTTTTGCCCTCATCCTTCCCGCTACTTTCACCATGTTTTTCACCACCTCCGAGGACTACTACGAAAGGTTTTTGATCGGCACGGTGCTGAGGCTCCTGCGTTTTACCAGCTTCTTCATCTCCCTGGTGTTGCCCGGGTCTTATGTGGCCCTGTTGACTTTCCATCAGGAAATGCTGCCCACCCCCCTTATCCTGAGCATCGCCGCCCAGCGGGAAGGGGTGCCTTTTCCGGGAGTCGTGGAGACCTTCATGATGGAGTTGACCTTCGAGCTCCTGCGGGAGGCGGGCACTAGACTCCCCCGGCTGGTGGGTTCGGCCATCAGCATCATCGGCGCGTTGGTGTTGGGGGATGCCGCCATCCGGGCCGGACTTGTCTCCCCTGCTATGGTCGTGGTGGTGGCCTTCACGGGCATCGCCTCCTTTTCCGCACCTATCTACAGCATTGCCACTGGCGCCCGGATCTTGCGTTTTGGCTTGATCATTCTGGGGGGCACCATGGGTCTGTTCGGCGTCGTTGCTGGACTGTTTGGTCTGCTGATTCATCTTTGCTGCCTGAGATCCTTTGGGACGCCCTACCTCGAGCCTCTGGCTCCGGTAATCTGGTCGGATTTGAAAGATGCCCTGGTGAGGTTTCCCTGGTGGGCCAAGAGGACGCGTCCGAGCCTCATTGGTGTGGAAGACTCCATCCGTCAGGTGTCGGGGCTTCAGCCGTCGCCGCCGCGAGAGGAAGGCTAGGGGGGATCATCGGTGTTCTTGGACAAGATCAGTCCGCGAGAAGCAACGGCCATGCTCATCATCAGTCGGCTGATGATGGCCACCGTCCTGTTTCCCACCCTGACGGAGCTGGGGGACCCGCAGAACATCTGGCTGGTTGGTCTTTGCGGCATGATCATCGCTGTCCCCGTAATACTGTTGGTAGTGGCTTTGGGATTGGAATTTCCCGGCCAGACCATCATCCAATACAGCCAGGTGCTCCTCGGCAAGTTCTTTGGCAAAATCGTCGGCCTCATCCTTGTCTGGTACTGGTTCCATATCGCGGTGACCAGCGCCGCCGCCTTGGGCGGAAGCCTCACCTCGGCCATCATGGTTGAGACTCCCGAGATCGTTCTCATCGGGATAATAGCCTACCTGGGAGCTAGCGCGGCCCGCAATGGGCTGGAAGTCATGGCCCGGGTGGCTGACAATGCCCTGTGGGTAGTCTTGTTCTTCGTCCTGGTGACCATCATCCTGCCTTTCGATGTGATGAAGCCAGGCCATCTCCTGCCCGTACTGGCCGACGGCTGGGCTGCCCTATTTCCTCCCGTGACGAGCGCCGTCTCCTTTTTCATGGAATTCATCGTCGTCGGCATGCTCATACCCCATGTGGACAGGCCGCAAGGGATGCTGCGGTATTCTGCCTACGCCATCCTGACGGCAGGGACCGTACTGGTGCTCCTTGGCCTGGCCGCCGTCATGGTCTTCGGACCGAATGTAAACAACTTATCCATGCCTGTCTTCAGTCTGGCCCGGATGATTAGCATCGGCCGCTTCTTTGAGCGAATCGAGTTCATCCCCATGGGTGCTTGGATCATGTGCGCCGGCATCAAGCTGTCCTTGTTCATCTGGGCAGCGAGTCTGGGCCTGACCCAGGTGCTCGGCCTGGGCCAAGGCCAAGTTCTGATCTATCCAATGGGGGCTTTAGTTGTCGCCTCCAGCCTCCTTTTCTACGAAGACTTTCTAGTTTTGATCCAGTTCCTCACCCGCGGCGGCTGGTCGGTGTACAGCCTCGGCATCACCCTCACCATCATCCTTCTCTTGTGCGCCGCGGTGTTGTTGAGGAGGCTGTTGAGGGGTGGAGCCAATGGGGACTAGGACGAAGATAGGGCTCATTGCCTTGCTCATGGTTGTCATGTTGACGGGCTGTTGGAGCCGGCGGGAGCTGGAGACCCTGGACTTCATCACCGCGGTCGGGCTCGACCACGCCGCGGAGGAAGGAAAGATCCAGGTGACTGTCCAGATGGCCAAGCCCTTTGCCATCACGGGAAGCGTCCAGTCGTCCGTTCAGGAAAAACCTTTTCATGTCATGACAGCTACTGGCTACACGGTGTTCGAAGCGGTGCGGAACTTGAACAGCATCTCCCCCAGGCGGCCTTTCTGGGCCCACGCCCGCTTCATCGTCTTCGGCGAGGACATGGCTAGGGATGGGCTCCAAGAAGCCCTTGACTTTTTCGACCGGGACGGCGAGCCGCGGCGGACTTCTTACATTCTCATGGCCCAGGGGGTCAAGGCCTCCGATCTCCTCCAGGCGGAGTTCTCCCAGGAGCCGATGCCCTCGGAGGGGATTTCCGAGTTGCTGCAGGGCACCCGCCTTGCCCAGTCCACCGTCGCGGCGATGACAGTGAATGAATTCCTGCAAGCCCTGGAGGGGGAGGGGATTGACCCCATTACCGTCAGGGTTGAGCTGATCCCCCTCGAGGAGGACTTCGCTATCGGGGGGGACGTCCTCCGGGACGAGGTTAAGGCGAAAACCAGGATGACGGGCAGCGCCATCTTCAAGGACGACCGACTTGTGGCCTGGATGAACAGGCCACAGACGCGGGGCTATCTTTGGGTCACAGGTCAGGTCAGAAGCGGCATCATCAACATCAACGAGCCTGAGACAGCTGATGCTTACGTCTCCTTGGAGATCGTCGGCTCCCGGGGCTCCTTCAAGCCCCAGCTGACCAAGGACGGGATCAAGATCCTCGTTCAGGTGGAAGTGCACGTGAACATCGGGGAGATGCAGCAATACATCGACATCCGGAAGGATCCAGGCCTTTGGGTCAGCATTGAGCGGCGCTTGACGCAGGTAGTGAAAAACGAGATCATGGCCGCAGTGACCAAGGCTCAGCTCTTCGGCGCGGACATCTTCGGCTTCGGGGCGGAAATCAACCGGCGGCACCCCAAAGAGTGGCGCCGGCTGCGGGAGAATTGGGAGGAAGAATTCAAACGTTTGACGGTGGAAGTGGAGGTCAAGGCCAGGATCAAACGGGTAGGACTAGTGATTAATAGGACGCCTATCAGGAAGTAGGGATTAGGTTTTGCAGGTGGTGCTGCTTATCATCATCTTCTTGGCCATCATGGGTTACGAGCTCCCCGGCATTCTGCGCAACGGCTGGTGGGGGGAGCTCATCGTCTTTGTCATTCTGCTTGCCCTTGCTTTTGCCCTGGGCATGTTGCAAATGAAGTCGATTGCCCCGCCGAGCCCCGTTGCCGGCATTGAGTTTCTCGTCGAACAGCTGGCCAGGCTTTTTGAGTGACCGACCGAGAAAACTACGCGTCGGAAGCGATGCACGAATTCCGGGAAATCAAGTACGATATACCCCGCTTATGCTGCCGCCGCAAAGGGGCTCTAAGAAGCCATATTCTACCCCATTCCGCCATTTTGGCAAAAGGGAAGATTGCCAATTCCGCAAAAAACATCGCCTTTGTCCCATCATTTCCCTGTGCTTTTAACAAGAAATCACCGAGACACAGCAAGTTTGTCCGTTGTGTCACAATCTCTTCCGTTGCTACAATACACATGGACCGGTTTGTGAATTTCAGCACGTGACCTACGAGGTGGTTGATTTGAAAATTGCTGTGTCTGGCAAGGGGGGCGTTGGCAAGACCACCGTTTCAGCGGGCCTTGCCCGGCTGTTTGCCGGCAAGGGCTACCATGTTATTGCCGTCGATGCCGATCCTGACGCTAGTTTGGGCATGGCTTTGGGGATCGACGACAAGCTTCTAGCCGCCCAGCGTCCTGTTGTCGAAATGAAGGAACTGATCAAAGAGCGGACGGGAGGTGGTGGATCCCTATTTTGTCTGAACCCTAAGGTTGATGACGTTTTGGATAGGTTTGCCCTCAAGATGGGGGAGATCCGCTTCCTGCGGATGGGCGGGATTAAGCAAGGGGGCAGTGACTGCTATTGCAGTGAAAACTCCTTTATCAACGCCCTGGTCAATTCCCTGCTCCTCGATCGGGATGATGTGGTGATCCTGGACATGAGCGCGGGGATTGAACATTTGACCAGGGGGACGGCGAAAGGGGTCGATGTGATCGTGGTGGTGACCGAGCCTACCAGAATCAGCGCCAAGACCGCAAGAGTCGTCTTGCAGCTGGCTGGGGAGCTGGGCATCAAGCGGTCCATCGTGGTCGGGAACAAGATCCGCTCCCAAAGGGACTTAGATTTCCTGCAGGACAGATTTCCGGACCTTGTGGCCCTGCCCCTAGACGAGGCCCTCCTTGAGGGAGACGGCACCGTGAGCAGTGCCTTTGCGGCCGAGTTGGAAGAACTCTTTACGGCAGTTGTGGAAGCAGGGAAAGGAGGTATGGCCAATGGGCACCAACAAGAAGGGTCAGACTAATGGCCATGGGACAATTGACCCGGCCAGTCTTGCAGTGCTCGAAAGATACGAAGGTCAGGACACACTAACTAGTTATGACAGGTACCAGGTCCAGTCGCCCCAGTGCAAATTCGGACTGACGGGCACCTGCTGTCGGATTTGTGTACAGGGGCCCTGCCGGCTCATGGAGGACCGGCCGGAGCGAAGTCGGGGGATCTGCGGTGCTCCCGTCTACAGCGTGGTAGCTCGGAACATGGCCCGATTGATGGCCGGGGGAGCATCATCCCACTCGGACCATGGCCGGCACATCGCCAACATCTTGCTGGCCATTGCCGAGGGCAAGGTATCGGACTACGAGATTACTGATGGGGATAAGTTGAGGGCCGTGGCCCAAAGGATCGGACTTGAGGTAGAGGGCAAAGGGGAAGATGTGCTGGCTAGGGAAGTGGCACTGGCAGCCCTGGAAGACTTCGGGCGCCCGGATGAGTCCCCTTGCCAGTTCCTCGTGGCCAACATCACTGAAGGCCGCCGGGCCAAATTCAACCACTGCGATGTATTGCCCTCCAGCATCGACCGGACCGTCGTCCAGATGCTTGCCCAGACTACCATGGGCATGGACAATGATCCGGTGAACCTGATTTTCGCCGGGATCAAGACTTCCCTCGCGGACTACACCGGGATGCATATTGCCACCGACATCAGCGACATCATCTTCGGCACGCCCAAACCGACCGTCTCCGAGGCGAACCTGGGGGTCATCGATCCCGATTACGTCAATGTGGCCACCCACGGTCACAACCCGACGTTGAGCGAAATGGTGGTTCGGGCTGCCCGGGAGCTGAACGACAAGGCGAAGGCCCTAGGGGCCAAGGGGATCAACGTCGTCGGGATTTGCTGCACCGGCAATGAATTGTTGGGACGGGAAGGGGTGTATCTCGCGGCTAATCAAGCATCTCAGGAGCTGGCGATCATGACGGGCGCGGTAGATGCCATCATCGTCGATATCCAGTGTATCATGCCTTCGCTAAAGCCCGTCTGTGACTGCTTCCATACGCGGCTCATCACCACCAACAAGATGGCTAAGATCCCTGGAGCCATCCACGTGGATTTCAAGGAAGAGACGGCCTTTGCGCAGGCCTGCCAGATGGTGGAGATGGCCCTGGAGGCCTACAAAGAAAGGGACCGGTCCAAAGTGGACGTGCCGCCCCACAAGAACAAAGTGATTGCCGGTTTCAGCCTTGAAGCTCTCCTCGACCTTTTCCGGGCGGTCAATCCCGAAAGTCCCGTCAAGGTCCTCACCGATGCCATCCTGGCCGGGGAGCTTCGGGGCGTAGCCCTCTTCTGCGGCTGCAACAACTTGAGGACGCCCCAGGACAGGAACCATCTGACCATTTTCCGCGAGCTGGTGAAAAACGATGTGTTCGTCATCGCCACCGGCTGCTCGGCCGGGGCCATGGCCAAGGCGGGGATGATGACTCCCGAGGCTATTGAGGAGTATGCGGGGCCGAAGCTGAAGGCCTTCTTGCAGCGGCTGTCGGAGGCCAACGGCGTCGAGCTGCCCCTGGCTTTCCATATGGGTTCTTGCGTTGACAACTCCAGGGCCCATGACCTTTGCACCCTCATGGCTGACGAGCTGGGCATCGATGTGCCCAAAGTCCCCTTCGTCGCCACCGCTCCGGAGGATATGCACGAGAAGGCCATTGCCATCGGCACCGGAGCCGTTGCTATGGGCCTGCCCGTCCATGTGGGCGTGATGCCCCCCATCGATGGCAGCTCCCTAGTCTTTGGGCTTACCAGCCAAATCGCCCGGGACGTTTACGGGGGCAACTTCATTTTCGAGCCCGATCCGGAGGAGGCGGCCAGAAAGCTGTTGGCAGCCCTCGATCGGCGTACTTGGAAACTGGGGGTCCACAGGATGGCTGCAGAGAAGTACGGGACGAGGCCTGCTGTCAGCTGGTAGGCTGGGAAAGGGGAGATGGAGATGGCCATAGCCTACGATGTCATACCATACTTGGAACGCACGGATTTTGATGAGATCTATCAGGAGGCGGAAGAAGCCATCAAGGACAAGATGCCGACGGGTCTGCTGTCCCGGGGCCTGAATGGAGCCATCATCGCCACCGGCTACGCGGAGATTCTGCTCCATCAGGCCATAAGGAATCTGGGGCCGGACCATCCGGTAGGCTACCCGGACACCGCCTATCATTTGCCTGTGATCACTGCTCTTAGCGGTGAGAAAGTGACGAGGCTCGGAGAGCTTCCCCCGATCCTCAACCGGATGCGCAGCAACCTGAAGGAGGAGCGGAATTTCTTCAACGCGAGGCTGTGGGGTGAAGCGACCCTTTATGCCGCGGAGATCATTGAGGCCATCCACTATGTCTACGGGGATGAACCGAAGGTGGAGCCGTGGACAGGCTTTGTCACGGACCCGGTCCTCAGGCAGTATGGGATCAAACTGGTTGACTGGACTATCCCCGGCCAGGCCATCATCATGGGACGGGCCAAGTCCAGCAAAGCCATTGCCAAGATCGTCCAGGATCTGATGGGGAAGGGCTTTATGATCTTCCTTTGCGATGAGGTCATTGAACAGCTCCTCGAGGAAAACATGAAGATGGGCGTTGATTACATCGCCTTCCCCGTGGGCAACTTCACCCAGATCATCCACGCGGTCAACTTTGCCCTGCGCGCGGGGCTGGCCTTCGGCGGCATTCCCCCTGGCCGCAGGGAAGAAGTCAGGGATTATCAGCGGCGGCGGATCCGGGCTTTTGTCCTCCAGCTAGGGGAAGCCACCGACGTGCAGGTGGCGGCCCACTTCGGCGCCAACTTCCTGGGCTTTCCGGTTATTTGTGACCAGCCCCTGGAAGAGGAAATCCCCGACTGGTATCTCCATCATGGGGATTATGACACCCTGGTGCAGTTCGCCATGGAGGTCAGGGGAATCAAGCTGGAGACGATGGAGCTAGATATCCCCATCAACTTCGGACCGGCCTTTGAAGGAGAAGTCATCCGCAAGGCCGATGCCTACCTGGAGTTTGGCGGAGGCCGCAGCCCGGGCTTTGAGCTGCTCTCATCTGTGCCTGCAGACGCAATCACAGACGGTAAAGTCGAACTCATCGGTCCCGATGTTACCGATGTGCCCGAGGGGTCAATCCTGCCCCTAGGCATCATGGTGGATATTTACGGCCGGAAGATGGAGGAGCAGTTCGAAGGGGTGCTGGAGCGGCGGATCCACGACTACATCAACTACGGGGAAGGACTGTGGCACGTGGCCCAGCGGGACTTGAACTGGGTGCGGATCAGCAAAGAGGCGGCGGCCAAGGGAGTGCGCATGGAGCACCTCGGCGAGATCCTCATCGCCAAGTTCAAGGCCGATTTCCCCTCCATCGTCGACCGGGTGCAAGTGACCCTGATCACCGATGGGGCGGTAGTCGAAGAAAAGATCAAACTGGCCCGGGAGAAGTATCGGGCTCGGGACGAGCGGATGCGGGGCTTGACAGATGAGGCCGTTGAGGAATTCTATACCTGTCTCCTTTGTCAATCCTTCGCTCCCAACCACGTTTGCGTCGTCACCCCCGAACGGGTGGGCCTTTGCGGTGCGGTCACCTGGCTCGATGCCCGGGCTTCCCACCAAATTGATGCCAATGGGCCCAACCAGCCCATCATCAAAGGCCCGGCGACGGACGAGGTTAAGGGCCTTTGGGACAGCGTCAATCAGGTAGTCGAGACTGCTTCCCACGGCAACCTCAGCGAGGTGGCCTTATATACCTTGATGGACAATCCCATGACCTCCTGCGGCTGCTTCGAGGCCATCATGGCCATCGTGCCCGAATGCAACGGCATCATGATCACCACCAGGGAGCACCAGGGGGAGACCCCCTGCGGTATGACCTTCTCCACCTTGGCCGGCATGGTGGGCGGCGGGGTGCAGACCCCGGGCTTCATGGGAATCGGCCGGTCTTACATCCTCAGTCGCAAGTTCATCAAGGCCGATGGGGGCATCGCCCGGATCATCTGGATGCCCAAGGAGCTGAAAGATTTCCTCCGGGAAGACTTCGTGCAAAGGTCCATTGAGGAAGGCCTGGGCGAGGACTTCATCGATCGGATCGCGGATGAGACCGTGGGGACCACCGCCGAGGAAATCATGCCTTTCCTTGAGGAAAAGGGCCACCCGGCCTTGACGATGGATCCATTGTTCTAGAAGGGAGCGAAAAGAAATGGGCTTGAGCGGTCTGGAAATCTACAAACTGTTGCCTAAGAAGAACTGTAAGGAGTGCGGTCCGCCCACCTGTTTGGCCTTCGCCATGCAGCTAGCCTCAGGCAAGGCTTCCCTCGACGCCTGCCCTTACGTGAGCGATGAAGCCAGGGCGGCCCTCGATGCGGCCTCGGCGCCGCCCATCAAGCTGATCAAGGTGGGGCAGGGGCCGAATGTCCTGGAGGTCGGCAATGAAACGGAGCTCTTCCGCCACGAGAAGACCTTTTATCACCCAACGGGCGTTGCCATCAAGGTCGCGGACGACCTGTCGGAAGAGGAACTAGGGGGCAGGTTGGAGGCAATCAAGGACTTATCCTTCGAGCGGGTGGGCCAGCGCTACGGTGTTGACCTGGTCGCCATCGAGGGCCGCTCCCAGGATCCGGACCGGTTTGCGGCCGCAGCCAAAGCCGCCGCCGACCGCTCCTTGAATCTCCTCCTCATCAGCAAAGATCCGGCCATGATGGCCGCCGCCTTGGCCGTCGTTGGCCAACGGAAGCCCCTCATTTGCGGCGCCGATGGGAGCAACTATGAGGAAATGGCAAAGCTCGCCAAGGAGCACGGATGTCCGTTGGTGGTCCAGGGCGATGACTTAGACGGGATCGCCGAGCTGGTCAAACAGGTGGAAGGCCTTGGCTGCAAGGATTTGGTCATCGACGGGACGGCCGCGAATACTTCCAAGACTGTCGCCAATTTGGTCCAGTTCCGCAAGCTGGCCCTCAAGAGACGGTTCCGGCCCTTTGGCTATCCGGCCCTTGCCTTCGCCACCGCGGAGGATCCTATGGCCCAAGTCCTGCAAGGGGTCTCCTTCATCGCCAAGTATGCGGCCATCCTCGTGGTGGACGCCTATCGCAAGGAAGAGGTCTTGCCCCTCCTCACCTGGCGGGCCAACATCTACAGCGACCCCCAAAAGCCGATCCAGGTGGAGTCGAAAGTCCACGCCGTCGGAGATGTTAATGCCGACTCGCCCGTCTACCTGACGACCAACTTCTCCCTCACCTACTACAGTGTGGAGAGTGAAGTTGAGGCGAGCAAGATCCCCGGCTACATCCTGCCGGTGAACACCGATGGGACTTCGGTCCTGACGGCCTGGGCCGCGGGCAAGTACGAACCGGAGGATATCGCCAAGTTCATCAAGGCATGCGGAATTGAGGAGAAGGTGAACCACCGCAATATCATCATTCCGGGCCAGGTGGCGGTCATCAGCGGACGGCTGCAGGAGGCCTCGGGCTGGAATGTCCTCGTTGGGCCTCGGGAGGCGGCAGGCATCCCGGCCTTTGTCAAGGCCCATTTCACATAAAAAGTGGGGTTGACGATGGAGCTTTGTACTGTAACTATCATGCCCGATGGAATACGGACGCAAGTTGCCAAGGAAACGTCCTTGTTCGATGCTTGCGCCCAGGCGGGCGTGGAAATAAAGGGCGCCTGCGGCGGGGGCGGGGTCTGCAACCAGTGTTTGGTCAAAGCCTCATCCCGGGAGGCGCTGAAGATTGAAGGCACCGGCAGCCTACGCCCGGAGCAGATCGAGAACGGCTACGTGCTGGCCTGCAAGAGCCGGGTGATCGACGATGTGGTGGTGGAGATCCCCTCTAGCAGCCGCGTCCTGGACCACCGGGTGTTAATGGAGGATGAGGGCCGCCTTGAGGCCTATCCCTTTGCACCCCTCCTTGCCGTCTCGGAGTGTCAGCTGACCCCTCCCAGCCTGCTGGATAACGCCACCGACTGGGATCGGGTTAAGGCTCAGCTGGGGGGTGGGGATCCACCCCTGGGGGTAATCCGCCAACTGCCGATGGCCTTGCGGGAGGGAGACTGGCTGGTGAGCCTGGCGGCGGTGGACTGGGGATCCGGCCCCAAAGCCGTCCGGGTGGCGCCGGGCTCCACCAAGACCTATGGACTGGCCGTCGATATCGGCACTACCACCGTCGCCCTCTCCCTGATCGACATGGCGACGGGGGAGATCTTGGCCACCCGCGGGAGCTACAACCGGCAGGGACGCTACGGGGATGACGTCATCAGCCGCATCATCCACTCTTCCCAGCCGGGGGGCCTTGAGGAGCTGCAAAGGGCTGTCGTCGGGACCATTAACGCCTTGATCGGCGAAGTGGCAGATGCAGCCGGGGTTTCCCGGGAGTGGATCGATGGAGTGGTGGTCGCGGCTAATACGACCATGAGCCACCTGTTCGCGGGGGTCGATCCTAGCTACATCCGCCTGGAGCCTTATATCCCCGCCTTCAGCAAGCTTGGCCCCTTCGCCGCCAAGGAAGTCGGCCTCATGGTCAACCCCAACGCCGAGATCTATCTCCTGCCCTCCGTTGCCAGTTATGTTGGCGGCGATGTGGTGGCTGGGGTGCTCGTCTCCCGCCTCCATCAGGGAGATGAGCTGAGCCTGTTCGTTGATATCGGCACCAACGGCGAGATGGTCCTGGGAAGCCGCGACTTCCTCGTCGCCTGCGCCTGTTCGGCAGGGCCGGCCTTTGAAGGAAGCGGCATCACCTGCGGCATGCGGGCGATGGAGGGGGCCATCGAGAAGGTGGCCATCCTGGGCGGCGAGCCTCAGGTCCAGACCATCGGAGGAAGGCCCCCAGTTGGCCTTTGCGGCTCAGGGCTCATCGATTGCTTGGCGAAACTGCAAGATGGGGGCATCATCGACCGCACAGGTCAATTCGTCGGCGACTGGGAGCGGCTGCGGCCTTCCGCGGAAGGTCGGGAGTTCGTCCTGGTCCGGGCGGGCGAAGGGGCCTGCCATGGGGATATCGTCATCACCGAGGGCGACATCAAAAACCTAATCCGGGCCAAGGGTGCCGTCTACGCGGGGATGCGCACTCTCCTCAAGGCCCTGGAGCTGGATGTGGACGCCATCGATCGGGTGATTATCGCCGGGGGCTTTGGTCAGTATCTGAACGTGGAAGATGCCATCAAGATAGGTCTACTTCCCGACATCCCCCGGAGCAAGTACGAGTTTTTGGGGAACACATCCTTGAAGGGAGCCCGGGCGGTCTTGCTCTCCCGGGAGGCATTGGCGGAAGCCGATCAGGTAGCTGCCTCCTTGACCTACATGGAGCTTTCCGCGGGGAATACTTTTATGGATGAGTTCATCTCGGCTTGTTTCCTGCCCCATACGGACTTGAGCCTGTTCCCATCTGTAATCGGAAAGGAAGTGTTGGCCCGTTGAAGACTCTACGACTGGCGGTAGCGGGAAAGGGAGGTACGGGCAAGACAACCTTTGCCACCTTCATGGTTCGTTACTTGCTGGAAAAAGGCAAGACACCTGTCTTGGCCGTCGACGCCGACCCAAATGCAAACCTTAGTGAAGCCTTGGGGATGCCTGCAAACCAGACCATCGCCCAGGTGATGGAAATGACCAAGGAGGGCGACCTGCCGGCAGGGATGAGCAAGGCCGATTTCATCCGGTATCGGGTGGCCGCATCTTTAGTCGAGGGACGGGATGTGGATCTGCTGGTGATGGGCAATCCTGAAGGGCCGGGCTGCTATTGCTTCCCCAATGATGTGTTGAAGGGCGTCCTGGGGCAGGTAGTGGCCAATTATCCTGTCCTGGTCATGGACAACGAGGCGGGCCTTGAGCACCTTTCCCGCCGCATTGCCCAAGATATCGATGTGTTTTTCATCATGAGCGATGCGACGGCCCGGGGGATCCGCTCCGCCGGGCGGGCCAAACACATCATCGACAGCTTGGCCACCAAAGTTGGCCGGACCTATTTAGTGGTGACCAGGGTGCCCGATGAAGGAGCTTTGCGGGCCCTGGACCCGGAGATTGCGAAAACTGGGCTGGAGCTCATCGGCTGGATTCCCCAGGATGAGGTGATAGTGGAGTACGATGTGATGGGTAAACCCCTCCTTGAGGTTCCCGCTGACAGTGCTGCTTGGACGGCGGCCGTGGAAATCCTAGAGAAATCGAACATTTGAGGAGAGATGGCAATGGCAGTAGAGATACTGAAGGATCGCTACGGAAGCAAAGTGGGGACACTGACTATCGGCAAGGGCCCTGCCGAAGGGGGAACGCGAACGAGCGTCATCACCGTCGGCGGAGAGGGCACCCTGCCCGCCTACCATTTTGAAGGGGAGCTGCCCCACCGGCCGGTGATCGCCATGGAAATCACCGATGTAGCCCCCAATTGGAACCCGGCCCTTTTGGAGACCCTGGGGGATGTAGGTTCGACGGCGGCTTGGGCGAAAAGATGCGTCGAGGAATTCGGCGCCGACATGCTGTACCTGAGCCTCATCGGGGCCGATCCCGAAGGAGCTGACCGTCCCATCAGCAGCTGTGTGGAGACGGTGAAGGAGGTCCTGGCGGAAGTTGGCGTGCCGCTGGCCATCGTCGGCTGCGGCGATGAGGAAAAGGATAATGAGTTGATGCAGGCCGTTGCCGAGGCCACCGCAGGCGAGAACCTGCTCCTTGGGGTTGCGGAGCAGGAGAACTACAAGACCCTGACCGCCGCGTGCATCGTCCACGGCCACTCCATTATTGCCAAATCCCCCATCGATATTAATATGTGCAAACAGCTGAACATCCTGATTACGGAAATGAACCTGCCTCCCGAGCGCATCTGCATTGACCCGACCACCGCGGCTTTAGGATATGGGTTGGAGTACAGCTATTCCATCATCGAACGGGCCCGGCTGGGCGCCCTCCAGGGGGATAAGATGCTGTCGATGCCCATGATCGCGGCGGTAGGCCATGAGGCTTGGCGGACTAAGGAGGCCAATGCCTCCGCAGAGGAGTTCCCCGGCTGGGGGATGCAGGAAATGCGGGGGGTCCTTTGGGAAGCCGTTACCGCGGCAGCCCTCCTGCAGGCCGGCGCCCACATCTTGGTAGTGAGGCACCCCCGGTCGGTGGAGCTGTTAAGAAATCATATTGACCAGTTGATGGTCAGCAACGCATATTAAGGAGGCGGGGAAATGATTAAGATTGGTGAGCGCATCAATGGCATGTTCCAGGACATCGGCGCGGCTATCAAAGAGCGGGATGCTAAAGTCATTCAAGACTGGGCCGTTAAACAGGCCGAGGCCGGCGCTGATTATCTTGACGTGAACACTGGGCCCGCGGCCGCCGACCGGGTCAAGGCCATGGAGTGGCTCGTTGAAGTCATCCAGGATGTGACCGATGTTCCCCTTTGCCTTGACTGCACCAACTACGACGCCATTGAAGCCGGGCTGAAACTGTGCAAAAAGCCCGCGATCATCAACTCCACCCCGGCGGAACTAGCTAAGATGGAGCGGGTGTTTGGCATGGCGAAGGACTATGGGGCAATGGTCATCGGCCTGGCCATGAATGAAGAGGGGATCCCCAAGGATGCCGACAGCCGGACGGCCTTGGCCATGGAGCTGGTTGCTTATGCTGATTCGGTGGGATTTCCCATCGAAGATCTACTAATTGACCCCCTCATCCTGCCGGTCAACGTGGCCCAAGATCATGGACCGGAGGTACTGGAGACTATTCGCCAGGTGAAACTCCTCTCCAGCCCGCCTCCAAAAACGAACTTGGGGCTGAGCAATGTCTCCCAGAAAGCAATGCACCGCTCCCTGATCGATCGCACTTATCTGGTCATGGCCCTCGCCTGCGGCCTTGATGCAGCTATCATGAACGTCATGGACAAGGACTTGATGGACGCCCTTGCCACCGCCAGGATCCTGCTGAATCAGGACATCTATGCGGATTCCTACCTGAAGGCATAAGGGTGGAAGCAGCCAGGCCTTGGGCAACGTGCCCGAGGCCTACTTGCTTTTGCGGCCCGAGGAGGATTTCCGGCATCGAAGAAGAAATGTTGACCCGATCTCCCATTAGTAGCATTTCGACAGTTGATTAACTCGGTCTTTGCTCGAGCAGATGCCTTAGCGGTCCAGGACTTGTCCAGAACAAAAAACAGTGCAGCGGGCATTCAGGGGGGGTGATGCCGCTGTGGAGTTGCCCTGGGAAGAGTCCCTAATGTCGGCAAGGGATAATGCAAGACACGGAGGTGAAAGGGATGGCTATCCAGTGGACAAGAGACTTGGAGACGGGGATAGCTTTGATCGACGAGCAGCACAAGGAGCTCTTCGACCGGGTGAATAAGCTGCTGGCCGCTTCCAGTGAGGGCCGGGGAAAGGAAGAAGTAGGGAACATCTTAAAGTTCCTGGAGGAATACGTTGTCACCCACTTCGCCGATGAGGAAAAGCTCCAGCAAGAAGCGGGCTACCCAGAGTTTGCCGCCCACAAGAGGCTCCATGATGCCTTCAAGAACGATTTGGTCAAGCTCAAAGAAGAATTTGAAGCTTCCGGGCCCACCCTGCGTTTTGTGGTCCTGACCAACAAGATTGTAGTGGACTGGCTGATGAAGCACATCGCACAGGTGGATAAGGCTTTTGGCAAGTACTTGCGCAAAGCCTAAGCCCTGTTCCCAGGAGGGGTAGTGATTGATCCGCAAGCGGCAGGTATCCCTGTTTGAAATGCTCATGGGTCTGTCGAGGGCCGTGGACTTGATCAGCAATGAAGTGGTGAATCATCAGATTAAGGTTGGTTATATAGCCCTGTGCCTGGGGGCGGAGATGGGCCTTCCGCCGGAACAGCAAGATGCCTTGTTCATGGCGGGGGCCCTTCATGATGTCGGCGCCTTGTCCCTGCAGGAAAGGCTCGATCTCCTGGAATTTGAGACCCAGGACCAGCTCCACGGCGAGCGGGGTTATCGTCTCCTGCGGAGATTTCCTCCCCTGGCGCGGGCAGCTGAGTTCATCCGCTATCACCACGCCCATTGGCGAACCGCTCGGAAAAGGGAGGATATCCCCCTCGGCAGTCTCATTCTACACCTAGCTGACCGGGTTGCCGTCGTGATCGACGACCACGAACACATCCTGCAGCAAGTGCCGAGGATCAAGGCTAGGGTCCTCCCGCAGTCCGGGGAGATGTTCATGCCGGAGGTGGTAGATGCCTTCCAACGGCTGGCGGCGCGGCAGCACTTCTGGTTGTATACCGTCTCTGACTCTTTGTATTGGAGCTTGGGCAAGCGGCTTGGGCCCCTAACCGTGGAGCTGGACATGGAGGGTCTGCTTGGAATATCCCGGCTGTTCAGCCGAATTATCGACTTTCGCAGCCGCTTCACCGCAACCCACAGTCAGGGGGTGGCCGCCAGCGCCGAGGCCCTGGCAGCCTTGATGGGCTTTTCCGCTCGGGAATGCCAGATGATCCGGGTAGCAGGCAACCTCCACGATCTAGGCAAGCTCGCGGTGCCGTCGGCGATCCTGGAAAAGCCCGGGAGGCTGACCGATGAGGAATACAGCTTGATGAAAGGCCACTCCTTCTACACCTACCATATCCTCGAAGCGATCGAGGAGCTGGAGATCATCACCTTATGGGCTTCCTTCCACCATGAACGCCTCGATGGCAGCGGCTATCCCTTCCAGATAAGCGGCGATCAGCTGCCGCTGCCAGCCCGGATCGTGGCGGTGGCCGATGTATTCACGGCGATCACGGAAGATCGCCCTTATCGCGCCGGCATGGATCCCGAGGCCGCGCTCGGGCTGCTGCGGAAAATGGCGGAGGAGGGGGCCCTTGATAGGGGCGTGGTCGGAGTCCTAGCCGATAATTTCAGCGAGGTCAATTCAGTGCGCCATAGGGCCCAGGAGGATGCCCATCGGGAGTACGAAGAATTCCAGCTGTAGGATCGGCCCCCAAGGCGAAAGGCGCTCCCTTATCGCCGCCGGGGCCCCTTGGTGGGCTTTGAACTTGTCCGGGGGATGTGGTAAGGTAAGGGAACGTGAGGCTCTTGAGCTATAAGAGCCGGTCCCAATCGAAGAGGGGTGTTTCCCTTGCGGGTCCTTGTGATCGGAGCCGGCGAAGTCGGCTTTTACATCGCCGGGCGGTTGAGTGAAGAGGGAAAAGATGTGGTGGTCATCGACCGTAACGAGAAGGCCCTGCAGCGGGTGGCCGAGACTCTCGATGTGATGACCATCCTCGGCAATGGCGGGAGTGCCCGCGTCTTGGAGCAGGCCGGCATCAGACAAGCGACCATGCTGATCGCCGTCACCCAAAGCGATGAGTCCAACGTGATCGCCTGCATGCTCGCGAAGAAATTCGGCGTGGCCAAGACGGTAGCCCGGGTGCGGGGCGATGATTTTGGCGGCCGGGATAATCTCCTGTCCAACGAAGAGCTGGGCATCGATTTGACCATCAACCCTGAACGGGTGGCTGCCCGGGAGATCATTAAGCTCCTCAAGACCCCGGCCGCAACGGAAGTTGACTACTTTGCGGACAACAAGGTGGAGATGCTGGGCTTTCGCGTCCACGATGAGGCGGAGATCGTCGGGAAGAAGGTGCGGGAGCTGCCCTTGTCCCGGGAATGCTTGATCGTTGCCATCGCCCGCAATGGCGATGTGGTCATTCCCGGCGGCGATGATGTGATAAGTGCCCACGACACCATTTTTGTCTTGGGGAAAACGGGGAGTCTGGCCGGCGTCGGCTGGTGGGTCGGCCAACAGGAAGAACGCATCCGCAGTGTGGCCATCGTTGGGGGCGGCCGGATTAGCTTCCAGGTTGCCGCGATGCTGCAGGACTACGCAAGGTTGGGCATCCATGCCACCCTCATCGAAGAGGATGAGGCTCGCTGCCATGAGTTGGCGGAGGCATTAGGCAACGTCCTAGTGATCCATGGCAACGGCACTGATCTCGGGCTCCTCAAGCAGGAGGGGATCGGGTCCATGGATGCCTTCATCGCCGCCACCAAGAACGATGAGGTCAACATCTTAGCCGGGGTGTTGGGCAAGCATCTAGGTGTGAAAAAGAGCATCGTCATGGTGAACCGAGCGGACTATGACCCGGTAGTCGAGGCCTTAGGCATTGATGCCGCGATCCACCCGCGGCTTTTGACGGCCAACACTATCCTAAAGCTTGTCCGCAAGGGAAATGTGGTCTCCACGGCAATCCTAAAAGAGGGCAAAGCCGAGGTCATCGAGTTTGAGGCCCTGCCCCAATCGCCCATCGTCAACCGCCGGCTGGCGGATGTACCCTTTCCCCGGGGGACCATCGTGGGTGCCATTGTGCGGGGAAATCGGATCATCATCCCTCGCGGTCAGGATGCGATCCTGCCGGGGGATCGGGCCATCGTCTTCACCCTGCCCGATGTGGTCGCCAGCGTCGAAAAACACTTTGACGCGGCCCGTTAGGAGGCTCTGGGATGAATCTGCAGGCAGTGGGCAATTTACTAGGCAGGCTGCTGGTAATAGTTGGTCTGTCTATGCTTTTGCCTTTGCTTTGGGCATTGCACTACCAGGGGCCGGACGTTAAGGCCTTTTTCCTTTCCATCATCATTACCTTAGGGGCAGGAGTCTGCCTTTGTCTTGGCACAAAGGCGGGCGAGATCGGTCACCGGGAGGGCTTCGTTGTTGCCGCTTTCGGTTGGATCCTGGCGGCGGCCTTTGGCTCGTTGCCCTTCCTCCTCGCGGGAGCTTGCCCCAGTCTTGCCGATGCCTACTTTGAGACAATGTCTGGCTTCACCACCACCGGAGCCACAATTTTGACCGACATCGAGTCTATGCCCCGGGGGATTCTCTTTTGGCGGAGCCTGACCCAGTGGTTAGGGGGCATGGGCATTGTCGTCTTGTTCGTAGCGGTTTTTCCGAAGCTCGGCGGCGGAGGCTACCAACTGTTTCGCGCGGAAGTCCCAGGTCTTTCCGCCGATCGCCTCCTCCCCCGGATCACCGAGACCGCGAAGGCCCTCTGGGCCCTTTATTTCAGTTTGACCCTAGTATTGACGGTCCTCTTGCTGTTGGGAGGCATGGACCTTTATGATGCCCTGAATCACGGCTTAACCACTATGGCGACGGGGGGCTACTCAACGAGGAACGCCAGCATCAGGGCCTTCAACAGCCCCTACATTGAGGGGGTAATCACCCTCTTCATCTTAGTTGCCGGCACCAATTTCGCCCTCTTGTACTATGCCTTGCGGGGCAATGGTTGGTCCTTGCTCCGCGATACAGAGTTTCGCTTCTACGGGGGGATGCTCCTGGGGGCAACGGCCTTGGTCACCTTGAGCAACCGACTGGGCGCCTACGGCAGCCTGGCCAGCTCCCTCAGGTATTCTCTTTTTCAGGTGGCAGCGGCCATGACCGGAGCCGGTTTTACCGCAGCCGACTATGACCTTTGGCCAGCCTTTAGCAAAGGGATCCTCTTGGTCTTGATGTTCATGGGCGGCTGTGGAGGTTCAACCACCGGCGGCATCAAGCAGATAAGGGTCTTGATGTGCTTGAAGTATGCCTACCGGGAGCTTTACCGGCTGATCCATCCCCGGGCGGTGGTCCCTTTGCGCCTGGGGGGCAGGGTGGTGCCTGAAGGGACTGCTTCAGGCGTGATGGGATTTTGCATCTTTTACCTTGCCCTTTTTGTCATTGGCGCACTGACATTGACGGCCTTTGGTTTGGATATGGAAAGCTCCGTTGGGGCTGCGGCCGCAGCCTTAGGCAATGTGGGGCCGGGCGCGGGCATGGTGGGTCCAACGGATAATTATGGTTTCCTGCCAAGCCCTGCCAAGCTTTTCCTCAGCTTGCTCATGCTTCTTGGACGCCTTGAGATCTTCACGGTGCTGGTCCTGCTCACCCGGGAGTTTCACCGGGCCGGCTGACCTTAGTGTAAAGTTACTGTGGGGTGCCCGGTAGGAATATTCTACCAGGGAGAGAAAAAGAGATCTCACTGCCTTTTGAACGGCAAGCATCAAGTGCTTGAAGGAGTGAGATCTCTTATGGACATAATTCAGCATGTGCTTCAGGCAT
>JAAYLV010000057.1 GCA_012521755.1 Bacillota bacterium | reverse complement strand
TGGTGCTCTAATATTTAGTTGGAGAGGGGAGTTGAGCATTGCGAAGCGAACGTGCAAAGTGTGGATTGGAACGGGCGCCCCATCGGTCCTTGTTCAAGGCCATGGGCTACACCGATGAGGAGCTGCGTAGGCCCTTAGTTGGGATTGCCAACTCTTTCAACGAGATTATCCCCGGCCACATACACCTAAATGAACTGGTCAAAGCAGTGAAAGACGGAGTGCGCATGGCCGGCGGGGTACCCGTCGAGTTCAATACCATCGGGGTTTGTGACGGCATTGCGATGAGCCACTTAGGCATGCATTACTCTCTCGCTAGCCGGGAGCTCATTGCCGACTCGGTGGAAGTGATGGTCCAGGCCCACAGCTTTGATGCCTTGGTGCTTATGCCCAACTGTGACAAGATCGTCCCCGGCATGTTGATGGCGGCTGCCCGCTGCAACTTGCCGACTGTAGTGGTTAGCGGGGGACCGATGCTGCCCGGCGAGTTCCGGGGAGAGAAGGTGGACCTGTCAACAATCTTTGAAGCGGTCGGCGCCGTCAGTGCGGGTCGCATGACCATGGAGGAGCTCGCCAAGCTGGAAGATGAGGCTTGTCCTGGCTGCGGTTCCTGCGCGGGGATGTTCACGGCCAACTCCATGAACTGCATGACGGAGGCTTTAGGCTTGGGCCTTCCCGGGAACGGCACCATCCCCGCAGTGTACGGTGCTCGTCGCCGCTTGGCTAAAGAAGCCGGCATGCAGGTCATGGAGCTTCTTCGCCGCGGTATCACTGTCAGAGATATCCTGGTCGAGGAAGCTTTCATCAACGCCCTCACCGTCGACATGGCCCTCGGCTGCTCGACCAACACAGTCCTCCACCTTCCGGCCATTGCCCATGAGGTTGGCATTGAACTGGACCTGAATCGGATTAATGAGATCAGCACCAAGACTCCCCATCTTTGCTACCTGCGGCCGGGGGGAGACCACCATGTTGTGGATCTTTATCGCGCCGGAGGAGTCCAAGCGGTGATGAAGCGCCTCTCAGAGGCTGGTCTCATTAATCTCGATCTGATGACTGCAACCGGCCGCACCGTCGGGGAGAACATCGCTAACGCCTCTGTTCTCCGGGACGATGTCATCCGACCCCTTGATAATCCCTATCACCAGGAAGGGGGTCTGGCGGTCCTCTTCGGCAGCCTCGCCCCCCAAGGCGCAGTGGTCAAGCAGTCGGCCGTCGCCGAGGAGATGTTGACCCACACAGGCCCGGCTCGCGTCTTCGATTCGGAGGATGATTGCGTCGAGGCCATTCTCGCCCATAAGATCAACCCTGGCGATGTGGTCGTCATCCGCTACGAGGGTCCCAAGGGCGGCCCGGGAATGCGGGAGATGCTCACCCCCACATCGGCTCTTGCGGGCATGGGGCTTGACAAAGAGGTCGCCCTGATCACCGACGGCCGTTTCTCGGGAGCATCCCGAGGAGCTTCCATCGGCCATGTCTCCCCAGAAGCCATGGAGGGTGGACCCATCGCTCTCCTCCAGGAGGGTGACCTCATTCAGATCGACATTCCCGCCAAGAGGATCGACCTCCTCGTTGACCAGGCCGAGCTAGACCGCCGCCGTCAGGCTTGGCAGCCTCCCGAGCCCAAGGTCAAGACTGGTTACCTTGCCCGGTACGGCCGGATGGTAAGCTCCGGCAGCAAAGGTGCAGTGTATCAGGATTAGCTAGAGGGCCCCATCGCCGGTGGGGCCTTCGCTAATTTACCCTCAGCTGTCTAATTTCCGAGCAAGGAAACGGTAGTGACAGTCGCCTTGGTGATAGTCTTGGAATTATCTGCAGCGAGGCGATAGCTGTCATTAACACACCATAGGAGAGTAACCGATGTGGGACCTTAGGTTAGCGTGTGAGCACCCGGCGCGAAGAAACGCCCAGGCAGGAATCAGAGGAAAGTAGTCGAACATGAGAGGTGTGGCCAGTGATTCAGATTACTCGAGCGAGTCCGCTTTTGCGAACCCCAAGCGCACATGATTTTCCTGGGAGGTTCGCAACCCGCATCAATACGGCCTTTAGGTGGGTTTTGGGAAAATATGGGTGCATTTTTGAGGGGTCAATTTTGGGGGTTCTCGATTTCGGGTTCCGTAATGCTGATGAATAGCCGGTCTTAGACCCCTACAGTCGCTCCCCACGCGGGAGCGTGGATTGAAAC
>JAAYLV010000056.1 GCA_012521755.1 Bacillota bacterium | reverse complement strand
TATAATATCCAAAAAGGCGTTGAAGGGGAGGAGCAGGCTCTACTGCCCGGCAGAGAGGGGGTCCTAGGCTGGAAGACCCCTGGGAGAAGGTGGGACTGCAGGTCGCCCTGGAGCTTTCGGGCTGAAAGACAGTAGGTCCGAACGGGATGCCCGTTACAGCTTACGAGAGCCCGGCGTTAGCCGGGAACCAAGGTGGTACCGCGGAAGCAGCCTTTCGTCCTTGTGGCGAGAGGTTTTTTACTATCCGGGGGAACATTAGGGAGGCGTGAATATGGGCAAAGAAGCACTGCGGCAGTTGCCATCAGTCTACGATCCCCACGAGGTGGAAGGAAATATCTATGCCTTTTGGGAGAAGGGGGGCTTTTTCCACGGGGACGTCTCAGCTCCCGGCGAAGTCTTCACCGTGGTCATACCGCCGCCTAATGTGACCGGGGAGCTGCATATGGGCCACGCCCTCAACAACACCTTGCAGGACATCTTGGTCCGCTGGCGGCGGATGCAGGGATACGTGACTTCCTGGATTCCGGGGACAGACCATGCGGGCATCGCCACCCAAATCAAGGTGGAGGCGGACCTGCGCAAAGAAGGCTTGACCCGGCATGATCTGGGCCGGGAAGAATTCCTCAAACGGGTCTGGGAATGGAAGGAGAAATATGGAGGGCGGATCATCCATCAGCTGAGGAGACTTGGAGCCTCCTGCGATTGGGAGCGGGAGCGCTTTACCTTAGATGAAGGCTGCTCCCGGGCTGTGCGGGAGGTGTTCGTTGACCTATACAACAAAGGCCTCATTTACCAGGGGGACTACATCACCAACTGGTGCTGCGAGTGCAACACCGCCTTGTCCGACATCGAAGTTGAACACAACGATGTTGAGGGCAAGCTTTATCACATCAAGTACCCCATGGTCGAAGGGGACGGGTGGATCGTGGTGGCCACCACGCGGCCGGAGACAATGCTGGGCGATACGGCCGTGGCGGTGAACCCTGACGATGAGCGCTATCGCCACTTGGTGGGGGAGCAGGTGATCCTGCCCCTCATGGACCGGCCCATCCCGATCATCGCCGATGACTTCGTCGATCCCGAGTTCGGCACGGGCATGGTCAAAGTGACCCCGGCCCACGATCCCAACGACTTTGATATGGGTCAGCGCCATGGTTTGGATCAGATTAAGGTCATCGGCCCCGATGGCAAAATGACTGAAGAGGCCGGTCCCTACGCTGGCCTTGCGGTCTTGGAGTGCAGGCGGCGGGTAGTCGAGGATCTAGATAAGGCAGGACTCTTGCTAAAGGTCGAAGACCACCTCCATGCGGTGGGCCACTGCTATCGCTGCCACTCGATGGTGGAGCCCCTCGTTTCCAGGCAGTGGTTCGTCAAGATGAAGCCTTTGGCCGGCCCCGCCATTGCAGCGGTGGTTGACGGCCGTATTCGCTTCGTTCCGGAGCGGTTCACCAAGACATATTTGAACTGGATGGAAAACATCCGGGATTGGTGCATTTCCCGCCAGCTTTGGTGGGGCCACCGGATCCCCGTTTGGTACTGCCAAAGCTGCGGCGAGACCATCGCGGCCAAAGAGGATCCTGAGGAATGCCCCAAATGCGGCAGCCGTGACCTGGTCCAGGATCCCGACGTCCTCGATACCTGGTTCAGCTCGGCCCTGTGGCCCTTCTCCACCCTAGGCTGGCCGGAGGAGACGCCGGAGCTGGCGCGCTTCTACCCAACCTCTGTCCTGGTCACGGGTTTTGACATCATCTTCTTCTGGGTCGCGCGGATGATCCTCATGGGCCTTGAATTCATGGGCGACATCCCCTTCCACCACGTCATCATCCATGGACTGGTGCGGGCCGCCGACGGCCGGAAGATGAGCAAGTCCCTAGGAAACGGCGTCGATCCCCTAGAAGTTGTCGACGAATACGGGGCCGATGCTTTGCGCTACACCCTCACCACGGGAGTCGCCCCGGGCAATGACCTTCGGTATCAACCGGAAAAGGTGGAGGCCAGCCGGAATTTTGCCAACAAGGTCTGGAATGCGGCCCGGTTTGCCCTGATGAACCTGGACGACTTCCTGCCAGGTGAATTGCCGGCTGAGCTGACACTGGCGGACCGGTGGATCTTGAGCCGCTACGAACGGGTGGTTGCCGAGGTGACCAGGCAGCTGGAGCGCTTCGATTTGGGCGAGGCTGCCCGGGCCCTCTATGATTTCATCTGGAGCGAACTGTGCGATTGGTACATCGAACTGGTCAAGCCGCGCCTTTACGGCAAAGAAGGGGAAAAGGCGCGGAAAGGGGCCCAGGCCGTCTTGTATCATGTCCTTGCCGGGTCGTTGAAGCTGCTCCACCCCTTCATGCCCTTCCTCACCGAGGCCATTTGGCAGTACCTGCCAGGCGCCAGCCAGACTATCATGCTGGAGAGCTGGCCCGTGCCGGAGGGGCTTGAGGATGCGGAAGGGGAGGCGGCCATGGCGGCCATCATGGAAGTCATCCGGGCCATCCGCAACATCCGGGGCGAGAAGAACGTGCCCCCCGGCAAGAAGATCAGCGCCATCCTCTTCATGGATGCAGGGGAAAGCCCCTTGATCCGGGAGAACCTGGCTTATGTCCAGCTGCTGGCAGGGGTGGAGAGCCTAGAGCAGCGGCCAAAGGCTGCGGCCAGGCCCTCGAAGGCCATCGCGGCCGTTGCCGCCGGCATTGAAATCTACTTGCCCCTCGCCGACCTGGTAGATCTGGAAGAAGAAAAGCGGCGGCTGGGGAAAGAGCTAGATCAGGCCCGGGAGGAGCTGGCCCGTTCGCAGGGTAAACTGGCCAACGAAAACTTCATCAGCAAGGCTCCCCCGGCGGTAGTTGAGAAGGAACGGGCAAGATACAGCGAACTGCAGCAGAAAATCGAAGCCTTGACGGCCCGTTTGGCGGAGATCGAGGAATAGTCATGAACTACACTGAAGCGCTGGAGCGCATCCATAGTCTGGCTCGTTTTGGCAGCAAACCGGGACTAGAGCGGATAAATGCTTTGCTGGAGAGACTCGGCCGTCCCCAGGAGAGGAACCCCGCGGTCCACATCGCCGGGACCAACGGCAAAGGTTCGGTGGCCGCGCTGCTCACTTCCATCTGTCAAGCAGCCGGCTACCGCACGGGGCTGTTCACCTCGCCCCACTTGGTGAAATATAACGAGCGGATCCGGGTCGATGGCCGCTCCATCAGCGACGAAGATGTGGCCGACCTGGTCGCCCGGGTCTGGCCCCTGGTCAAAGACGAAGGCCTCATCGGGGAATATGGCCATCCCACCGAGTTTGAGCTGGGCACCGCGCTGGCCTTCCTCTGCTTCGCTGAGCTAGGGGTGGACCTGATGATCATCGAGGTGGGCCTTGGCGGGCGGCTTGATGCGACCAATGTGATCATTCCGGAAGCTGCAGTGATCACCAAGATCGCCATGGATCATGCAATGCAGCTGGGAAGCACCCTCGGCTCCATCGCCAAGGAGAAGGCGGGAATCATCAAGGAGGGCCGCCCCGTCGTCAGCGGGCCCCAGGAGGACGAAGCAAGGGAAGTCATCGCCCGCGTCGCCCAAGAGCGGCGTGCGCCCCTCCTGCAGGTCGGCTCTGATGTGGAGTATGAGCTGATCGATTGGGGTCTGTGGGGGACGAAGCTCAACTACCGCGGGCGCCTCTGGCGGGAAAAAGGACTGACCATGGGCCTGGCCGGGCCCCACCAGGCGGTCAATGGAGCGACGGCCCTAGCTGCCGCGGAGGTCTTGGTGGAGGAGGGCTGGGACATAAGTCCCGAGGCGGTCCGGGAGGGTCTGCGGAGCGCCCGCTGGCCGGGCCGCTTCGAGATGGTCCAGGAGCGGCCGCCAGTCATCTTCGACGGCGCCCATAACCCCGACGGGGCCCGGGCCTTAAGCCAGGCTTTGGCCGGGGCTTTCCCGGGACGACCCATCATTTACGTGATGGCGGTCCTCGGGGAGAAGGATCGGGCCAAGATCCTGGAAGCCTTGCTCCCCTTAGGCGAGAAGGTGGTCTTCACCCGCCCGTCTTCATCCCGCAGTGCACCCAGCGATCCGGCGGAACTAGTGGAGCTGGCCAGCCCCTATGGGATCGAGTCCCACAGCGAAGGGGATCCCCGGCAAGCCCTCGCGTGGGCCATGGAACAGGCGGGGGAGACGGGAGTTGTCTGCATCTGCGGTTCTTTGTATCTGGTTGGGGAGCTGCGGGGCCTTTGGCCCATGGAAAACTCACGTCCCTAAGAGGAATCTGTTCGTGCAGGGAGTAGTTATATCGTGAGGCCAAGTGGAGGTGAGGCTGGTGGTAGCGGCAAAAAACAAGAATGCATGGCGGGATAAACTATCACTGGCCGCAACGTTGCTGGCGGTAGGCATCGTCGCCGTTTTCCTCGGGTACCTCATGGGGCAGTACGCCATCCGCTTGATGGCCGAGCCTTTAATGAAGCCCACAACGACTGCTTCCCGTCCGCAGCCAAGCCCTCCGCCACCACTAGATGAGGCAGTCGATACGGAGGAAGAGGAAGAACCGCTCCCCACACCTCCTCCCCAGGTGGTCAAGGCGCCCAAAACCCCTGTCCTCTATCGGGTGCAGGTGGGGGCCTTCCAAGAGGAGGAGAACGCCCGCAGGCTAGGCGAGAAGCTGAAGGAGGAAGAGAACCTGCCTGTTTATCTGAGCCCCGGGCCGCCATACCGGGTGCAAGTGGGGGCCTTCGCGGAACGGAAGAATGCCGAAGCCCTCCGGGCTAAGCTCCAAGCGAAGGGTTACGAGGCTATTATCACGCAGTAGAGGAGCCGTTGACTGCCGAGATAGGTCTTGTTGACACCGGTGGAGGTCTCTGCTATATTTGAAATGGCTTATTCCCGCCATCAAACTGCTAAAGTATAGGAGGCGAAGGATGTGGCGGACCACGTCAACGTAATTACCGATGAATGCATTGCTTGCGGTGCCTGCGAACCGGAGTGCCCGGAAGGGGCCATCAGTGAAGGTGACGAGATCTTTGTCATCGATCCTGACCTGTGCACTGGCTGTGACGACTGTGTAGCCGTGTGCCCCGTAGATTGCATCGTCCCTAGGGAATAATTCTATTGCATGGCAACGGGCAGGGCAGGCCGCCGGATGCGGGGTCTTGCCCTTTTTTGTTCCCGTCATATTTCCCCCCCTGAGCCCATAGGATGATATTGTTCGGTTCAGGGGGGGATGATCGTTGCGGTGGCTGGTGTACATAGTCTTAATGTGCCTCATTGCCGCGGTCTTGCCGGCGATCTTGGTGAGGGGCTACGAACCACCGGGCAGGGACCAGATCCAAGTCCGGCTGTTTCGCGAAGACGTCAGCCGCCTGGTGGAGCTGGACCTGGAAGAATACGTGGCCGGAGTTGTCGCCGCCGAAATGCCGGCGGTCTTCCACCTGGAGGCCCTCAAGGCCCAGGCGGTGGCCGCCCGCACCTATGCTTTGCGTGCGGTGCGGACCGGGGGCGGCGGGTACCATCTGACCAGCAGCTTCCAGCGGGATCAGGCTTGGGTCAGCCTGGAAGGGCTCCGGGAAAAATGGGGAGCCGCTTTCCCCATTTACTGGAGCCGGATTCGCATGGCTGTCCGGGCAACCCGCGGGGAGGTCCTCACCTACCGGGGCGAGCTCATCTTCCCCGCTTATCATTCAACTAGTGGAGGACAGACGGAAGACTCGGAGAACTACTGGAGCGCCCTCCATCCCTACCTGCGGAGCACCCCCAGCCCCTATGAGGAGCACTCGCCCCATTACCGCACGGAACAGGAGGTGCCCTGGGAAGAGATCGCCCGCTCCCTCGGCCTCGAAGGGGAGGGTCCGGCCATCGAAATCCTCCAGCGCTACCCCAGCGGCCGCGTGCAAGCGGTGGCCGTGGGGGGGAAAGTCTTCACCGGCAGGCAGGTGCGGGAGGCCTTAGGACTGCGGTCCAACTGGTTCGATGTGGCGGTCTTGGAAGGACGGGTTCGCTTTTCCATCAGGGGGAATGGCCACGGCGTGGGCATGTCCCAGTACGGAGCCGACGGCATGGCCCGCCAGGGCTATAATTACCGGGAAATCCTCGCCCACTACTATCGCGGGACAAAGCTGATGCGGATCTACTAGCCGCGTTGACACTAGTTTTCTCCCTTGGTAGAATGGTCCCAAAAGGCATTGATTGGGGGGCAATGGGTGGCACTCACCGGTGGCGAGCTGAAAAGGTACAACCGCCAGCTGATCCTGCGGGAGGTAGGAGAAGAAGGCCAGGAGCGGCTTCGCAGGGCGCGAGTGTTAGTGGTCGGCGCGGGGGGGCTTGGTTCTCCCGCCGCTTATTATCTAGCCGCGGCGGGGATCGGCACCTTGGGGATAGTCGATAGCGACCGGGTGGATCTATCCAATTTGCAGCGGCAGATCCTCCATCGCACCGAAGATCTGGGCCGGCCGAAGGTGGAATCGGCCTCGCGCGCCCTCAGGGCGTTGAACCCGTTGATTGAGGTCAAGACTTACCCTATCAAGCTGACCCCGGCCAACGCGATGGAGACTATCCAGGGCTATGATGTGGTCATCGATGCGGTGGACAACTTCCCCGCGAGGTTCTTGCTCAACGATGCCTGCGTCTTAGCGGGGATACCCCTGGTGGAAGGGGGCGTCCTGCGCTGGGAGGGAATCATGATGACGGTCCTGCCCCGCCGCGGGGCCTGTTACCGCTGCTTGTTCCCTGAACCTCCCCCTGCCGGGGGCGTCCCTGGCGCTGGGGAGGTAGGGGTCATGGGGGCGATACCGGGAGTTTTGGGGGTCCTCCAAGCCCTCGAAGCGATCAAGCTCATCCTCGGCGTGGGCGAAGGCTTGGCAGGCCGGCTTCTCCTGTTCGACGGACTGACCACCAGCTTCCGGGAAGTAGCTATCGAACGGGATCCGGCCTGCCCTGTCTGTGGGTCATCTCCCCGCATTACCTCCCTAGGTCCTGGCTATCCGTGGGAGGGTGGGGATTAGGAAAAGTAGCGATCGAGGAGTCCTTGCAGGGCCTTGGCATGGCGAGCCTCATCCCGGGAAGTTTCATCGAACAGATCGTGGGCTTCGTCGAGATTCTCCTGTTTCGCCTGAACCGCCGCATTGCGCTTGCCCTTGTTGGCATGGAGCTCCCCGTCCAGCATCTTGAGCAGGTTCTCCTTGGTGCTGTCGATGAGGCCATTGAGCTCTGCATAGCGGGCCGCGTGCCACGCTTCTTCCATGGCTATCCTTTCCAGGACGGTGGCGATTTCCGGGTATCCTTCCCGCTCCGCCTGGCGGGCCATGGCTAAGTAAAGGCCCGTCTCCATGCATTCTCCCTGGAAGTTCTTCGCGACGGCTTCTTCCAACATGGTGCCCTTCGTTGTGCCTAGGACGTTCTCGTTGATGATGTCGGACAACTAAATCCCCTCCACTGTTATTAATAACGATAACGATTATAGTTTGGTACGAATCCTCGGCTGTCGCAATGGGCGAAAAGCGTTGGTATGAACTATCGGTAAGCAATAGCTTTTGTTTTCAAGGGCAGACTCTCCAGCTTGCATTTTTGCGCATCCGAACGCTCAGCAACTGGCTGGTCGCTCTAGTTGCTATCCTTCCCGCAGCTTGGCTCAGCCTATGCTGGATGGGAAAACTCGTTGGCCAGCCGATGGCCTGACAAAAGGGAGGTGGACGCTACGAAAACTGTTGAGGGAGTTCTCAATTACTTCGGAAACACCCCTTTGGTGAAGCTCCAACGGATTGGGGCAGGGTCCCTTTACGGGAAACTAGAATCGCGCAACCCTGGCGGCAGCGTCAAAGACAGGATCGCCTTGGCAATGGTTAAGGCTGCGGAAAAGGAAGGGAGGCTGCGGCCCGGGGGCGTCCTCGTTGAACCAACCAGCGGCAATACGGGGATTGGCCTTGCCTTGGTGGCGGCGGCCCGGGGGTACCGGTTGATTCTGACTATGCCCGAAACGATGAGCCGGGAGCGGCGGACTTTGCTCAAACTGTACGGGGCGGAGCTAGTGCTGACTCCGGGGTCCCAGGGCATGGGGGGGGCCATTAAGGCCGCCCAGGAGCTCCTTGCGGCCAACCCGGACTACTTCATGCCCCAGCAGTTTGAAAACCCTGCCAATCCCCAAATCCACCGGGAGACCACCGCACAGGAAATCCTGGCCCAAATCGACCAGATCGATGCCTTTGTGGCCGGGGTGGGAACTGGCGGCACCATCACCGGAGTAGGGGAGGTCCTGAAGGAGAAGAATCCCAACGTCCGGATTATCGCCGTGGAGCCGGCCGGCTCGCCGGTCCTTTCTGGAGGCAGTCCCGGTCCCCACAAGATTCAAGGCATTGGCGCGGGGTTCGTCCCCAAGGTGCTCAACCGGGAGATCATCGATGAGGTGATTCCCGTGAAGGACGAGGATGCCTATGGGATGGCCAAGGAGTTGGCCTGCAAGGAAGGGCTCCTAGTTGGGATTTCTTCCGGGGCCGCCGTCGCCGCCGCCCGTCAAGCGGCCCTCGAGATGGGGCCTGGGGCCAGGATCGTGGTCATGCTGCCCGATACTGGTGAACGATATTTGAGTGTCTTAGATGGGGGCTGATGACGTGAAGGAAAAATTGGCCGCGCTGCGGCGGATCCTCCGGGAGATGGAGGGGGTAATCGTCGCCTATTCCGGCGGGGTTGACAGCACCTTTCTGTTGAAAGTGGCCCGCGAAGAATTGGGGGACAGGTGCGTGGCCGCGACCGCCATATCCCCCATCCGCGTCCAGGCGGAAACCAAAGCCGCGGAGGCGATGGCGAAACAGCTGGGGGTGAGGTGGGAGCAGACGGCCACGGGCGAGCTGGCTATGGATGAGTTCACCGCCAATTCCCCCGAGCGCTGCTACTTTTGCAAACGGGAGCTCTTCAGCCGATTGCAGGAGCTGGGGAGGAAACTGGGCATCAGTCAGGTCATTGACGGCAGCAACTATGACGACCTCAAGGATCATCGCCCCGGATCCCGGGCCGCCAAAGAGCTGGGGGTCCGAAGCCCCCTCCAGGAGGTGGGCCTCACCAAGGCGGAAATCCGGGCTCTCTCCCGGGAGATGAACCTGCCCACCTGGGACAAGCCCTCCATGGCCTGCCTTGCCTCCCGGATTCCCTACGGCAGCCCCGTTACCCTGCCTAAGCTAACCCAGGTGGCGGAAGCCGAAGCCTTCCTGCGGGGTCTTGGTTTCGGGCAGCTGCGGCTGCGGCATCATGGGGAGGTGGCCCGGCTGGAAGTCTCCCCAGGCGACATGGGCCGGGCCGTTGACCTTGGGCCAAAGATTGCCGCCAAGCTCAAGGAGCTTGGCTTCTTGTATGTTGCCCTCGACCTGGAAGGATATCGAAGCGGCAGTCTCAATGCCTCCCTGGCAAAGAATGGCTGAAAAAGAAAAGTCCCTCCGGGCAAGGAGATTATCCTTCGATTGGTGAATTAAGTTTCTCGTGGGGCAAAGGCCGCAGCTGAGGAGGGTTGGGGTTTGCGCAAGGCACGCAAGGAGTGGATTTTGCTCCTACTGATTGTCGTTGTCGGAGGCCTATTAGGCACGGTGGTGGGAGATGCCTTGGGCGTTTGGCTGCCGGTGCTCGCCCGACCCTATGAAGCGGGCCTTCACGTACGGGAACTGAACCTCGCGGGCATGGCCACCCTCCAACTAGGGATCGCTTTTCGCTTCAATTTGGTAACACTGATAGGGGTGGTCCTCGGCTTGTTTGCCTACTGGCGAATGTAGCTGAGAAAGACCGTGCCGAGGTGGGGTGAAGATGAAGATTATCCTGGCGTCGGCTTCGCCCCGGCGCCTGAGCTTGTTAAGGAATATCGGTCTTGAACCTGAGGTGATCGCCGCGCAAATCGACGAAGACTCCATCCCGGGGGACAGCCCTGCGGAGAAGACCAGGCGCTGCGCCTTGGCCAAGGCTTCAGCTGTGGCCGAGCAGGTGGAGGAAGGCCTAGTCATCGGCGCGGACACAGTAGTCGTCTTGGGGGATGAAATACTGGGGAAGCCGGCCAGCGAGGATGAGGCCAGGGATATGCTGGCTCGCCTCAGCGGCCGGACCCATCGGGTGATAACGGGGCTGGCGGTGGTCGATGCAAGAAGCAAACGCTCCGTCTTGGGCCATGAGACTACCGCGGTGACCTTTCGCCAGCTGACGCGAGCTGAGATCGCCAGTTACGTTGCCAGCGGGGAGCCCATGGACAAGGCGGGCGCCTACGGCATCCAGGCCTTGGGGAGCTTGCTTGTCGAGGGCATCCAGGGCTGCTACTTCAATGTTGTCGGGCTGCCCTTGGTCCGTCTGGCCAAGATGTGCAAGGAATTTGGCTTTGATTTACTGATTGATCTTGCCCCTCATGCCAGCCATGCCCAAGAAGTAGGAGGGCATGGTCGTGCAGGAAAAGCTGGTCGTTAAGGTTAAGGAACTGCCGGCAAGCGAAAGGCCGCGGGAGAAGCTTTGGCAGCTTGGGCCGAGGGCCTTGGCCCTGAGGGACCTTTTGGCCATCATCCTGCGGGTGGGGAGTCGCCGGGATTCGGCCCTCACCCTAGCGGACCGACTGCTGGCCAAGTATCCTGGGCTCGTGGACCTGGCCGCCGCCAGCGTGGAAGATTTATGCCAGATCGAAGGCATCGGACCGGCCAAGGCGGCGCAGCTGAAGGCCGCCTGTGAACTGGCCCGGCGCCTGGCGAGGGCAAGCTGCGGGGAGCGCCCCGCCATCAGGGGCCCTAGTGATGCCGCTCGCCTGGTGATGGAGGAAATGCGGCACCTCGACCGGGAACACTTCCGCGTGCTGCTGTTGAACACCAAAAGACGGGTGATCGCCATTCGGGACGTATCCGTCGGTGGACTGGATTCCTCCCTTGTGCATCCCCGAGAGCTTTTCAAAGAATGCATTCGGCGCAGCAGCGCCGCGGTGATCCTGGTACATAACCATCCCAGCGGCGATCCCCAGCCCAGTCAAGATGACATCCGGGTGACCCGTCGCCTTTGCGAGGCGGGGAAGCTGTTGGGGATTGAGGTGTTAGACCATATCATCATTGGGGATAATAAGTTCGTTAGCTTGAAAGAAATGGGATTCTTGGAAAGTTGATGGGACCCTGGCAGTGAGTGAGAAAGGGGAAGCGGCAGATGTTTGGGCGATTTTCGAAAGATATGGGCATCGACTTGGGCACGGCCAATACCCTTGTCTACGTTAAGGGCAGGGGAGTCATCCTGCGGGAGCCATCAGTTGTGGCCATCAACCGGGAAACCAACGACGTCTTGGCGGTGGGCGAAGAGGCCAAACAAATGGTGGGACGCACCCCCGGGAATATTATTGCTATTCGACCGATGAAAGATGGAGTCATAGCTGACTTTGACGTCACCGAAAAAATGCTTCGCCACTTCATCAATTTGGCCAACCGGCACCGTTCCTTGTTTCGGCCCCGGGTGGTGGTGGCCGTCCCCTCCGGAGTGACGGAGGTGGAAAAAAGGGCGGTGATCGATGCCACCTTGTCCGCGGGGGCCAAAGATGCTCGCCTCATTGAGGAGCCCATGGCTGCCGCCATTGGAGCTGGGCTGCCGGTTCAGGATCCAACGGGGAGCATGATCGTGGATGTGGGGGGCGGCACTACGGAAGTGGCCGTCATCTCCTTGGGAGGCATCGTCTCCCACCGCTCCATCCGGGTTGGCGGCGACGAAATGGATGAAGCCATCGTTCAGCATATCCGGCGGACGTACAACCTCCTGGTCGGGGAGCGGACCGCGGAATTGGTCAAGCAGACAATCGGCAGCGCCTGGAGCAGCGATGAGAAGCACATGGAAGTGCGGGGGAGGGATCTGCTGACGGGGCTGCCGAAGACTATCCTAATATCCAGCGTCGAGGTCAAAGAAGCCCTGGCCGAACCGATCAGCGCGATCGTCGAGGCCGTGAAGGTCACCTTGGAGCGAACGCCTCCGGAACTGTCCGCCGATATCATGGACAAAGGCATTGTTCTGGCCGGCGGCGGCAGCCTCCTGGCAGGTCTGGACCGGCTCCTGGCCAACGAGACAGGCATGCCTGTGCATCTGGCCGAGGATCCCTTGGGGGTGGTGGCCATCGGCACCGGCGCCGCCCTGGAGCACTTTGACCTGTTGGGACGGGTCATGCTCAGCACCCGCAAGTTGAAGGCATAGGGAAGTGATGGTGGTGCGCCCACCGGAGGGCCATAGGCTCATACTGTATGTAGCCGCGTTCCTCCTCCTGATGGCAGCCCTTCACCTCACGGCAGAAAGGGAGCATGTCACGGGCCTGGAGGCCTTCTTGGCCGACAGGCTCGCTCCCCTCCAACGGGGGCTGGCCACCGTTGGCGCATGGACTGCTAAGAATTGGCAGGCCCTCTTGGAATGGCGGCAGCTAAAGGAGATCAACGCGAAGCTGCGAGCCCAGGTGGAGCTTTTGCAGACGGAGAATATCCGGCTGCGGGAGTACCGCCGGGAAAATGCCTGGCTCCGGGAAGCTTTGGGCTTCCGGCAGGAAGTTGGTTACAACATGCTGCCGGCCCAGGTGATTGCTAGGGATCCAGGGAACTGGCTGAGCAGCATCATCATTGACTTAGGTGAAGAAGATGGTCTGCGGGCTGGGATGGGTGTGGTCGGTCCCGGCGGGGTGGTGGGCTCAACCCGGTCCGTCGCCAAGAAAACGGCGCGGGTCATGCTGATGATCGACCCCTCCAGCGCCATCGGGGGGGTCAGCCAGCGGACGGGAGACTTGGTCCTGGTGGAAGGGTTGTCCGAGTCGGCGGGACTGGCCCGGGTCAAGCCCTTGGTCCGGGATGCCGATCTGAAGCAGGGGGACATCATCGTCACCTCGGGACTCTCCGTCATCTTCCCCAAGGGGCTGCCCATTGGCCGCCTGGTCACCGT
>JAAYLV010000055.1 GCA_012521755.1 Bacillota bacterium | reverse complement strand
CCGCGGCCGACGTGGTGGCAGGGAAGAAGATCACCGGTTGGCTGGCCAGCAAAGACGATGTTGAGATCATGGGCGGGATCTGGCGGGACGATCTGCCGGCCATAGTCGAAGGCAATGTGGTCAGTGGGCGCGCCCCCGATGATGTGCCTGAGTTCATCGACGCGATGACGGAGGCCCTGCTGGCCCAGTAGGATAACCCGATTGAGGGGCACCCGGCCCAGCCGCGGTGCCCTTTGTCATTATCAGGCAAAAAACAGCGCCTTCTTGGCTTCCTTGTTATCTGATATAATCTCTGTGGAAAGCTGCATCCTTCAATCGGCGAGGGGGTGGTATGGGTGCAAAAAGCATTTCATAGAAGGTTCTTAATCGTAATCCTCCTACTTTTGGCAACGGCTAGCTGTTTTGCCGCCCTGCCAAGACCAGTTGGCTATGTAAACGATTTTGCCAATGTCATCGGCCGCGATCATCGTCAGCAGATGGAGGATGTGGCCACTTCTCTTAAGGATGAACACGGGGTGGAGCTTGCGGTGGTCACCATCCGCACCGCGGCGCCTTTGACTCCGAAGGACTACGCGACGCAGCTCTTCAATGAGTGGGGGATCGGGGGACCGGAAGACAGCGGTTTGTTGATTCTACTCAGCGTTGATGATCGAGAGATCCAGGTTGAAGTCGGGTACGGGCTGGAAGGCGTCCTCCCCGACGGCAAAGTAGGCGCCATTCTTGATCAGGCGGTCGTTCCCCATTTGGCCAAGGGAGAGTACGGTCAAGGCTTACTGGCCGGTGCGAAGGTGTTCAAAGGGGAACTGGCCGGCGAGCACTACGAACTTGGCCGCCGGGAGGACGACTGGCTGGTAGCGTTTATCATCTTCATCTTGATTGCGGTGATCGTGACCTACCTTTACCGGCGGCAAGAGCCAAAGGGGCCAGGGGGAACGGTTCACCGGCCAAGGCCAGTGCGGGTGCCGCGTTTTCCCCATGGCGGCGGGGGCGGTTTTGGCGGCTTTGGGGGAGGAAGGAGCGGCGGCGGTGGGGCCGGCCGCAAGTTCTAATAGGGAGGCTGCAAGATGCGAAAAGGTTTGATTATTGTCGGTGTGGTCGTTTTAGTCTTTCTCGTTGCCTTCATATCCCAGTATAATTCCCTAGTCACCTTGGAAACCAACGTCGATGCCAGGTGGGCCCAGGTGGAGAATCAGCTCCAAAGGCGGGCCGATCTCATCCCTAATCTGGTCAATACGGTGAAGGGCTATGCTAGCCATGAAGAGCGGGTCTTCTCCGAAATTGCAGCGGCAAGGAGCCGGCTGCTGGCCGCCGGTGATCCAGGTGCGAGGATGGAAGCGAACAACAGTCTTGATGCAGCCCTGGGGCGTCTTTTGGCCATCGCCGAAAGCTACCCTGAGCTAAAGGCGGATGCCAGCTTTATCCGGCTGCAAGATGAGCTCGCGGGGACGGAAAACAGGATTGCCGTTGAGCGGATGCGGTACAATGAGTCTGTTGAGACTTGGAACAGGGCCATCCGCCGCTTCCCCACGGTGATCTTCGCTGGCCTCCTCGGCAAAGGGGCCCGGCCTTACTTCCAAGCGGCGGAAGGGGCCAGGGAAGTCCCCCAGGTGCAGTTCTAAGCAAAAGGCGGCTCGGCGACGGGCCGCCATACTAGAAAAATCAAACCTTAGTTGGCTTCCCCTTGTCGAAATTCGTATGATATAATCAGGAGCACCAGGCGAGCCGGGAGGATGTATTCGTTGTACCTGGGAAGCGTCCGGTTTTTTAAGCATCTGATCTATCTGCTCCTTGCATCCATAGTCTTCGTCACGGGTTGGGGCGTAGTGGTCGTCGCTACAAGGGTGGTGACCTCAGTCGCTCGGCCCGACATCGGGGCGATTGCCCAGACTGCAGAGCCCTCCGTCGTCCGTGCGAAGCTAAATAGCCTAACCGGCAGCCTTCCCCAGGAAGCCGCGGGGGAGCTGCTCCCTCCAGCTCCGTCGGGCCCTGACTACCAGCGGATGTATCCGAAGCTTTACGGGGGCTTGCCGGAAAGGCTGGTTCGGGCTAAGAAGACGGCCTATTTGACCTTTGATGATGGGCCTTCGGCCAGGACCTTAGAGATCCTGGACATCTTGCGGGAACATGACATCAAAGCTACCTTCTTCGTGGTCACTGCCGGCGCCGATCCGGACATCTTAAGGCGGATCATCGCCGAAGGACACACCCTAGGGGTCCACAGCGCCACCCATCGCTACAATGAAATCTATGCTTCCGTCGATGCCTTCCTGGAGGATTTCTATGCGGCCCATGAAGCCATCCGGACGGCGACTGGCTTTTACCCGACTGTCTTTCGCTTTCCCGGCGGCAGCATCAATGCCTACAACATCGGCATCTACCAGGAGCTCATTGCGGAAATGCTTCGGCGGGGCTTCGTCTACTTCGATTGGAACGCTTCGGCGGCGGATGTGGGCCCCAACGTAACGGCCGCGGGGATCCTCGATGGCCTAGCCCGCTCCTTGAAAGGGCAGGAGCGGTTGATCGTCCTCGCCCATGACAGCCACGATAAGTACCAGACGGTGGCCGCCCTGCCCCAGATCATTGCCTTGCTCCAACACAAAGGCTACAGCTTCGATCGCTTAGATAGCAGGGTTGCCCCCATCGTTTTTGCCTACCCGCGGCCATCCCTCGGACCGGGTTTAGACATCTGACTCTACTCTAGGGCTAGCAGTCCGAGTTCACCGGCGCGCACCACGGCTTGGGTTCTGCTTTCCACCCCCAGCTTGTTGAACAATCGGTGGGTATACCACTTGACCGTTCCTTCCGCGATGTGCAATCGGGCAGCGATCTCGATATTAGAAAGTCCTGCGGCAATTAAAGAGAGAATCTTGGCCTCCCGATTCGTGAAGACGACATTGGCTTCCCGCGCCGCGGCGATCTTGTTGGCCGCTGGGCCGAGACTCGCCTGATAGACCATTAATGCCTGGGAGGCGAACCTTTCAACGGGCTCGATGAGATCGGCCGCAAAAGCGTTGGCCGCCAGATTGTTTTCCAGATACAAGACTCCCCGTTGATCGTTCCAGGTTAGAGGAAGGCACAGGACCGACTTGGGGTGGAAAGAGCGGACGTAACCGTCCTTGGCGAAGAGCAGGTCCTCCCTGGCATCGGGGACCAACACCGGTTTGTTTGTGCCCAGGGCGTAGCGGACGATGGCCTGGGAGAATCCCCTAGGGGAAGCACCCGGCGCCTCATCGGGAGGAAGGCCCTGGTCCCTGCCAGCGATGACGGTGATGTCATCATCCCTTACGGCGAGGAGGAAGCCTCGCTGGGCCCCGGCGCTCTTGAGAATGATGCCCATCAGCCGATTAATCAGTTCGCCAAGATCGCCTTGGCTCGCGAGGCTGGCAAAAGCCTCTTTGAAGGCGATGAGTTCCGCCTTCTCTACGACTCGGGAGGCCACCTCCCGATCATGGGGAGGCTGCACAGGTTGGCTTGTCGAGGGGGACCCGAGGATTTCCCTGTATGTGGCCCGCAACCGGTTGGCTTTGGCCGTAGCCCCGTATTCCTCATAAAGGCGGCACGCACAGTCGAGATGGATCTTGGCATTCTGAGCAAAGTCCCGCTCCAAGTAAAACGCGGCGGCCAGTTCGCATGCGAGGGCGGCATCGAGTTTGTAGCCATGGCTCAAGGCGAGGCCAATGGCCTCTTCGTAGTTGGCCATGGCCTTCATCTTGCTCCCTTGCAGTCGATATCGCTCCGCGCTGGCCAGACATAATTTGTGGTAGAAGTTATCCCGACAGGCTTGGGACCATTGCTGCAGATGCTTAAACCCCTGGTTCAGAAGCTTCCTCGCCTGCTGGGCGGCGGATTTGGGCAAAGTTGGGATCACGGCCGCGGCCACCAAACAAGTCCAATAGTCGAACTCCGGCAGGCTGACCTTGCCGGCCATCGTCCCTCGCTCGGGATGGACGCGCATCACTAGCTCCCATGCTTCTTTAGCGGCGCCCTGAAGGTAAAGGGAGCGGATTTTCATCAGGTAGTAGAAGGGGACGATGATGGTGGATTCGGTCGCCAACATCCGTTCGGCAACTACTTGTTCATCGTACCCATTCCCGGTGAAAGTCAAGGGATCTGCCGTTTGGCCCCGGAGGTTGGCGATGTACTGGTCCGTTGTCTGGAGGATGTCCAGGAGATCACCTATTCCATATTGAGCGACAGCGGCCTGGGCGGCCTTGTTTTGCTGCTCTAGGTCATCGAGGGAATCCCCGAGAACGAAGCGCATCTGGACCATTTCCACGTGGATGGCGCCGGCAAAGAGGATGTCCCCGTGTTCGTGGGCGAGGCGATAAGCTCGCTTGCCATACCTGAAGCTTTCCCGCAGCGGTCTGTGCCAGTGGTTCAGATAAGTGGCCACAAAGTAATCCACCATGTACCTAACACTGCCTTCGTGGCGCGCCGCAAGGTCCATGGCCAGCTTTTGGAAGCTAATGCCTGCGGTGAAATCGCGGAGCTGAGTGACGCAAAGGAAGCTGTAGCCGGCATAGGCCAGAGCCGACAGGGCCGTCGTCCCATACTGGAGGGAGAGCTTAACCATTTGGAGTACAACGTAAACAAACAGCCCGGGATCAAAAACGGTTGCCGGGGGTATGAGTTTGCCGAGGACGCCGATGGTCTGCAGCGCCCAGGGGTCAGTCATGGGCGGAAGGTGCAATAAGAAGTCAATCGCCTTATCTGCCAGGAGCCCACGGGTGGCCGCTAGTTCCTGTGTCAGCTCTTCTTCGCTGGGCCGCATCGGGATTTGTAAACCAAGCAGCTGCAAAGCCGCAAGTCCCGAACGGACAGCTTCTTCATCGGTGTAGTAGGCTGTCGCCAGGGATGCCCGGTCGACGTAAAGTTCGACCTTTTCCTCGACGGTCCGGGCATGACCCTCGATGAGCTGGAATATTTGTTCTGCGGATTGGAATCCGTCCAACAGGAACTTGCACCAGTAATAGTGGGAATAGAGTTCGAAGGACAGTTCATAATGCGTATCCCAGCAGTCTTGAGGCAGTAGCTCGATGCCCACCTGCAAGTAGCCGAGGGCGGCTTTAAAAGCTACCGATGCCCTTGCCTTTTTCGCTGCCTCTAGATTGTACTGGGCCAGCTGCAAGCGTTGATCGGCGTCTGTGATGAGGTCCAAGGCGGAGTTTAGGTGGTCAACCGCGGCAAAAAGCCCCGCATCCATGAAGGTTAGGCCTTGCTGCTCCAGCATTGCCCACCCTGCCTGGAGGTGGATCTTTTTCTTCTCTCTTTCCGGCAGGAGGGAATAGAGGGCTTCGACCACCCGGTCATGGACGAATTCGTAGCAGGAACCAGGTCTATTATCATCTCCTTTGAGCAAGATGCCCGCCGTGACTGCCGGCTCAAGGTCTAATACCAGGGCCTCGCTGGGCCAGCCGGAAACGGCCGCTAGGATCGGAAGGGGAAAGCGGCGGCCAAGGCAGGCGGCGTACTTGACTATGGCGGCCGTATGGGCGGGCAGTCCTTTGACCCTAGCCAAGAGGAGGTCGATCATGTCCTCCTCCCAGGGGATTTTCCTTTCGTCTGCGCCGACGTACTGCCAGGTCATCTGATCGAGGGAGAAATGGAGGGAGCCTTCACTGTAGAGGCCATGGAGGACCTGCCTGATGTACAAGGGGACCCCGCCCGATCGGCGGAAGACATCGCTCGCCAGGGCCTCGATCCCCTGACGTTGCCCAAGGATGCCGCTGATCAGCTTTCTTGTTTGACTGAGGTTGAGGGGTTCGATATGGATGTGGTGAACAGAAGCCCCTCCGTCGGCTAAGGCCTTCATCAGGCGGGATGTCCGTTCGGCGGCCCCTTCTTCGCCGGAGCGATAGGCAAAGATCCAAAGGAGGAAGCCGGCAGTTGTGCCCGCTAGATGTTCAAGCAGTTCCAAGGAGGCCTCATCCATCCATTGAAGATCGTCAAGGAAAAAGACAAGAGGGCAGTGTTGAGCGGCAAAGACATTGATCAGCTTACTAAAGGTCCGCAGAAAACGAAGCTGGGACTCTCTTGGAGGCAAAGGCGCCGTCGCTGGAAAGGGGCCGGTGAGGGAAGCTAGCTCCGGGATCATTTCCGTGAGAATGCCCCCCGCATCTTCCAAGACTTCCCGGAGGCGGGGCCGCCAGTAGTCCGCCTCCTTCTTGTGGGTCAAGATCTGTTGGATGAGGCCGGTGATAGCTTGCAAGATGGAGCTATAGGGCATGTCGCCTACGATCGGCAGGGACTTGCCGTAAAGGAAGTAATTCTTTGGCTTCGTTGCCAGCTCTCTTTTCTGAAAGGCGTTGACCAGGGCGGTCTTGCCAACGCCTGGGATCCCTGAAACGAAAACAGCCTGGGGTCGTCCCCGCCTTGCGTCCAAATAGGCCCTGGTTAGGACGGCGAAGGCTTGATTGCGGCCAACCAGCTTGTCGTGCTTAAGGAGCCGTTGGGGCAAATCACTTTGCCCCAAGGGGAAGGGGTTAATCGCGCCGCGCCGTTCCCACTCTAAGCGGCAGCGGGCGAGATCCGCCCTCAACGCGGCAATGGTTTGATAACGCTCTTCAGGGGACTTGGCCAAGAGCTTCATCACCACGCGGGATAGGATCTCCGGGATTTCGGAGTTAATGAGATGGGGTGGTTTTGGGGCGGAAGAAAGATGGGCGTATGTCCAACCCAGGGCGTCTTGGGCTTGGAAGGGGAGCTTGCCGGTCAATAGCTCATAAAACAGGACCCCGAGAGAGTACAGGTCGCTTCGCTGATCGACGCTCCAACCCAGCCGTCCCGTCTGCTCGGGGGATATGTATGGAAGCAGCCGGTCGATATCTGTTTGACTTTGGAATTGGACCTCTCCCGTATCCTCATTGATCCAAATAGCTTCAGGACTAATGTTTGCAAGGACATCCCCTTGTTCGTGTCGTTTGGCGATGTATTCAGTCAAGGGGGATTGAATGCAGAAAAAGGCTGAAAGTCGCCGTCCTTCCGTGGACTCCATGACCTTCCTTAGCGGCTTCAAGACTACCACCTCCGGAGCTGTATCTTTGGTCAGAATAAGAAACATTCGATGCGCGTTTGTTGGCCGTGAATACTTCGTGCCTTGGCGAAAGGGCCAGAGCCAACGACCAGACGCAGCAAAGCGGGAGGAGAAGATTGGCTGCTAAAGTGAATGCTAACAGGCAAATTCGACCCTAGAATCTTTGCTTGTCAAAGGTCAATGGGCTCACGCAGCGACATCGATAGGTAGAAACATAATGTTATGAAAGCATGCTCTCCAAATCTTAGTATAGCAGAGTCTAGATAAATCTGAAAAGTCATGAGCGGCCGATTCTGGCGAGAAATCGGCCCATTAGGCCAAAGGCCAACTTTCGTTGGCTATCTTTGTAGGAATTTGTATGTTACCATGCCACTAGCAAAGAGGCTTGTTTACCTCTTAGCTCTCAGCGCTAGTTCTTGTTGACGGTGAGCGGCTTAGTCGCTTGTCTTCTGATCGTCAGGGAAAGGAGCTTAGAACCGGGTGAGGCAGTGGCCAAAGCTTGGAGGTTTTGCAAAGTGGGAAGGTCAATGAACTGGTTGCTTGGCAATGCAAGGCAGGCCGCGGCGGAGGTGTTCGGTGTGTTGTTCAATAGACGCCAGCAGCAAGAGAAGGGGCAGGCGGCCGGGCGCGATGTCGGCACGACGGTGATTGGTGCCTCGACCAAGGTGGCAGGCAATATTGTGACCGATGCTGACTTGGAGATTGCCGGTATCGTCGAAGGGAATGTCGAGACTCGGAACAACCTCTTGGTTGGCGGAGAAATTCGGGGCGAGGTGAAATGTCGGGACGCCAAGCTCCAGAAGGCTGAGATCGAAGGCAATGTCACCGTTGCTGAAACCCTCGTGGTGGAGCCGGGCTCTGTCGTTACTGGTAATGTTATCGCCACCAATGCTATGATTGCGGGCGAGATCAAGGGCGACTTGATCGTCAGGCTAAATGCCAGCATTAGCAAACAAGCGATGATCATCGGGGACATTTCGGCTAACACCATCAGCATTGAAAGCGGCGCGGTAATTCAAGGCGGCGTGAGCATTCGAAACGAAGCTGTTGGCTTTGCTGCCAGCAAAGCGGAGAGCGGCAAAGCTGTGCTGCCCATTCACTTGGTGCCCAGGACGGCTGATGACTAGCCGTTATGCTAGTTTGTCTGGAAATAGACTGCTCCGCACTGATTTAGCACGCTCCAACAATCTGCCGAATCACTCATCACCAAGAAAAAGCTGATGCACAATCTCGGTATCCAAGGCAATCCGTCATGGGCCATCCTCCTTAGCCTCCTGTTGGTTTTGTCTTTTCAACTCAACCATTACCAGGATGGGGGATGGCCCTTCCTGCTGCTATGCCATCCTCATTCTCCAATTTGCACCATCGTACTAGACGCTACCTTTTCGTCCCGCGCCCCATATCGTGAAGGGAACATGCTTTGTCTCAACCAAAATCTGGCATGTTGACAACACAGCATGACTTGCGTACGATAAAATCCGAACATCAGAAAATCGGAAACCGGAAAGGATGAATGAAATGCTGCTTGTTGAACTGCGACAAAGGTCGCAGATCACCATCCCTGCGGAGATTGTCAAGAGACTGAACCTACACGAGGGCGATCAGTTCGAAGTGATTGAAAAGGACGGAGGCATCTTTCTTTGTCCCGTGGTCGTTTACCCAAGGGAGAAAATGCAGGAAATAGCCAAGATCTTCAAAGAAGCCAAGGAAGATGAGACACTGAAAGAGTACGACAGCGTGGAGGAGATGTTCAAGGATATGGGCATTGATCTGGATGAAATATAGGCTGAAGCCCACAAAGGTATTCCAGAAGAACCTCAAACGGCCAACTAGGGACGAGCAGAGAAGGGCGGCTCGGAAGCTCAACATCTTGATACTGCGAGCGAAAAAAGTGAAATCACTAGAAGGCATCTTCGAGTGTACTATAAGCGATGATATTCGTGTTCTGTGGAAGTACGAGGGTGGTGCGGTGATTCTCCTTCTAGACATTGGCCGTCACAAGATACTGGATAAGATGTGAGCAACACTAATTCCATCAGATGCTACGAGGATAACACTTCCGAGGTCATATACAGTGCCGCCGGTTGGGACGACGGGCTCGGAGTGAGTTCCCTAGTCGGCCACATCGGCCTTCCTCACCGTATCCTATGAGCGGTTTAGGTCTTTAGCGAAGTCTCCTTAAGGTCCAACAACTTCAGTTCATTGACGCGCAAGATGGCTTGGGTTCTGCTTTCCACCCCAGCATGGTGAACAATCTGTTGGGATGCCACTCAACTCCCTTCCGCGATGTGCAGGCGAGCGATAATCCTCCGATTAGACAGCCCCGCGGCGGTCTTATCAAAGACCAACAGCACCCCCCGCAGTCGATTAT
>JAAYLV010000054.1 GCA_012521755.1 Bacillota bacterium | reverse complement strand
GAGAAGCCACCTCCATGGGTTTTTTTGCCATTAACTCTATTTCGAGGATCGGCTTCTCGTTCCTCTTTCTCAGAGGTCTTCCTCAGTCTCCATCCCATCTTTTCCCACAAACATTTTACACAGACGAATCCTCGGGAGAAGACCTGCCTGGCCCGTTGGCTTTGGAAATCAGACCTTTTCGGCGACATCACCAATGGAAAGAATCCTCATGGAAAAGCGTCCGCCTGGTGCCGAGACCGTTGCCACCTCCCCTATTCTCTTGCCCAACAGGGATCTAGCGACCGGTGAACGGTGGGAAATACGCATGCGGCTCGGATCAGCTTCCCGGGAGCCAACGATCCGATAACAGTGTTCTTCCTGGGTCTCCATGTCCAACACCCGCACCCAAGAGCCTACCTCCACCCGATCGGAAGGATTGCAGCCGGGAGGCAGCACCTGCACATTACGCAGCAGATTCTCCAAAACCATGATGCGTCCTTCAATTAGCATCTGTTCAGCTTTGACCGTCGCATATTCAGCATTATCCCAAGGGTCACCGAAAGCCAGTGCCTCTTTCATCTTGGCTGCCACTTGACGCCGTTTTTCACCCCTGAGGTAGTCCAACTCAGCTTTCAACTGTCGCAATCCGTCCCAGGTCAAAATGTCATCTTCCACCAAACCGTCGGCACCTCCTAAACAACGGTTTCCAGTAAAGACTATATTCACTGTGTTAGTCCCCCTTGCCCAGTAAAGGAAGTCAGTTCTTGCCAGCAGTCAAGGCCTCGGGGGCACACTATGGAGGGAGGGAAGGGACTTGCGCAGCCTTTGGAAAGGAGCCATCAGCTTCGGTTTAGTCAACGTGCCGGTGCGAATGTATGCTGCAACCGACCGACAGGACATCAAGTTCAACTACTTGCACCGGGTTTGCGGAACCCCGATTCGGTACCGGAAGATGTGTCCCCTATGCGAACAGGAAGTGTCCCAGGAAGATATCGTGCGAGGATACCAATATGCTAAAGACCAGTTTGTTGTGTTGACGGAGGATGAACTAGCCCGTCCAGAAAACGAGGAAAAAGCCATCAACATCCTGGATTTCGTAGAACTTGCCCAGATCGATCCGGTGTACTACGACAAGACTTATTACCTTGAACCTGCTGAAGGGGGCAAAAAGGCCTACCATCTTCTGCTCAAGGCCATGGAAGAAGCGGGCAAGGCAGCTATTGCTAAGGTCGTCATTCGTTCCAAGGAAGTCATCGCCGCCATCAGGGTTTACGGGCAGGTCCTAGCCATGGAGACCATGTTTTATAACGATGAAGTACGGTCAATTAGCCAATTGACTGGCCTTGAGCCAGTGCAAGTGGATGAGCGGGAACTGAAGATGGCCTTGGAGCTAATTAATAACATGGCGACAGACTTTCGCCCCGAAGGCTACCGCGACACCTACCGGGCCGCCCTCCTGGAAAGGATCGAAGCGAAGATCCAGGGAAGGCAAATCACAACTCCTCCTCAGCCCCAGGAGGAGAAGGTCAGCGATTTGCTGGCTGCCTTGGAGGCAAGCCTCAAGGCTACGGCCCCGGCGGGGGGGCGGCGGTAGATGCTCCCCAGCTTTCAGCCCATGTTAGCCTTTCCCGCCGCCCCCTTCGACTCTGATGACCATTTGTTCGAAGTCAAGTGGGATGGCATTCGGGCCTTAGCCTATCTGGACGGCAAGACTAAGCTCATCAGCCGCCAAAACCGGGATCTGTCACCCCGCTACCCGGAGCTGGAGGGAATCCATCGACGTTTTGGCGATAAAGCGGTAGTCGACGGAGAGATTGTCTGCTTCGTTGACGGCAAGCCTAGTTTTTACTGGCTGCAGCGCAGGAATCTCCGAGGAGCGGCAACCTATCCGGCAGTCTACATTGTCTTCGATCTCCTCTACTACGGCAACAAAGATGTGTGTCAACTGCCTTTAATCGAGCGTAAGGGACTCTTGCAAAGGAGTCTTGACCCCGGGGAGAACGTTGCCCTATCGGGCTTCATCCTGGCACGGGGGATCGATTACTATCGCGCGGCTAAAGACCACGGCCTTGAGGGGATCATGGCCAAGGACATCGAAAGCCCATACCTCAGCGGTCGCCGCAGCCGCAGCTGGCTGAAAATCAAGGTCCGCCAGGTAATAAACTCGGCTATCGGCGGCTACTTGACAACCAATGGCGCTTTAAAGTCGCTCCTTTTGGGGGCGAAGGACGTCGATGGCCTGCGCTACATAGGTGCCGTCGGGAGCGGATTTACTGAAGGAGAGCGAATGGATCTGGCCCAGCGTCTCGCCAAGCTTTCTATTCCAAGCCCCGTGCTCCTTGACGTTCCCCTAGACGTTGCCCAAAGGGCGCGGTGGACTGAGCCTGAACTCACCTGCCGGGTTGAGTACCTGGAATTAACCCCGGAAGGTCTCTTGCGCCATGCCACTTACAAAGGACTGACCCATGCGCCTTGTGATCCTTTGCCAAGGAGGTGAACAGGCTTGATCAGCGAGGTCGACGGCAGGCTCATCAAGCTCACCAACTTGGATAAAGCCATGTGGAAAGACCCTTTGGTGACGAAAGGCGACCTAATCCACTATTACTACAAAGTAGCTCCTTTGCTTATCCCCCACCTCAAGGATCGGCCCTTGACCGTCACCCGGTATCCCGACGGCATTGACGGCGCCCACTTTTATCAAAAACAGTGCCCTGCCTATGCTCCACGGTGGGTAAGAACCTATGCTTCACCCGGGAAGGACAAGGTCGTCGACTACATCTTGGCCAACGACCGGGCAACGTTAGTCTGGCTGGCAAACCAGGGAGCCATTGAACTACATCCCTGGTTATCGAAAATCGAAAGCCCCGACTATCCAGATCTTGTTGTAGTAGACCTCGATCCTGACCCACCGGCGGGCTGGCCGCAAGTTGTTGAGGTGGCCAAATTGGTCAAGGGGCTGCTGGATGAAATGGGCCTTGCCTCCTTCCCGAAAACCTCCGGTGCAACGGGCATGCATGTGTACATACCTGTTGCCCCCCGTTATCCTTACCAGGTGACTAGCCGGTTCGTCGGCTTTTTGGGCAAGCTCATCGCCGCCCATCATCCCCAGCTAGCAACTAACGAACGGTTGATTAGGAAACGCCGCGGTCGGGTTTACATCGATCACTTGCAGAATCTGCCGGGCAAGACCATCGTCGCTCCTTACAGCCTCCGACCAAGAAGCTTGCCGACCATCTCGATGCCCTTCCCCTGGGAGGACTTAGAGCACATCGACCCGAAGGATTTCAGCATCGACAGTCCAGTGCCTGAGCGAGACCCTTTGCAGGATATGCTGGGAATGGATCAACGGATCGACGGTTTTATGCCTTTGTTCAAGGAGGATTAGGGAGGGAGCCTTCGTTGATCTTCATCGGCACAGCAGGTTACAGTTACGCGGACTGGCGGGGCCCTTTTTACCCGGCGAACCTGCCTTCAGGGAAGATGCTGTCCTTTTATGCCGTGCATTTTTCCTTCGTCGAGGTTAACTCAACCTACTACCAGATTCCCCACCCGAAACTATTTGTCAATATGCTGGCCAAGACAAGTGAAGACTTCTTGTTCGTTGTCAAAGCCCATCAAGATTTGACCCACGCGCGCAGGCCCGAAGTGGTGCCTCGGTTTCTCGACTGCCTAAAGCCATTACAGGACGCGGGCCAATTTGCCGGGATTTTGCTCCAGTTTCCCTTCAGTTTCAAGAATAGCGAGGAGACCCGCCGATATTTGGTGGACTTAGGGGATGCCTTGGGCGACATCCCCAAGTTCGTCGAATTCCGGCACGACTCTTGGGTCCATCCAGCCGTTTTCCAGTTTCTTGGCCAGGCTGGGCTTTCCTATGTCTGCGTCGATCAGCCGCGGCTAAAAGGACTATTGCCGCCAGTAGGCGAGGCCACGTCCAACTTGGCCTACGTGCGCTTCCACGGCCGCAATGCTGCTTCTTGGTGGAACCACAAGGAGGCCTATGAGCGATACGATTATCTTTACACAGAAGGGGAACTTGCCGAATGGGTGCCAACGATCCTGGAGCTTGCCGGACGAACGGAGAAAGTCTTCATTAGTATGAACAACCACTATCAAGGGAAGGCAGTGATCAACGCCCGCATGCTCCGGGAGATGCTCAAGGAACACTTTCCCGAAACCTACTAGGCATAAGGAAGGCCGCCCTGCGCACACTACTGCCGGGAGGTGCTATAGGTGGCCAAAAAGCTGGCATCCGAACGGCTCAAAATGGAGGCAGCTCAAGAAGTAGGGTTTGCCGATGTAGTTCGCAAGTTCGGATGGGAGGCCGCAACGACCAAGCAGGTAGGGCTAATAGTCAAAGAAATGATCAAGCGGGGAGAGAAGGCATTGCTGGAAGGCGGCCAAGGAGAGTAGCAACTTACATATTCCCCCACGGGAATATGTAAGGAGGGAGATAATGGCTAAAGGCCGCCATGTTTATCCCAAGGCAAGAGCAGCCATGGAGCGCTTCAAGGAGGAAGTAGCCGACGAGATGGGCCTGCTCGACAAGGCAAACAGCATCGGCTGGGACAATATGACGACGAAGGAAGCAGGACTAGTTGGCGGCGAAATGGTCCGCCGCCTGATTAAGAAAGCTGAAAAGGATCTGGAAACCTAAGGTTGGGGGGCATTGCCCCCCAAATCTACAAGGGGGCGCATCCAAGTCAAAGCAGACCATCGCGGAGGGGGCCCTGTAGAGGCCCTCATTTTTGTGTCTAGGGGTCGATCTCAGTATGGTCACACTCTAGGCATACCAACATGCAGCAACGGCGACCTATACCGAAGAGGAAAAGACGACTTTCTGAGTCCTAGTCTATCACTCAAGAGCTTGGTCGTAGTTCTATATGCAGAGGAATACCGTCTGATCATCTGCACTCACAGGAGTCGGTGCCAATCCTAAGCACTTCTCCCCAGAGACGATGATGAGAATATGAGCAAGGCCCTTGACGATCCGGCCGCGCAGGTCAATGACATCGTCGCCGGATTGAAAGGAGCCATCTTCAAGACCTAGAGCCTCAGTACCGATCGTGATCAATGGGCTTGGGCCGCAAGCTGCGCGGGGTGGATGACCTTTGCCGGAACGCCGAAGGTCTTGACCCCAGCGGTCAACTGCATGATGCAGGCGGGACACGAGGTCGCCACTAAAGGTGCGCCCGTGCGGCCCACGCCATCGATTTTCTTCTGCAAAATGGCCATGGACAAATCATAATGGGCCAGGGCAAAAGTGCCCGCCGCGCCGCAGCAAACAGACGCATTAGGCATCTCCACCAGCTCCAAGCCAAGCTCGCCCAGAAGATGGCGCGGCTGACGGGTGACCTGCACGCCCCGAACTAGGTGGCAAGGATCATGATAGGTAACCTTCCCTGCCAGGTCCCTCTTAATTCTGCGCAGACCCAGTTCATCAACAAGGAAGGCACTAAAGTCCCATACCTTGCCGGCCATTTGCGCAGCCTCATCCCAGGGAAGATCCGCATCACATCCCAAGGGCCGCTCCCCCATGTGGGACAAAGTGGCTGTGCAGCTTGCGCAATCGGAGATGATGGCATCGACCTTGGCCTCCTGGAACACTTGCAAGTTGGATCGCAGCAGTTCGGCATAGGTATCCATCAGTCCATAGGTCAAATGGGGAATCCCACAGCAGCGCATCCCCTTCGGGACAACTACTTCGCAGCCGTTCGCGGCCAAGACCTGAACGACATCATGGGCAACTTGAGGGTAAAGGAGGTTCGTTGCGCAGCCGAGGAAGTAGCCGACGCGATAGCGCCGCTTCCCGACGGCGGGGGTCAGTTCGGGCAGCATGCCCCGGGCGGTGCGGATGCTGAGGGGCGGCAGCATATGCTCCGCCCGGCCCACATCCCCCGGAAGAATCTTGAGGATGCCTGTGTTTCGCAAAGCTCGGTCCAGGCCCAAACGCTGGTAGGCCCAAAGCAGCCGGGAACCTGCGGCAACTAAGGGTGGCCGGGTTAGGAACATGTTCAAGGCGAGCTTGAGCAACGGGCCAAAGGCGGGTATGCGGCCGACTTCCTTGCGGCCGGCCCGGATCAAGTTCGTTATCTCCACACCGCTTGGACAAACCGCGGTGCAGGCATCACAAAGGAGACAGTTGTAAACCCTGTCCGCCATTTTCTTCCGGTCCGCCTGCCCGTTGGCCAGACCCTGCAGCAAGAAGATGAGACCTCGCGGGGATGCTCCTTCAAAACCAAGCTCCGCCAGAATGGGGCACTCCGAGCGGCAGGTCCCGCAGCGAACGCATTTATTCAGCAGTCGACGCAGTTCCTTTTCCATCCGCTTCGGCCCCCTTCACCGGCGACGGAAAGATCTTGCCGGGATTCATGATGCCCAAAGGATCCAGGGCCTTCTTGACCTGGAACATCGCATCCAGGGCAAGGCCGTGCTCCTGGCGGGCGTATTGGCTGCGCACAAACCCTACTCCATGCTCCCCCGTCACTGTCCCTTGCAGCCTCAAAGCCAAACGATGGATATCATCGGCCAGGTGCTGCACCCTGGCCACTTCCCCCTCATCATCGGGATCGATCACCGGGGCCGTATGGAGATTGCCATCACCGATGTGGCCAAAGATCACCACTTTGATTTGGTGCTTATCGGCAAGGCTCTTGATCCCCCGCAGAGCTTCGGGAACCCGAGACAAGGGAACGCTGATGTCCTCCCCGATGAATGCCCTGGTGCCTTCCGAGCGCAGGCGGGAGACCGCCGCTGCCACTAGGCTCCGTCCCTCCCACAGCTGGGTCATCCGCTCCTCTTCTAAGGCCTCTTCCACTTCGCGGGCCCACTGCTCGCAGATGCTTCGGATCTGCTCGACTTGCCAGGCAACGCCGGGGGGATCCCCGTCCACCTCAAAGAGCAAGATGGCCTCACAAAGGGGCAAGTTCAGGTCCGGACGGTACAGATTCACCGCTTCTATGGCGGAGCTGTCCATGATCTCCATCCCCGATGGCAGCATCCCCGCCTGGAAGACGGCCATGACGGCTTTGGGGGCGTCCTCGAGCCTGGGAAAAGCGGCCATCACCAGACCCCGGCTTGGGGGCCGCGGCCAAAGGCGGAGGCGAATCCCGGTAATCACCCCGAGAACTCCTTCAGATCCAACGAAGAGCTTGGTCAAGTTGAGACCGGAGACGTTCTTTAGGGCCCGGCAGTCTTGGCCCCCGGTGGTGATCACCCGGCCATCGGGCAAGACTACTTCCAGCCCTAATACGTAATTCTCAGTCACCCCGTACTTGATGGCCCTAAGGCCGCTGGAATTGTTTGCCACCATGCCCCCGATAGTGGCCATCTTGGAGCTGCCCGGATCCGGCGGGAAAAACAGACCGTGGGGGGCAAGGAGCCGGTTCAGCTCATCGTGAACAAGTCCCGGCCGCACCAAAATCTGCATGTTGGCCACATCAAGCTCCACCACATCTTTCCAGGTGGACATATCCATGACGATGCCCCCTTGAACGGGGACTGCCCCGCCGCTCTCGCCGCTTCCCGCACCCCGGGGAACGATGGGTATGCCCTTTCGGGCGGCGTACTTGACCACCGCAGCTGTCTCTTCCACCGAGCGGGGCAGGACAACCGCGTCAGGGATGAAACGATGAAGCCGGGAGATGAATGAGCTGTCGTAACTATAACAAAGGCGATCTAGTTCATCGGTCAAAATCCGGTCGGAGGACACCAGTTCTCCCAGATCCCGCAGCAGCGACAACGAACTCACCTTCTTTACGAGAAATTACAGCTCACCGACGCATTCTTGTTCGATGGCCACGATCCGGTAGTCTTCCCGGAACCGCATGTTGTGGATCTTGATGACTCGAAACCAAAGGAGCAGTCCCAGTCCTCCTCCAATCAAGGCGGGAGCCACCTCTCCCCATCCCCGTGCGGCGGCCAAAGAGCGGGCGATGACCATGCCCGCAAGCATGAGCACTAAAGGCAGGAAGTAGACGATGAGAGCGCCAGTGAGGATCGCATTAGTATCGCCTTCCACCTGGACAATGCTGCCCGCCTCCGCGCCGATGGGGTTGGCCGCATCGATCTCGATGGGCTGGGCCTTCTCCCCTTTCAAATCAAGAGCAAAGGGGCAGTCGGCTTCGCCTTTGCACCCCGCGCAGCGCACCAGGCGCACCCGGGCCAAACCGTTTTGTCGGGAAACCACCACTCCCCGCTGTCGCAAGGATCATCCCTCCCCTCTCACGCCGGTAGATCGCGCCCTGTGGAAGTAATGCTTAGACTTCCGTGAACGACGCCTTTGACGCTGATTAGACGATCGGCGATGGCCTTGATCTTGCCGGCAGGACCTTTAACAACCAGTACTTCCAAGCAATTATGCTCATCAAGATGGACGTGGCTGCTGCAGAGAATATGGCTGTGATGTTCGTGTTGAAGGTCGATCAAGACATCGGTTAGACCTCTAACATGATGATTATAGATCAAGGTGATGGTCCCCGCCACTTCTCTGTCGTCCGTTTCCCAATCCGTTTGGACTAGATAGTCCCGAATGAGATCCCGGATTGCCTCGGAGCGGTTCTCATAGCCCTTCTTGGCAATGACATGATCGAACCGGTCCAGGAGGCGGGGATGCATGGACACGCCGAAGCGGACTAGTCTCACAAGATCCCCCCCAGATAGGCGTCGGCCTCCACGGCGGCGACGGCTCCATCGGCCACCGCGGTGACCACCTGCCGAAGGGGCGTTCGGCGCACGTCTCCGGCGGCAAAGACCCCGGGAAGGCTGGTTCGCATCCGCTCATCGGTAATGATGTAGCCCCTTTCATCTACTTCCACATGGGACTTTATCCACTCGCTGTTGGGGCTGTTGCCGATGTAGACGAAGACGCCGCTAGCATCAATTGCCAGGTCCTCCCCGCCTTTCGTGTCAGCGAGGAGCACCCGCTCGACGAAAGTCTCTCCTTGAATCTCTTTGACCACCTTGTTCCAGAGGAGTTCGATCTTGGAATGAGAAGCCAAGAACTCTTGCAGGATCTTGGTGGCCCGGAGCTGATCCCGGCGGTGAACCACGTAAACCTTGCGGGCAAAGCGGGTCATGAACAAGGCGCCTTCCGCGGCAGAATTGCCGCCGCCGACGACGACCACATCCTTGCCCTGGAAAAAGGCCCCATCACAAGTTGCACAATAGGACACCCCCCGACCCCGGAATTCACCCTCCCCAGGAACCCCCAAGGGATTGGGCGTGGTGCCGGTGGCGATGATGAGGGCCTTGCTCTTTATCTCTTCCCCATCGGTCAGCAGGACGTATCCCGATGATTCGGAGCGAAGACCTTTCGCTTCCGCGTAGAGGACCTCCACCCCCTGGCTTTGGGCCTGCTTTTCCATTTGCTCCATCAATTCCGGTCCCTTGATCCCCCTGGCAAATCCAGGATAGTTACCAATACGATGGGTGGTTGCTGCTTGGCCGCCGCAAGCGAGCTTTTCGACGATCAATGTCTGCAGACGGGCTCTTGCACCGTAAATGCCCGCGCTAAGACCCGCAGGACCACCGCCAACAATTACCAGATCCCACTCCTTCAATGCCATCCCCCTTTCCTTAGTTGCGATCAGTTTTCCGCAAAACCAGTCCAGTAAGAAGGATCAAGAGCAAACTTGCCCACTGTCCCCAGGTCAAAGGCCCAAGGGTCGGCGCGCCGGCGCGAAAATGCTCGATGATGAAGCGGGCAAGTCCGTAGGCGATGAAAAAGACGCCGAGGGAATCCCCAGGCCTTGACTTTCCCCGCCTGGACCACAACCAAAGGAACATCGCCAGCCCGAAGACGCTTTCATAAAGTTGGGTTGGGTGGCGGGGAACATCCTGGGCCCGAGACGAGTAAAGGGCCCAGGGAAGATCGGCGGGAATCCCAAAGCAGCAGCCATTCAGCAAACAGCCAATCCTGGTGATGGCCAGTCCCATGGCTAAGGAAGGAGCTACTACTTCCGCCACGACCCAAGGAGAGTAGCCTTTGCGCCGGGTATACCATACGCCGACGATGAAACCGGCCAAGAGTCCCCCTTGAAAAGAGAGCCCCCCCTCCCGCAAAGCAAAAACCCTCAAGGGCTCTCGGACATAGTCTTCCCAGGCCATGGCCACATAGGTCAACCGGGCAGCGATGATGGCAGCGAGCATGACCAAGACCGCCAGGTCAACTAAGAAGCCCTCGGCAATTCCCCAGTACTTGCCGTTGCGGAGGGCCAAAGCCAGACCGACGCTGAAGGCAAGGGTAATCATGACCCCATAGGAATACAGTGGAAAGTTGAACAGCTCCACCAGGATCGGTCGCAATAGCTTCCCCCCGTTCGTCGTATAGGTTAGATCTTCGCCGTCAACGGATGGTTTCCTGTGAGAACGGAGGGCAAAGGGCCCTAATGTATATCTAGCAAAGGATGTGAAAAACTAAGGGCACAAGATGGAGGTGCTAAAAGGTGCAGACCATTCACAAAGTAGAATTTGCCCAACTCTCTCCGAAAGAGCTTGAGGACTTGACCGCCGCTGAAAACCGATTGCGGCAATCATGGCAGGGAAAAGACGCCAACAAGGAAATCTATCTGCTGGCGGTGACCCAGACCATTGAAGAATAGCCTTGCCAATCTCCAGGGAAAGGAAGGTAGACGATGAAGGCGACGGGCATTGTAAGAAGAATTGACAGCTTAGGTCGAATTGTTATCCCCATGGAAATCCGCCGCACCCTGCGGATTCGCGAAAATGACGCCCTGGAGATCTTTACAGATCGAGAGGGCGAGATCATCTTCAAGAAATACTCCCCCATTGCCGACCTGGATGAGTTTGCCCAGGAGTATGCCGACTCCCTCTTTGAATCCACCGGCCATATCGCCCTGATTGCCGATCGAGATGAGATCATCGCCGTTGCCGGTGCCTCAAAGAAGCAGTTCATGGGCAAGGCCCTCTCACCAGAAATCGAACGGATCATGGAAGAGCGGCAGACGGTCGTCGACAACACCGATGAGGCCGCTATTGTGGATGACTATACAGCGGTCCATAAGGCCATTGCACCCATCATCCATGGGGGAGACTTGGTAGGCGCGGTACTCTTGCTTTCGGAAGATAAGGACATGGGTGAGCTGGAAAAAAAGCTTTGCGAAACAGCAGCTGATTTTCTGGCCAAACAGTTGGGCTAGCAGTCCTCAAACCTTACCTAGGGCCGGGGGCAAGTTCCCCCGGCCCTTTGCTTCGCTCCCAAGTAGGCTTTCAACTAGCAGGTCCTTGACCTTTGCCGCCGAATACCGATACAATAAGATGGCAATGTCTGTAGGGAGCGAAGCAAATTGCCCAAAAAGGACCACCAAGCAACTTATTTGCAGATGTTCACTTCTTTTTTTAAGATCGGCGCTTTTACTTTCGGCGGCGGTTTCGCCATGCTTCCCCTCATCGAGCGGGAAGTCATTGAGAGGCACAAATGGGTGGATAGGGATGAAATCCTGGACATCTACGCCCTAGCCCAGTCGGTGCCGGGGGTGATCGCGGTCAATTCCTCCATGCTCATCGGTTATCGCCTCCGCGGCGTTCCCGGGGCCATCGTTGCGTCCATCGGAGTCATCCTCCCCTCCCTCATCGTCATCATCGCCATTGCCAAGTACTTTGAACAGCTCATCGCCAACGTATGGGTCGCGAGGGGAATGGCGGGAATCAGTGGGGCCGTGGCCGCCCTCATCATCACCGCGGCTTTGCGGATCGCCCGCCGGACCATCAAGGGCATGGACACCTTCCTGATAGCGCTGCTCTCCTTCCTGCTGGTCACCTTTACCAAGGTCAACGTTTTTTACATCCTGCTCCTGGCGGGTCTCTTGGGTTATCTCCTGCGAAGGAAAGATGCCGCCCTCCACAAAGGGCAGGAGCAGTAGGGAGGTGGGAGCGTGTTTTATCTTCGCTTGATGGGCGTATTCTTCAAGATTGGCCTGTTGACCATTGGCGGCGGCTATGCCATGCTGCCTTTAATTCAAAGGGAAATCATCGACCGGGGCTGGTTGACAGCCAGGGAATTCGTCCATATCATCACCATCGCCGAGATGACCCCCGGCCCCATCGCGATCAACGCGGCCACCTTCGTCGGCTACCGCCTGGCTGGGGTGAAGGGGTCCGTGTTGACAACAACGGCCATCTCCTTGCCGTCTCTCCTTATCATCTTGGCCGTCTCCAAATTCCTCACCCACTTTGAAGACCACCCGACGGTGCAAAAGGTCTTTTACGGGCTGCGGCCGGCAGTGGCCGGACTGGTGAGCTCCGCGGCGATTTTCATCTGCCGGGAGGTTCTCTTTGGCTCCCGCAACCTGACGGGCGGGGCGGCTTTGGATCCGCGCCTTGGGGCCATCGCCCTCATCAGCTTCATCTCTTTGCGCAAATTGAAAGTCCATCCTATCCTCACCATCGTCATGGCGGCAATCCTTGGTCTCCTCTTCCTGCGCTAACATAGTCCCCCGAAGCCCTGCATAAAGATTACTGGTGATGGGCCGTGGTGGCTTTGGTGGGGAGTCCCAACGTAGGGAAGAGTGTGATCTTCAATTATTTGACCGGCGGTCGGGTCCAGGTGGCCAACTACCCGGGCACCACCGTGGAGGTCGCCCGGGGCAAAATGATTTGGGCCGGCGTCAGCCTGGAGATTGTCGATACCCCCGGAATCTATTCGCTCCTCCCCATCACCGCGGAAGAACAAGTCACCCGTCGGCTGTTATGGACAGAAAAGCCGGCCTTGACGGTCCACGTAGTCGACGCCAAGAACCTCGAGCGCATGCTGCCCCTCTCTTTTCAGATCCTCGAAGCGGGACTGCCGATGCTGCTGACTTTGAACATGATGGATGAAGCCCGGCGATTGGGGCTCTCTTTCAACGTTTCCGCCCTGGAACGGGCTTTGGGGGTGGAGGTGATCCTTGCCGCTTCCATCAGGGGGGAAGGGCTGCCCGAACTGCGGGAGAGGGTGATCAAGTATGTCGCGGGGCTTTAGGGTCGACTACGGCCCGACCATCGAGGGTTTCATCGCGCGGCTCCTCCCCCTCCTCAAAGGCGATTATCCTTTCCATCGCCGCGCTGTGGCCCTTCTTTTGCTCCAGGGGGACCAGGAAATCGCGGCTTTGACTGCCCGGCAAGAAGGCCCCCGGGTCCGGCAAATCCAGGAGATCATCAAAGGAGCAGGCGGGCTGTCGCCTCCTCCTGCCTCAACCATCGCCCTCGCCCGCCACCGCAAGGCCCAAAGGATCGCCCAGGCGGTCATGGGAAAACCTCTAGTTCGACCATTAGGCGGCCTCCTCGACTGGCTCACCCTCTGGCCGCCCACCGCCTTTCCCATTCTAGCCCTGGTCCTCTACTATGGTCTTTATCGCTTCGTCGGCGGCTTAGGCGCCCAGATCCTGGTCGACTTCATCGAAGGGCAGCTTTTTCAAAGCTGGGTTACTCCCTTCGCCCAGGAACTAGGGGCTCGCTGGCTGTCCCCGCCCCTCGCGGACCTGGTCGCGGGGGATTATGGGATGGTCACCTTGGGCCTGCGATACGCGGTGGGGATCATCCTCCCTGTGGTCGGCACCTTCTTTTTCTTCTTCTCTTTCCTGGAGGATACCGGGTACCTGCCGCGACTTGCCCTCCTTGCCGATCGGGCGTGCAAGAAGGTGGGGCTCAGCGGCCGGGCCGTCATCCCTTTGACCCTGGGACTTGGCTGTGATACGATGGCCACCGTGGTCACCCGCACCCTAGAGACGACCCGGGAGAGGATCATCGCCACCTTCCTCTTGGCCCTGGCTGTACCTTGTTCCGCCCAGCTGGGCCTCATCTTGGCCTTGTTAGGCCACAGCCCGCTGGCCCTTGGGATCTGGGTCCTGGTGGTGGGGACCATCTTCCTTGCCGCCGGTCATCTCGCCGACAGAATCCTCCCCGGGCCCAAGGCCGTCTTCCACATGGAGCTTCCGCCCCTGCGGCTGCCCGTTGTGGGCAACATCGTCATGAAGACCGCGGCCCGCATCCAGTGGTATCTGATAGAAATTACTCCCGTCTTCTTGGGAACGAGCCTTCTCCTTTGGTTCCTTGACCAGCAGGGCTTGTTGCAGCTGATCATCAGCGCCTTGCGAGGGCCCATCCAGAGTCTCGGGCTGCCACCGGATGCAGCTGGGATTTTCCTCCTTGGCTTTTTCCGTCGGGATTACGGGGCTGCCGGGCTTTATGACCTGCGGGCCAGTCTGTCGCCGATCCAACTGACGGTAGCCGCAACGACTTTGACCTTGTTTGTCCCCTGCCTGGCTCAGGCGGCCGTCATGGTCAAAGAACGGGGAGTATTAGCTGCTATGCTCATCGTGGCGATCATCGTCCCGGTAGCCTTCCTAGTTGGCTTTTCCCTCAATCACCTCTTAGGGTCCCTAGCAATGATCGGAGGCCTAGGCAATGGGTAAAGAAAAAAGTCCCCCGCCTGCACCCCTTACCTGTTGGCCGGCCGGCTCTTGGGGAACTGTAGTCGACTTGGCTGCCGAAGACGACGCCCAGCTGGCCAAGCTGCTCGCGTTGGGCATCATTCCTGGAGTTCGGCTCCGTATTCTGCGCCGCAGCCCTTGTTGGATTATTCAAATCGGGTTTACCCGGCTGGCCCTAGATGAAACCTTGGCCCGGACTATTCTCCTACTGCCGGACCATCCTCCGGGAGTTTCAGCTTTTGACCGGGACGGATAAGGTGAGGATCGGAAAGGTCGTTTTCTTCCTGCAGACGGCGGTAGTATTCGCCCTTGCCCAGGATTTCCTTGCTTATTTTCCACAAGCTGTCCCCGGGCTTCACTTCGTAGTATTTCGCCGGCTCCTCCTCTAGGGTCCAAGGGATAGGACCGATGGGCAGCTCACCAGCGTTTGGTGCGTTGAGGGGGATGATCTCCAGTTCCACATCCCCGGGCTGACTTTGGACCGGCGCCTCTTGGCGTCTAACCAGGTAATGACCGAGCAAGATCCCGCCGCCCAGGAGCAGAATGCTGATGATGATTAAGGGGTTCACACGCTTTCTTTCGATCCCGGCGGCTAAGAAGGCTGCCTCTTTGACCCGGGACTCCCTCGCGCCATAGACTTCGTAGCCCGATAGGGGCACCAGCTCTCCCCCGCGAACCAGACCGAAAGACAAAGGCTCACCGGGCTTTGTCAGTCCCCAGCCATAGACCATCCCCCCAGGAGGCCAGTTTTCCCAGGTGGATAGGCGGTTCAGGTTGAGGGCGCTTTCGCGGACGGCAAGAAAAAGACCGACTAACTGACCATCGGGGAACCGCCGCTGCCGTTCTGCATCGGCCAACCGCCACTCCCGCCAGCCCGGCAAGGCGGACTCTTGCCCCGGCAGGGGGACCACCCCCCGGATCATTACCAGGCGACCCTGGTCATCAAAGTTGCCCACCAAAGCCGCGCCGGTCCGGCCGCCCTCCCTAACCAGCTCGGCTAGGTCGAAACAGGCGCCATCCCTCACCCTGAGGGACAATTCCCCTTCTTCTCGATGACCAACGATGTATCCAACACCATAGGCGGCAGGGTCGACCTTCATGACCATTCCCCCCGCAAAGACACTTCACCCTGGCGGCGGGAAATCCCTGCACCGCCCTTGGGGTTTGTCCGTGGGGAATAGCCAAGAAAAAAGCGGGGGCTTTCCCCCGCCGCAAGGCACTACAAAATCTCAACGGCCCAATTCATTCCCCAATTGTTGTCCCAGTTGCCCCCGTTATCCCGAAAACAGAAATTCAACCGATCCGTCCCATCGATGGTTACGTCTGTCTGCCAGCACTGGCCGCCCACATAGGACATGGGAATATCGGTGCTGTTTTTCCAGTCCTGCCCATAACCCACATGCATGTAGACCTTCTGCGCCCCAGACTGGGCAAGCAGCCCCTTGTACTTCACCGTGGCCCGCCGCCCTTGGTAAACGGGCATGGGCTTGACCGCGATCCGGCCGTCAACGAATACATCCTGCATCAAAGAACCCCCTCTGGATCGATTTCGACCTTACCCTTGCCCAGAGGCAGGCTCCTTATGCCAGCCTAATTATGGCATCCGCCCCGCCTGAAGCGGGAGACGAGGACCAGCGCGCAGGTGGACTTCATCGCCCCGTCCCCACCATAAGCCATGAAGCCCTCCGCTATTCCATAGCCGAAGGGCATCATGGCAGTGGTGATGAAGTCCGGGAAGGCTTCGGTCAGAGCGCTGCATCAACCCCAGTGATGGCCGACATCATCAAGCAAACAGCAAGTGTATTACGAACAGCACGCCCAAGAAGTAAACCAACCAGTGCACTTTGTTGCCTTGACCTGTTAGGAGCTTCATCAGTGGGTAGAGGATTAAACCCAAAGCAATTCCGTTGCTGATCGAATATGTCAGAGGCATGACAGCTATGGTGACAAAGGCCGGAAGTGCTTCGGTAAAGTCGTTCCAATCGACGTTTAGGGCTGATTTCAACATCATCACGCCCACAATGATCAGGGCCGGAGCCGTGGCCGCCGCCGGGACAATGCCCACCAGAGGCATGAAGAAAAGGGACAGCAGGAATAGGATGCTCGCGACTACCCCTGTCAAACCGGTCCTTCCACCCTCAGCCACGCCGGCAGCCGACTCTACATAGGTAGTTACCGTTGATGTGCCAAACAAAGCCCCGGCAACGGTACCAATCGCATCAGAGAGGAGAGCTCGGCCTGCCTTGGGAAGCTTGCCGTCTTCATCGAGGAAGTCCGTCTGCGTCGATACACCAATCAAGGTGCCCACCGTATCGAACATGTCAACAAAGAGGAAGGCAAACATCACGCCAAAGAGATTCCAACTCAGTGCACCGCGGATATCTAGTTGGAAGAGAACCTTCGACCATTCGCCAAAACTCGGCCATGCTACTAACCCCGCAAATGGGGGGGTAACACCGAAAAACGGCAGGGCCCCGATTAGCGTGGTGCCGAAGATGCCCAACAATAGTGCCCCCTTAACTTCCAGGGCGCAAAGTACACCTGTTAGTATCAAGCCAATCAAAGCTAGAAGAGATGTCTTGGAAGAAAGGTCTCCTAAAGCAACCAGTGTAGCCGGATCGCCAACCACAATCTCCGCGGTCTGCAGTCCAATAAAAGCGATAAACAGACCAATCCCTGCGCCAATAGCCGACTTCACGCCCATGGGAATGGCATTGACTATCGCTTCCCTGATGGGCAGGATGCTTAAAGCGATGAATATCACGCCTTCAATGAATACAATGCCCAACGCGACCTGCCAAGGAACTCCCATGCCTAGGCAAACGGAGAAGGCGAAGAAAGCATTTAGGCCCATCCCCGGAGCCATGGCGAAGGGATAGTTTGTTAGGAAGGCCATACAAAGAGTGCCAAGGGCGGTCGCAAGAACCGTGGCGATGAACACGCCTCCCCAAGACATCCCAGTTTCGCTGAGGATATTTGGGTTCACAAAGATAATGTAGGCCATCGTCATGAAGGTCGTAATCCCTGCTAAGACTTCCGTCTTAACATCTGTCCCATTCTCTGTTAATTTAAAGGTTTCATCAAGAAAACTTTTCATCTATTCAATAATCTCCTTTCTATCTAGACTGGAAGACAGCTCCCAAGGCTGCCTGCCAGCCAGCCCAGCGGCAACGACCAAGCAGCGTTAAGCCCCATGCCGCTGGCCAGGGCAAAGGATTATTGACGTGCAAAGAGCGGATAAGATGGCAGCCGTCGTCACCGCTCCCTGGTCCATCCCGGCAGCCGCGAGGATATCCGGGTTAACAAAAATGATAGAAATAATAGGCCGTGGTCATAAAGGTGGTAATCCCCGCGATCACTTCCCCTTAACATCCGTATTGTTCTTTGCCAACTTGAGCCTAAACTCACCCCTTCTCGGGCGCCCATCCCCCGCTGACGGGTGGGAATAGGGCGATCTCATCTCCGTCTTTCAGTTCGTGCTCCATAGGTACGTAGCGTCCGTTGACGATGGTGACTAAATAGCCCTCCTCTTCAATGCCTAATTCCCGTCGAGCGTCCATAAGGGTAGCACCAGGCTGCAGCTCCAGCATCAGCTCCGATCGATCGCCAAAACGATCCCGCATAAAACCAAACAGTTTCACCCGTATCTGCACTTGGTCCTCCCCTCCCTGTTTAGGATGCCACAACTATAACAATTTCTTCATTCTACCTGATAGTCCTTTTACCGAGGTGCAATTACAAAGGAAAACCTTATGGGTATGCAGAAATCCTGAATATGATAGTCATGGGGGCGGGCAAGATAAGAATCTCGAGGTGATACCCATGACCAGCTATGATTGCATCGTCGTCGGCACCGGACCGGCAGGCTCCATGGCGCTGAAGCGGTTGGCCGAGGCCGGAGTCCGGACGTTAGGTTTGGAAAAGACCCCCTTCCCACGTCGCAAGACATGCGCCGGCGCCCTGTCCGGCGCCGCCATCAGCCTGCTCCCCTCAGGATATCAACAGCTAGTACAGCAAAGGGCAACCCAAGTCGATATCCACTGTTTACCCGGCGGACAGGTGAACTCCTTCCGGTTCGGCGAACCTATCGCCCACCTCATCGACCGGGACCAATTCGACCTCTTCCTGCAGGGAGAGGCCCGGCGGGCAGGGGCCACCATCAGGGAAGGAGAACGGGTCACGGCCGTGGAGACAGACCTGGATGGGGCCACCGTCCATTCCTCGGGCGGAACTTATCACTGTCAGGCGGTCATCGGCGCCGATGGGGCAAACAGCGTCGTCGCTCGGAGCCAGGGGCTTCGCCCTCCCGTCGCCGGCCTGGGGCTTGAGGTGGAGCTTGACCTGTCGCCGCGGCTCCGAAGGGAGTTTGCCGGCAGGATCATCATCCACTACGGAGAGCCGCCAAAAGGCTACGGTTGGGCCTTTGGCAAGGGGGATCACGCCTCCTTCGGCGTTGCCCTCCTCCAAAGCCGTCCCCCCGACCCGCGCCCCTACCTCGAAGGATTTCTCGAGCGACTGGGGCTTCCCTTCCCGCAGGACGTTCCCTGGCGGGGCCATCCTATTCCTTTGGGGGGCAAGAAAAGTCCCGTCAAGGCCTATCGGGTCATCCTTGCGGGGGATGCGGCGGGCCTTGCCGATCCCTTCACCGGAGAAGGGATTGCCTACGCCCTGGGGAGCGGCCGCCTGGCCGCGGATCACGTCATCAGGGCTCTGCAAACGGGGGACTTTTTCTTCACCGACTACGCTCGGGAGGTTCAGGACCAGATTGTAGGCCAGCTGGAGATAGCCGGGAAAATGGCCAAGATCTTTTATCTGATGCCTTCCCTGACTGTCTACTGCCTCCAGCATCAGCCCTGGTTAATTGAGCGCTACTTCCAGAAGGTCCGGGGGGACCTGGACTATTTTCAGCTACTTGGCGAGATCCGGGACCAGCTGTCGGTGTTTCATCTGCCAGAAAAGCAGAGACAGCCATGAACCGGGAAGCTGGGAGAGATCCCAAAGGCCAGGAAGGTATACGGCAAGGACGGCCATTGCTCCCAAAGGGAGGACTGCTCCCCACCGCCGGCCCTTGGCCAGGCCGGCAGCCCCGGCGGCCAAGGAGGCGGCGAAGACTTGCTGCCGCCATTCGGTCATCTCCAGGAGCAAAGCCCACAAGGATGCCTGACCTGAGCGGCTTAGGACCAGATGCAGCCAAGAGCCGCCTGCCCCAACTAACGCCCCGGCAACAGGCCCCCAAAGCCAGCCGGCAAGCAGGCCTGGACTGTAGCCCAGGCCCAGCCGAAACAGAACGGGAGCAAGACAAAGGAGGAGCGCGGGCTGGGACCCCTTCCCGATAACGTAGGGAAAGGCCAACAGCAAGGGCGCCGCAAGGCAAAGGCCTGCCGCCGGGTTGGCCCTGGCGACAGTCCAGACCCCCCAGGGCAGGGTCAGTCCCAGGCCCAGCCGCAGGTCAAGGAAGGCCAATAGGCCCCCCGCAACGGGCAAAGTCCAGCCCCCCTGGGAAAACACCAAACCAATCAGGCCTACACCGGCTCCGTGGACGATCCGAGCAGGATCCGCTCTTCGCGGGCTTGCCGCACCATGCAAGAGCCCTTGGGCCTGCCCGATGGTCAGTCGACCACGATGGCAGCCCCGGACGATCCTGGCGATCCTCCGCGGAACCCCCTTTCCCCCGGCGGAAAAGAGCTCCGCCAAGAAATCCCCGAAGGACGGAAGCAGATCGTCGCCGCCCGTTTCCCCCGGCAGCAGCTTGATTTGGCCGTTGCCGTCGAGGAAGACCAGACTGAGGTCGAGGCTGCCCGGACCCAGACCATGTCGCCCAAGGCATTCCAGGGCATGTCCCACCTGGACGGCCCAGTTTACCCGCTCCCGCCAAGAGGCCGATGGAGCAGCCTGGGCCAAGGACCCGCCCCCGGGCGCTTCCAAGACGATGTGATCCCCACCGGGGCCCGGCAAGCAATCCAGGATCTGCAGGATGTGGCGATGACGGACCCTCGCCAGCGCGGCCAGGTCCCCCATCCCGGACTGGAGCAATACTGGCCGATTCAGCTTCTTATCCCATGCTAGGGCGCGGCCAGGTCCGTAATCTCCCCTTAGTTGATAGCGCATATTCTATTTTCCCCCATAAGTAGGCTTTCAATCCTCCTCATTCACCATGAATTGCACCCCTGTGCACTAACCAATACTACGAAGGAATGGCCTTGACAACCAACTGAAAATGATTATATTAGTTGGTAGTGGTAGCACTCACCAGCCGCGAGTGCTAACAACTAGGCTGGTACCGTTTCCAAAGGGAGGGAACAGAATGCTAAAGCCATTGGCTGACCGGGTAGTGGTCAAGGTAGTGGAAGAAGAAGAGCGCACCAAAGGCGGGATAGTCCTGCCGGATACGGCTAAGGAAAAGCCCCAGCAAGGGGAAGTCATTGCCGTTGGTTCAGGGAGAGTCCTAGACAACGGAGAGCGCGTTCCCGTCGACGTCAAGAAGGGTGACATGGTCATTTTCGCCAAGTACGGCGGCACCGAAGTCAAAGTAGAGGGTGAAGAGTACTTAATCCTGCGCGAAAGCGACATCTTGGCCGTACTGGAAAAATAGATGGCAGAGGGGGTATAGACATTGGCAGCCAAACAACTCATCTTTGATGTGGAGGCAAGGCGAGCATTAGAGCGCGGCGTAACCACCGTGGCCAATGCAGTCAAAGTCACCTTAGGCCCCAAAGGCCGCAACGTGGTGCTAGAAAAGAAGTACGGGTCGCCAACCATCACCAAGGACGGCGTCACCGTTGCCAAGGAAATTGAGCTGGCGGATCCTTATGAGAACATGGGAGCCCAGCTGTGCAAAGAAGTAGCGTCGAAGACCAACGACGCGGCCGGGGACGGCACGACGACGGCAACGGTCCTCGCCCAGGCGATTGTGCTCGAGGGCCTGAAGAACGTAGCTGCCGGCGCCAACCCCATGCTCCTGAAGCGCGGCATCGATCGGGCCGTTGAAGTTGTGGTCAACGAGCTGAAATCCATCGCCATCCCCGTTGATGGCAAGGAAGACATCGCCCATGTGGCAGCCATTGCCGGCAACGACCGGGAGATCGGCGAACTAGTGGCCGAAGCTATGGAGAAGGTCGGCAAAGATGGCGTCATCACCGTTGAGGAATCTAAGGGCACCAGCACCACCGTTGAAGTGGTCGAAGGCATGGAGTTCGACCGGGGCTACATCTCAGCCTACTTCGTCACCAACGCCGAGGCCATGGAAGTAGTGCTAGAGGATCCCCTCATCCTCATCCATGAGAAGAAGATCTCCAGCATCCATGATCTGCTCCCCGTCTTGGAGAAGGTCGTGCAGGCTGGGCGGCCCCTCCTCATCATCGCCGAAGATGTGGAGGGCGAGGCCTTGGCTACCCTGGTGGTCAACAAGCTCAAGGGCACCCTGTCCGTCGCCGCCGTCAAGGCCCCAGGATTTGGCGACCGGCGGAAGGCCATGATGGAGGACATCGCCATCCTGACCGGAGGCCAGTTCATCTCCGAGGATATGGGCACCAAGCTGGAGAACGTGGACCTTAGCATGCTGGGTCAGGCCCGCCGGGTCCAGATCAATAAAGAGAAGACCACCATCATCGAGGGCCGGGGCGACAGCAAGGCGGTTCAGGGCCGCATCGAGCAGATTAAGCGCCAGATCGAAGAGACCGATTCGGACTACGACCGGGAGAAGCTCCAGGAGCGGCTGGCTAAGCTGGCCGGCGGAGTTGCGGTCATCAACGTCGGTGCGGCAACGGAGACCGAGCTGAAGGAGAAGAAGCACCGCATCGAGGATGCTGTCAACGCCACCCGGGCCGCCATCGAAGAAGGCATCATCCCCGGCGGCGGTTCATCCCTGGTCCAAGTAGCATCGGTCCTGGACAAGGTCGAGGCCGAGGGCGACATACTGGTGGGCGTCAATATCGTCCGGCGCGCCCTTGATGAGCCGCTGCGGCAAATCGCCAGCAACGCAGGGCTGGAAGGCTCCGTCATCGTGGAGCGGGTGCGGGAGGCCGAGCGGGGCGTCGGGTTCAACGCCATGACCGAGGAGTTCGAGGACATGGTCAAGGCCGGCGTCGTCGACCCGGTCAAGGTGACCAGGACGGCCCTCCAGAACGCAGCCAGCATCGCCGGCATGGTGCTGACCACCGAGGCTTTGATTTCCGAAATCCCGAAGAAGGAAAAGGCTGCACCTCCGATGCCGGATATGGATTACTAAGACCACAAGGCTCCTGGAGCTAGCTCCAGGAGCCTTGTTGATTATCCTCCGTTAGTACACTCACCGAACCGGCACTATGCCTGGGACGCCTCCCATAGCTGACTTTGAATGTAGAAACTGCATTCAAGGCGCTTTTTGTGCAGGAGGCAGCTTCCCCCATGGGGCTTGTGGATGTCGCCGTTGAACAGATGGGCATTGGCATGACACCCGCCGCCGCAGAAATAGCGGGCCCAGCAGTCGGGACAGCCCTCCTTGTTGAACAGGTGAGCCTCCCGGAAAAGCCGGGTGATAGACGGGTCGACCCCGCCCTCCTCCACATGGCCCATAAGGAAGCCTTCACGCCCAATGAACTGATGACACGGATAGATCTCCCCTTTGGGAGTGACGGCCAGATACTCATAACCTGCCCCGCATCCGGTCAGTCTCTTGGCCAGGCAAGGACCGCTGAAAAGATCCACCTGAAAATGGAAAAAGTTGAAGGGCACACCCTCCCGCCTACTGGCCAGATAGAACTCCGCGAGCCGCTCATACTCCTGCAGAATCATTGGCACATGCTCATCGCCCAAGGCAAATGGTCCATCGAGGGCGACAACAGGCTCCAAGGAAATCTCCCGGAAGCCAAGCTCAACTAGATGCCGGACATCTTCGGTGAAGTCCAGGTTGGCATTGGTGTAGGTGCCCCGGATGTAGTAGTTCCGGTGGTCCCGGGAGTCTGCCAGTTGGATGAAGCGGGGAACGACCCTGTGGTACGTGGAGTAGCTCCCTCCCGCCGGCGGCCGCATGGCATCATGGATATGGGGCCGGCCATCGAGGCTCATGACCACCTGGATATTCTCCCTGTTCAGGAAATCAATCTTGTCTTCCGTAAGCAGCAGTCCGTTGGTGGTCAAAGTGAAGGAGAATACCTTGTCTTTGTACCCCCGGGCATGCTCCACGACCGGCGGGATGATCTTCCAGTTGAGCAGGGGCTCGCCGCCAAAAAAGTCGATCTCCAAGTGTCGACGGCTGCCGGAGTGGGCGACTAGCCAATCGACGGCCATCAACGCCACCTCGAGGCTCATCAAGTCCTGGGCCCGGGTATAGGGCGAAGCGAAACAATACTTGCAGGCCATGTTGCAGCTTTGGGCCACATTGAGGCACAAAGCTTTAACCGGGACTTCCTCCGGGGGCGTCCAGGACCGCCAAGGCTCATCGCCGAACAAGAGGCCCCCATCTTTGAGTTGATCCAGCTCATCCCAAGCCTCTTGGACCAAATGGCGGGGAAAGCCCGGCAAAGCAGCAACCGCTTCCGCCCTGCTCTCCATCAGACCCTTTTGGAGGATGGCCCAAGATACGTCATCTAACAGGTGAACGGCACCTCCGGCGGCATCCACCGCGATCTTGGCGCCGTTCATTTCATAAAGATGGAGCTTAGCACCTGTCAAGGAACTCACCGCTGATCGTCGTCATTCATGCAGGTCAGATTGCCGACGGTGCAGGAAGTCTTGCAGGCCGACTGGCAGGAAGTCCGGCACTCGCCGCATCCTTGCCCCGGAGCGGGCTGAAGGCTGCGACCGCTCAATGTAATCACGTGTTTGTAAGTCTTGGCCAAGGAACATCACCTCTCCGTAAGTACTGCCAACGAGATTATAACACATCTAGCCTGTCTTGGGCAAAAGTTCTAGTCAGCCGGGTTCGCGTCAAGATACTGTAGGATAGGAGTGACCAGAGGACCCCTCTGCCCTTGCCGGCATAACTAGATGGTGACGGTCGTGCTTATGTCCCTGAGAGCCCTTCTAAGGCTCCATACAGAACTGT
>JAAYLV010000053.1 GCA_012521755.1 Bacillota bacterium | reverse complement strand
GATAGCGGAGGGGTCACACCTGTTCCCATTCCGAACACAGCAGTTAAGCCCTCCAGCGCCCATGGTACTGCCCTGGTGACGGGGTGGGAGAGTAGGTCGTTGCCGGGAAGCTTCTTGGGCCTGTGACTTGTCACAGGCCCTCTTTCCGTTTGCGGGCGGGCAGAGCTTCTATGAAAACTCATCCCCGACGAAGGTGGCAATGGCTTCGCAGAACTCGTCCCATTTCCCAGGGAACTCGTTGGACCCGCCTTTGACTATCCTTTCCCCCGTGCTTAATCCCACTTCTACGCTCCATGAGGTGCCGTCGCAAACGCCGGGCGCCACGTATTCATCGGCCCAATACTCGAAGTCGCAACGCTGTAAGATCGAAAGGAGCTCCTCCCACCGGGCCCGGGGAATGGGAATGTGTTTGGTTTTGTATGGCCCCTCGTATCGTTCTCTGAACGCAGTGTAAGACCCTTCGCCCCTTGCACGATCGGCTTCAAAGCAGTAGCTTGTCCCAAAGTATCCTCCCACGCTTGCTATGATGCTTGTTATAAGCGGGATAAGGCTTTCCTTCCTTCCCCATTCATAGTGGCATTCCAGACACCCATAGAGCGGCGCCGCCTCCCTTGACAGCGGTTCCACTCCCTCGCAGGCTCCCAGACCGGCTCTGATCTCCCTCCCTTTAGTGGATCCACATCGCGGGCAAACTAGTTTCTTTATCATCGCCGAAACCCCCGAATCGCAAGTCATATTCTCCTGTTGGCCAAAGTGTCCGATAAGAAAACTAGACGCTTTTGCCCATCAAACTTCAGCACTTATCGGAAAATTCCTTTGACTTGGATCTGGCGGCTGGTCAGGGGAAAGCTCTAGAAGCCCAGGCCAGTTTGCTAAAGGCCCCTCGTGCACCTTTGTCGTGTCGCCTCGGGACATACGGAGAGGCCCTCCGGGGGGCAGAGGGGCGGAGTCGTTGACACTCCTTGGGCCCCGTGGTAATCTAAGGCCAGCAAATCCTGGGGGTGAGGAAGTGGATCATACCTGTTCGGAACATATCTGCGCCGCTAATGTCCCGATCTTTGCGGATCTGGGTCCGGCGGAGCTGGCCCGGCTCCATGAAGTCATCGTCTCCCGGACTTATCCAAAAGGAGCCCTCATCGTCGCCCAAGGGGACGCGGGGGGCAGCCTGCACATCGTCCGGGCTGGAAGGGTCAAGATCAACCGCATCTCGCCCCAAGGGAAGGAGCAGATCCTACGGTTCCTCGGACCAGGGGATTTCTTCGGCGAGCTTTCCCTGTTCAGTGAAGAACCTATGCCCTTCAACGCAGAGGCTTTGGCGGAAGCGTCCATCTGCACCATTCACAAGGATCATGTGGAGAATATCTTGCGGGAGAACCCGGAAACCGCCTTGAAAGTCGTCAGGGCCTTGAGCCACCGGCTGCGGGAGACCGAGCAGTTGATCGAAGATCTGGGGATTAAAAACAGCGAGCAGCGGGTTATCTCCCTCCTCCTGCAGCTTGCTGCTAAGTCGGGCCGGAAGGATCCCCAGGGCAGCATTACCATTGACCTCGTGGCCTCCCGGGAAGAACTAGCCCACCTCATCGGAACCACCCAAGAGACTCTGAGCCGGCGACTGAGCAGCCTCGAGGAAGATGGCTTGATTGCCATCATCGGGCAGAAAAAGATCGTCCTCAAGGACCCGGCAGCCCTCGAGGCGCGCCAGTTCGCGTAATCCGCCTTTCCCAAGTTTTTTGCTAAACCCAATTAAAATTTGATCTAGATCATAAAAAAATTTCCCCCTGGGGGTTATGCTAGGCTTGGAAATCATGCAAGGGAGGATTCACTAATGAAAACTGTACGTTTGCGTTTAGAGGAACTGGCCTGCCCCACCTGCGCTCAGAAAATTGGGCAGGTCTTGGAGAGGGAAAAGGGCGTGCACAGTGCTCGGGTAGCTTATGCGACGGCGACGGCGACCGTTGAGTACGATCCGGAGCTCATCGATTTGGACCGGATCACCCAGGTCATCGCTAAGCTGGGCTACAAAGTAATCGGAATGTAGGAGGAGGACATGGGGGTCTATGCTTTGGAACAAAGAAGGGAGGGAGGACTGATCGCCTCTCTCTGGCGTAGTCGGTCGGCAGCGACGGTGGCCGCCGGCGCCCTAATTGTGATCAGCTGGCTGGGGGCCCGGGGGCAATTCCTTCCGCCCCCGTGGACCAATGGGGGAATGATTCTAGCCGCTGTACTGGCCGGTCACAGGATTGCCCGCCAAGCCTTCTTTGCCTTGCGCTACCGAGTGCTTGGGATCGAGGCCTTGGTCACCACCGCGGCCATCGGGGCTATCCTGATCGGCGAATACTGGGAAGCTGCCGTTGTCACTTTCCTGTTCGCCTTTGGCTCCTACTTGGAAGGACGAACGATGGACAAGAGTCGGCAGGCCCTGCGGGAGCTGTTGGAACTGGCGCCCAGGCAGGCCACTGTGATCCGGGATGGTGTGGAGCTTCAGGTCTTGGCCGAAGAGGTGCAAAAGGGTGAGATGGTGCTGGTGCGGCCGGGGGAGAAGATTCCCGTGGACGGCCACGTCGTCAAAGGCGAAGCTTTCGTCAACCAGGCTCCCATCACGGGCGAGTCCATGCCTGTGGAAAAGGGACTGGGCGACAACGTCTACAGTGGAACCATCATCCAGACTGGCTATCTAGAGCTAATTGCGGACAAGGTCGGGGATGACACCACTTTTAGCCGCATCATCCACATGGTGGAAGAAGCCCAGGAGAGGACGGCTCCGGTGCAGCGGTTTGTGGAAAGATTTGCGCGCTACTACACCCCGGCCATCATGGTGCTAGCGGTGCTCGTCTACGCCATTACCCGGAATGTTCTCCTTGCCCTAACCTTGCTGGTCATTGCCTGCCCCGGAGCCTTGGTAATCGCAACGCCTATCTCCATCGTCGCCGGGATCGGCAATGCTGCCCGCAAGGGAGTCTTGGTCAAGGGCGGAGAGTACCTGGAGATGCTTGGCTCCATCGATGTGGTGGTCCTCGACAAAACTGGCACCCTGACGGAAGGGGAACCGCGGGTAGTCGAAGTGAAGGGCTTTGGCGCTGGGCGGGATGCTGTCCTAACCTTGGCTGCGGCCCTGGAGCGCTACTCGGAGCATCCCTTGGCCCGGGCGATTACGTCCCAGGCCGATGAGGAAGGATTGGAGTATCCACCTGTTGATGACTTTACTGTCCTGACGGGCCATGGTGTCAAGGGCGTGCTGGATGGTCAACCTCTGCTCCTGGGCAACGAGAAACTCCTGGAGCGAGAAGGGGTTGCCATCCCGGAGGAGATCCGGCTGCATCTCAAGGACCAAGCTGCCATGGGCAGAACCGTCATCCTCCTCGCCCAGGCCGGCCGGATCATCGGCGCCATTTCCCTCGCGGACACCATCCGCCAAGAAGCTAAGGAGCTGGTTCGCTCCTTGAAAAAGGCTGGTGTGAAGGAGACGATCATGCTCACCGGCGACAACCCGGGGACAGCCCGGGCGGTGGCGGAGGCTGTGGGCATCGATTCCTTCCAAGCGGGGGTCCTGCCGGAACATAAGGCCAAGGCCATCGCCCGGCTGCAAGCCCAAGGGCGGCGAGTGGCCATGGTGGGTGATGGGGTTAATGATGCGCCGGCAATGGCCCAGGCCGATGTGGGCATCGCCATGGGGGCCATCGGCACCGACGTGGCCATCGAAACGGCCGATGTGGCCTTGATGGACGATCGGCTCTTCGGACTCGTCTACATTATCGGGCTCAGCCGGGCCGTCTTGAAGAACATCAGGCAGAACCTGATTTTTGCCGTCGCCGTTGTCTTCCTGTTGTTGGCCGGCGTCCTCGGTGGGCGCGTCATCCTCGGTTCGGGGATGCTCATCCATGAACTGAGCGTCTTGTTGGTAATCCTGAACGCTACCAGGCTCTTGAAGTACCAGCCGCGGCCTTGACAGTGTTGGTCTTGAAGCCGGGCTTGTGCCCGGCTTTCACCTCATTGGTCTGTCTTGATCAAGTCCTCAAGCACACGGCCCATTTGTTCAAGCTGCCCGATTAGCTCCTGCATCTTGATGTCGGCGTTTTTCTGGCTGGTTGTGACCATGTTGGTGTGATTGAGGACTTCCTTCGATTGCTCCAAGGATTGCTCAAAGGCAGTCTCGATATCCCGCAGGATCCTGGCGATCCGCCTGGCGGAGCCGATGGACTCTTCGGCAAGGCTGCGGATGCTGTCGGCGACCACGGAAAAACCGCGGCCATGCTCGCCGGCCCGGGCGGCTTCGATGGCCGCATTCAGTCCCAAGAGCTTTGTCTGATCGGCAATGTTGCCGATGAAATCAAGGATTTCCCCGGTCTCTTCCAGGCGGGTCCGGCTGGCTAAAGCTAATTCCTGAAGGTTGCTGGCGGCTTCCAGGAGTCGATTCAGGTTATCCTCGCGGCTGGCCGCGGATTCCTGGCTAGTTGCCACCAGCTGACTGGTAACATCAGCTAGGTTGCCCACCTGTTCTTCTAAGGTGTTGATGACCCTTTCTTTCGATCTGACGATGGACATCATGAGCAAAGCAGCATCGGAATCGACAACGGTGGTCTCAGGACCTGCCAGCTCATGAATGCTTTGCCGCACAGCTTCAACCCCGGTGGCTTCGATCACGATCTGTTTGCCCGGAACTTGCAGCAATTCCTCCATGTTGGTGGTTGCTCGAATCCTGTTGCTTCGCGCCAGACTCAGGGCAGGAGCCTGCGGATTGATATCGGCAACGCCAACAATTTCTACATCGGGAACCTGCAGCAGGGTCTTGAGAATGACGTACCCGCCGCGTCCCCCGCCAATGATTGCTACTCGCAGCACGATGTCGACCCCCCAGGATGTTATAGGACAGGATTTCACCAGATTTAGCACAATTCCTGTCAAACGGGCGAAGGTTCTCCCTGCTGGTTCAGTTGTATCTTGGTCTTGAGAATCTCATTGCCAAGCCTCCCGGGCAGCGGGGATTGTCCTCAGTTGGGGCAAGACCCTTCTTTGTGATGAAGCACTCGAAGTTGTGCAGGGAAAGAAGGGTTGGCGTCTAAACTAAGAGTAGAACTATGCGTCTTGATGGGGACGCTTCGTTAAGGAGGAGTCAAGGGTGCGAGTCAATCATGTCAAAAGGCGTCTCAAAGCCGGCAAACCAAGCATTGGAGCATGGCTCCTTGTCCCCGAACCCCTGATCGCTGAACAGGTTGCCCGCCTTGGTTTCGATTGGATTGCGGTGGACATGGAACACAGCCCCGTGTGCATCGAGAACCTGGCTCACGTTTTCATGGCCATGGTGCCAGCTCCGGTGGCCCCCATGGTTCGCCTTCCCTGGAATACAGGGGAGAACATCAAACGGGCCTTAGATGCAGGGGCCTGGGGGATCATCGTTCCGATGGTCAACAACCGGGCGCAAGCGGAAGCTGTTGTGGAAGCCGCCATGTACCCGACAAGGGGCGCCCGCAGTGTGGGCAGCGGCCGCTACCTCATCAGTTTCGATGCGGATCAAGAGACCTACATCGAACGGGCCAATGAGGAGATCTTGGTGGTTGTACAGGCTGAGCATATCGATGCGGTGGAAAACGCGGAGGAAATCCTCAGTGTCCCTGGGATCGACGCTTGTTTCATAGGGCCTTGGGACTTGATGGCTTCCATGGGCATCAATCCGGCGAAGGCCAAGGATGAGCCTCGGGTGAACGAAGCGATCGAACATGTTCGCCAGACGGCCATCAAGTACGGGGTTGCCCCCGGGATCCACGTGGGCGATGCCCAGAGTGCCAACAGGAGGATAGAGGAAGGCTTCCAGTTCATCGCCTTGGGCACGGAACTGGCAATGATGGTTGCCGGACTAAAGGGGCAATTATCCCAAGTCAACTGGTAGCCCGGGCCGGGCAGCAGGAGACAAATCGGCTTCCCGAAGACGCGAAGTTGTTGACAATGGCAGTGCAGCTGTGATTCGATCAGACGAGAGAAGTCGTTCGTCAGGAGGGAGGGGGTGGGTTGTGAACTTGCGTAATAAGAGGGTCATTCTGGGGGTTACCGGCAGCATCTCCGCATACAAGGCGGTGGATCTGGCCAGTCAACTGATGCGTGCGGGGGCCTGTGTCGATGTGGTGATGACGGAATGTGCGCAGCGATTCATTCAACCCTTGACGTTCCAAAGCATCACTGGTCGGCAGGTCTACACGGACATGTTCACCAATGACCCTGGAATAACACTGGAACAGATGCAACTGGCGAGGGAAGCGGACATCGTTGTGGTAGCGCCGGCGACGGCCAACTTTGTGGCGAAACTGGCCGGGGGACTGGCCGATGATTTCCTCAGCGTTCTCATCTTGGCCACCAGGGCGCCGCTGGTGATCGCCCCGGCGATGACCTCAGCCATGTATGAGAATCCTCAAACCCAAGAGAACCTGGGCCGTCTGCGCAGGAGAGGCGTAGTTGAGGTTCCTCCCGAGTGGGGCTACTTAATGGGCGGCTATCGGGGCAGAGGTCGCCTGGCGGCTAACGAGACAATTGTGGATACCCTGCGCCAGGTCCTTGGCCGCAACGGTGAGCTTTCCCGGGTAAAGATAGTCGTGACGGCCGGCGGCACCCGGGAGCCCGTCGATCGGGTCCACTTCCTCGGCAGTTATGCTGCTGGGAAGATGGGCTTTGCCCTCGCCCGGGAAGCTAGAGATCAAGGGGCTGATGTGACTCTGATCCATACTCCTACGAACCTGATGCCGCCGGTGGGTGTAAAGCAGGTTGAGGTGAATACCGCCCAAGAGATGCTCGCGGCCGTGCGCAAGGCACTCGAGGGGGCAGGAGTGCTGATCATGGCCGCCGACGTGGCCGATTATCGACCGGCGCGGGTTGAGACGGACAAGATCCGGGAGGGGGAAAAGGCCAGCCTAGCCTTGGTTAGGAACCCCGACATCCTCATGGAAGTTAAGGAGCCGGTGGTCAAGGTGGGTTTTGCCACCGAGTCCAGCAACTTCAAGGATGCGGCTGCCCTCAAGCTATCGCGCAAAGGCTTGGACCTGATTGTCGCCCGTCAGCTGGAGGGCCCCTACGGCGAAGATGCCGACTCCTCCCAGGTGAGCATCATTGCCAAAGATGGGAGCGTTACCGATTTGCCCCTTCAGTCAATCGAACGGATAGCCCGCGAAGTGCTGCGTAAAGTGTCCGTTCTCTTGAAGCCTTATCCCAGGTAGCCGGAAAAGCCCAACTGATAGACGGTTGGGCTTTCTCTTTCCGCCAGTTTCGTTGGCAGAAAATTGAGCATTGATCCTAGGCGAGCCGAGCTTGGGCCAAATTCAGGCAGGAATTTCCTTTCTGTCTGTGTAATGTAGAGCCAATACTGTCTTACCGACTTGAAGGAGGTTAGGTCTTTGGCGACGGTACCTTTCGGCAACAATCCGGAGAAAGTTGAGGGCTATCGCGCATTCTGGGAATTGGCTGATGTAAAGCGGCCATTGGTGGGCTTCTCTTTGAAGAGTTGGTTTCCACTGATGGAGTTCGAGGCTAGCGCCAAGTGGCAAGAGTATGATTACCTAACTCCAGAAATGATCGAACCAGAGGCTTTTGTTGAAGACCAAGAAAGACTCCTTCGGGAAGGCGAGCAGATCGATGATGACATCTTTCGAGGGGCATCCCCATCCCAGGCCGTCCCCTGGCTTTGTGCCATGTTGGGCAGTCCCTTGCGGATTCTTCCAGAAAGCATCCTCGGCGAGGACATGGACTTAGAATGGGATGAAATAGAAGAGTTGGAGCTGGACAAGGAGAACCCTTGGTTCAAGAAGTACATCGAGTTCACCAAGGTCCTTGTGGAAAGCTCAGCGGGGCGCTATCCGGTCAGCCACGGCACCCTGGTTGGGCCGTCGGACCTGGCGGGAGTAGTGCGGGGTCGGAATAGGAACATCTTTGATATGTACGACGAACCAGAGAAATCCAGCGACCTCCTTTGGAAAACGGCGAGGATTTTCGTCGAGGTCCTAGAGGAGCAGCGCCGGCACATACCAACATACCATGGCGGATATTTCGATGCCCAGTATCAACTGTGGACTCCCGGACCAACCATCAGGATGCAGGAAGACGCGTCGGGACTATTCTCTCCGGAACTCTACCGCCGCTTCCTGCAGCCGGTCGACAGGTGGCTGGCCAGCCAGTATTCCCACAACTTCATCCACCTCCACTCCACCTCCATGCATATTCTCGACTGCTTCCTGGAGATTGAGGAGCTGCGCTGCTTCCAGGTCAACAACGATGTGTCCGGGCCGCCCATTGCCAAGATGGTGCCCTACTTCCAGGCCATCCAGCGGGCAAAGCGGCCTTTGTTGATTCGGGGCTCCTTCACTCCGGATGAACTGCGACTCCTCATGGACTCTTTGTCTCCCCGAGGACTGTACCTGTACATCATGGTCGAGAGCATGGAAGAGATCGAACAGCTGCGACCTATTGTCGGCATGTAGGAAACCCTGGGGCCGCCTGGTCCCCAGGATTAAAGTAGTTGGGGCCCGAATAGGTTGGGAATGGAGCTAAAAAGCCCGGAGAGTCTTTGCCGCAGGCCATTGCCAAAGTAATCTTTGAGACCTTTGGTGATGGCCTTAGCAATGGCCTCGGCCCCCTTTGGGGACAGCATGAACTCCCGGTCCCTAGTGTTGGAGATGAAGCCCACCTCGATGATGACCGTGGGAATGGGACTTCGTCTGAGGAGAAAGAAATCATCAGGGATCACGTCGGGCTGGGCCCGGCCCGGAATCAAGGCGCCTAGGTGGGCCTGGATGGCCTGGGCCAGCCGCTTGCTTGCCGGTGAGTGGGTTTGATAGAGGGTGGCCGACCCCCTGGCCGATGATGAACGATACTTGTTCGTATGGATGCTCAGGAGGACCTCGGCCTGGTGTTGTGCGGTAATGATCAATCGAGTCCGCAGGCCGAGCCGATAGGGGGGAGGGACCCTGGTGCCTTGGGCCACAGCCCGATCGAGGGGGTGGGTCTTGCGTCCTGCCTGCCGATCCTGCAAGTATTCTTCCTTGCTGATGGCGATCTCCCTTTCCACACTAATCCCATCAAACAGGTCCGTATCCCTGTCCCGAGTCAAAACTACCGTTGCTCCCTGGGACTGGAGTTCCTTTGCGAGGACTTGGCTGAGGTAAAGGGTGATGTCCTTCTCCCGCAGATTGCCATGGGAGCTTCCCCCGTCGATGCCTCCGTGGCCCGGATCGACGGCAATCACCTTGCCTGCCAAGGGATTGGTGCCCATGACAGGTATGAGGGCCAAGGAGCCTGTCGCTAACATGATGATGGTCAGCAGCAGGAGGAGGCCTAAGTAACACTGACGGCGGGAAAGGATCAGGATGATTACGGCCCGGCGCGCCATTTCGCCACCACCCAGCCTTACTGGTACACACTTCAAACTATATGTTGCCGGGTGCCGATGATTACCCGATTGGCAGGAATCACCGCAAGAAATACATGGAAAGCACGGCTTGGGCTAGACTAGAAGGAGGAGGTGCGGCACTGGAACATGGGTCGCGTTAAACTGGAGGATAAGTGCGTCTTGGGATTTGTTGCGGAGGAGGAAATCCTGCGTCAAGAAGAAGCTGTCCTGCTGGCCCACAAACGCCTTCATGCTAGAGGGGAGGAAGGGCTGGGATGGGTGGAACTTCCCCTCAGGAGGGATCGTCAGCAGCTCGATGAGGTGATCAGAGCGGCGGAACAAATCCGCTCCCATTCCCAGGCCTTCATCATCATCGGCATTGGCGGCTCCTATCTGGGCGCGCGGGCGGGAATCCAAATGCTCAGCCATTCCTTCCGGGAAGTTCGCCCCTCAGGACCGGCTGTCTATTTTGCCGGCCACAACGCCAGCTCCACCTACATGGCCGATCTGTTGGATCTCCTGGATGATCGGGAAATATCCATCAACGTCATCTCCAAGTCGGGAACCACGACAGAACCGGCCATTGCCTTCCGCATCCTTAGGGATTACATGGAGCGGCGCTACGGGAAAAAGAAGGCCAAAGAGCGGATCTTTGTCACCACCGATGGGGAAAAGGGGGCGCTCAAGAAACTGGCCGATGAAGAGGGTTATGCCAGCTTCGTCATCCCCGACGATGTGGGGGGAAGATATTCGGTCCTCACCCCTGTTGGCCTCTTGCCCATGGCTGTTGCCGGGCTGGATGTCGAAGAAATCATCAAGGGAGCTGCCGATGCCCATAGCCGCCTCGGATCGCCCGACTTGGCGAGGAACGATAGTTATCGTTACGCGGTCCTGCGCTATCTTCTCTACCAAAAGGGCAAGATGGTTGAGCTCCTCGTCAGCTATGAGCCTTCCCTCCAATACTTCGCCGAATGGTGGAAACAGTTGTTTGGGGAGAGCGAGGGGAAGGAAGGCAAAGGCATTTTCCCCGCCTCTTGTCTGTACACAACGGATCTCCACTCCCTTGGCCAGTACGTTCAAGAAGGTCGGCGAATTCTCTTTGAAACAGTGATCGACATTGAGCAGCCCCGCCGTAAGATGCAGATCCCCGAAGACAATTCCGATCGGGACGGACTGGGCTATCTTGCGGGGAAGACGATGGACTACGTCAATCGCCAGGCCCTCTTGGGCACTTTGCTGGCCCATACCGATGGAGGCGTCCCTAACCTGGTCCTTAAGGTCCCGCAACTATCCCCTTATCATTGCGGCGAGCTGTTTTACTTCTTCCAAAAAGCCTGCGGGCTAAGCGGCTATCTCCTTGGAGTGAACCCCTTCGATCAGCCTGGGGTGGAAGCCTACAAGAAAAACATGTTTGCCCTCCTGGGCAAACCGGAACTGGCCCCGCAAAGGCGGGAACTGCAGGCGAGACTGGAGGAATTGACCCCCCAATAACGAAAGGAGGAAGCAGGCATCATCAAAGGGGGTCAGACAGGTATGACGGGAAGGGAACGGGTGCTCGCTGCTTTAAATCGACAGGAGCCGGACAAGGTGCCGTGGATCGAAACGTATGTCCATGATGAGATGGTGGAAAAGCTGGTGGGACACCTAGTCGATGTCCCCCGGCAGGTGCGGATCAATCCAGCTGTTTATGAAGTGTTGCCCCTGGACAATCTGAACTACAACTTCAAGGCCCCGGATTTTGCCGAGATTCGAGTGATCGACGGGATTGATTATGTGGGGCGGGGGCTAATCAGATCCAGAGCGGACTTGGACCAAATCCGCCTCCCCGATCCCACCAAGGAGGAGTTTTATCGACCCGCCCGCGAGTACTTGGACAAGTACGGCGGTCAGCTAGCGGCTATGGCCAACTTGCGCAGCGGCCCGGCTAACACCTATCTGAGCATGGGGATGGATGTTTTCTCCTATGCCCTCTATGACGATCCTAGTTTTGTGGAGGAGGTCCTCGACATCTTCGCCGATTGGTATGCGGAGGTGGCGGGCAATCTAGCCCGGTTGGGATTCGATTTTGCCGTCATCGCCGAAGATCTGGCCGACAAGTCTGGCCCTATCTTCTCCCCAGCGGTAGTCAGGGAGTTTTTCCTTCCTAGGATGAAACGGGTAGTTGACCGTTTGCAGATCCCCTGGATATGGCACAGCGACGGCAACGTTGGTCCCCTTCTCGATGATATGCTCACCTTGGGGATGGCGGGAATTGGCCACCTCGAGCCGCCCGTCAACGATGTGGTGAGGTACAAGGAAGAGTATGGGGACCGGATTGCCTTCCTGGGCAATATCGACTTGCATTATACCTTGACCCGGGGCACCCCGGCGGAAGTGGAGGCGGAGGTCCGAGAGCGGATAGGGCAGCTCGGCCCCGGCGGCGGCTACCTTTTGGCTAGCTCCAACGGCCTGACTTCTTACTGCAAACCGGAGAATCTGTTGGCGATGCGGGATGCCCGGGAGAAATACGGTTATTACCCGTTGTGATGTTGATGGGGACCTTGCGGTCCCCATAAATCTAGAACCAGCGGGTGATGACGACTTTTCGTTCCGTGAAGAAATTGAAGGCATCCCTCCCTTGGGCGTGGAGATCACCGAAGAAGGAGTCTTTCATCCCGCTGAAGGGGAAGAAGGCCATCGGGGCGGCAACACCAATATTGATCCCGATATTGCCGCACCGCACCGTGTACTGGAAAGTGCGGGCCGCCTTGCCGCTCCTGGTGAAAATGGATGCCGCATTGCCAAAGGGGCACTCATCGATGATCTTAATCGCTTCTTCGAGGCTCCCAACAGGGATGATCGCGCCTACCGGCCCGAAGATTTCCTCCCGGGCGATGGTCATTGCGGGCGCTCCCCCATCGAAGATGGTGGGCCCTACATAGTATCCTTCCGGATAATCGGGCACCTCAACCTGCCGTCCGTCCAGAATCAACTTCGCACCTTCAGCAATCCCCTTTTCGATGTAGCTCAGGACCCGTTCGCGATGGCCCTTGGAGATTACCGGCCCCATGTCCACCGATTCATCGAGGCCGTAACCGACTTTCAGCTCGGCCGCCGCGGCGGTGAATGCCTCCCTCAACGGTTCATACACATCGCCGACGGCCAAGAGGACCGAGCCTGCCAGACACCTTTGCCCGGCGGAGCCGAAAAAGGAGCTGAGCAAGTTGGGGACTGTTTGCTCCAAATCGGCATCAGGCATGACCACGATGAAGTTCTTAGCCCCGCCCTGGCATTGGACGCGCTTGCCCCCTTCACTGGCGCGGCGGTAGATGTATCGGGCCACCGGTGTGGAACCGACGAAGGAGATGCCGACCACTTTGGGGTTGTCCAATAGCGCGTCAACGGCCTCTTTGTCCCCATTGACCAAGTTAATTACACCTGGCGGAAAGCCAGCAGCTTCAACTAGGGACATGACCCGCTGCATGCTGATGGGTACTTGCTCCGAAGGCTTGATCACAACGGTATTGCCGCAGCCGACGGCAAAGGGCAGGAACCAAAAGGGCACCATCAAGGGGAAGTTGTAGGGTGCGATGACGGCAAAGACTCCAAGGGGCTGTCGCAGACAGTATTCGTCGATGCCGGCTGCCACATCCTCCAAGTTGTAGCCCATCATCAACGATGGGATGCCCGTTGCCACTTCTACGGCCTCGATGGCCCTGCGCACTTCACCCCTCGCATCACCGATGGTCTTGCCATGTTCCTGGACGATGATCCTAGCCAACTCCTCCCGGTTCTCCTCAAACAACTCCCGGAGGGTCATGAGCTTGCGGGCCCGATCGATGGGAGGGGTTGTACGCCATTGCCAAAAGGCATTTTGAGCCGCCTCGACCGCTCTGTCCACCTCTTCCTTAGTGGACAAGGGTACGGTCCCGATTTTTCCGCCGGTGGACGGATTGGCCACATCCAACTCCCGGGCCGCATCGGATGTCACCCATTGACCATTGATAAAGTTGTACATTCGTCCGTAATCCCCCTGGACTTCGGGCAGGACAGACATCCACTGACACCCCTTTACTTAAGATTTGGGCTAGTGAATAAGAAGAGAACAACAACTACATACTACAATGGATATAGTCCATTGTCCTGCCGTAGGAGGGTTGATGCTGTGACACGCAAGCGAGCTGTCCGCAAAGGCAAGAACTACGTTGTCAGGCAGCTTACCGAGGAGCCTTGTCGGGACCTGACGAGACATCTCAGCGCTGAGGGGAAATCTCCCGCCGACAAAGGAAGGAAAACCAAATGAGGAGGGCGTAGGTGCTGGCGGGAGGTGACTAGGATGTTGGATAAGGTGCGAGGTGGTCTTTTCGGCCTAGCCGTAGGCGATGCTTTAGGGGCGACTTTCGAGTTTATGAGCAGGGAAGAGATCCTTTCCCGCCATGGGTCGAAGCGGGAGATGGTTGGCGGAGGCTGGCTGGGGCTAAAGCCGGGGGAAGTGACCGATGATACGGAGATGACCTTGTGTGTCGCCAGGGGCATCATCGCTAATCCCCAGGATCCCGTTGAGGAAATCGGTCGTCAATTCATAGCCTGGTATCGAACCGATCCGAAAGATGTGGGGTCCACCATAAGAACGGCCCTCAGTGCTTATACCGAAACAGGCGATTGGGAGAGGGCCCGGGCCATCACGTGGGAGAGGCATGGGGGAAAGGTGGCCGGAAACGGCTGTTTGATGCGCACCCTGCCCATCAGCTTTGCCTACTACCAGTGGCCCGACCTGCTCGGCAAGTTCTCCCGGGAAGTAGCCTTCCTTACCCATCCCGATCCGTTAGCGGCGGAGGCCTGCCACTTCTACAATGCCTTGGCTGCCTGGCTTCTCTTCGGTGAGGCCCCATGGTCCGCCTTCAAGAAGGCCAGGAGCCTCATCCAACAAGAAGAGCTCGCTCGGCGTTTAGATTCCGTGCCATCCCTTGCCGTCCAAGACCTGCGGCCGACGGGTTATGTGGTTGATACCCTCGAGGCTGCCCTCTGGTGTTTTCTCAACGGCGAAGATATCATCGCGGCCATCGAAAGCGCCGTCAATCTAGGGGACGATGCCGACACCGTCGCCGCAGTCTGCGGGGGACTTGCCGGCACCTACTGGGGCTGGTCCTCCCTGCCAGAAAAGTGGAAGTCCCGCCTGCTGATCAAAGAAGAACTGGAACAAGTTGCCGCCGGCCTCCTGCAGGCAAGTCGGCAAGTGGCCTAGTTAAAGAGGGATAAAGGTATCTTAAACGTTGGCATCCCCGTCGCATAGGGGGCAATCTCATAAAGGTCATAGTAGACGACGAGCATGTCCCCTTCGATATAGAAATTCCCTTCATCAGGAAGGACGGTCAGGTTCAAGCTCTCCGGAAAGTAGTAATCCTTAGCGGCTGCGATCTCCTCTCGGATCGCCTCTAAGAGGATTTCTCGATGCCTTGCGTCGGGGAGAACGTCGGTTAGGGTAAGCAGCCTGCCCGCCCCCAGATCGACGTTGACGGTCTCGATGAAAGAAAGACCGTGGGCTCCTCCTGTGTATTGGTAGAAGGTGACTGCTACGCTCAGGATGGTCTCCTGATTGCCGTAGACGTCAAAACGGGTGTATGCCTGATACTGGCGATGGAGCAAGTCAGCTTCTTTCGCTTCGTCAGCGGCTCCCTTTGCCTCCGCAGCAAGCTCGGCGGCAAAGGACATGATCCTCTCCTCGAGCTGCCGATTAATACTCTCCTGCAATGCCCTGTCGGCCATTCCTTCGATGACGGGAATCCATAGGTCAATCCTGATGGCCTCAAGATCTTCCGTGACGGACTTCGTCATAACCTGCAGGGGACTGGACTCCTCGGCAACATGGCCGCGCACACCGGCAAAGGATGCGAGAATAATGGTTATGGCCCCTATCAACTTCATCCAATTAGTCATGATCGCGCCTCCTTATGGCAGCAGCACTCCTCTCTCTGGATTCTACCACACAAAGGTCGTGGGAACGATGCCCTGGAAAATCTTTGCACTGGCTTGCTGTGACCAGGCATGTGCATTTCACCATTCTTCTTCCGCCTGCTAGACCGTTACACGTATGTAACAGGCCCGTCGGAAAAGATGGGATAAGGGTCTTTGTTTCTCTTTTTGAGTCATGATATAGCTCTCCATACTGACATTTTCTCAGACCGCTATACCCTGACAATATCACAGACCAACAGCACCGACAGCGTCTGTGTAAAATGTTTGTGGGAAAAGATGGGATGGAGACTGGGGAAGATCTCTGAGAAAGAGGAACGAGAAGCCGATCCTCGAAATGGAATTCATGCCACAAAAATCCATGGAGGTGGCTTCTCGT
>JAAYLV010000008.1 GCA_012521755.1 Bacillota bacterium | reverse complement strand
GTCTTTTCCACCGGCGTCTTGGCGATGGAGGCCGCCAGGTACAGGGTCAGCCCCACCGGCGGGGTAATGGTGCCTAGACAGGCCGCCAGGGTCACTACGACGAAAAAGTGCAAAGGATCGAAGCCCAGCTCCCTGGCAATGGGAATCAAGATGGGAATCGTTAGCATCAACGTGGGGGTGGTGGACATGAAGCAGCCAACCACCACTAAACCGAAGACGACGATCACTAAGAGGAGCTGGGGGTTTTCGGTGATGCGGGTCATCAGGCCGAAGACATACTGGGGCAGCCGCTCCCTAGTCAGCACCCACCCATAGAGCTGGGCCATGGCCACGATGAACATGATCACTGCCGTATGAAGGGCAACTTCCAGGCAAAGGGACCTGACATCCTCCCAGGAGATGGCCCGGTAGATGACAAGGCCCAGTATGAGAGCATAGGTCACGGCCACCGATGCAGCCTCCGTTGGCGTGAAGATGCCGGAGAAGATCCCGCCCAAGAGAATGACGGGCATCAGAAGGGGGACAATGGCCCGTTTGAAGTCCTGCCACATCTTGGCCAGCGGCGCCCGCTTCTTAATGGGATACTGCCTCTTGGCGGAGATGATGGCAACCAGGATTAGCTGGAAGGCAGTAAAAAGGAAGCCGGGCAGGGCTCCCCCGAGGAACATCTTGCCCACCGACACGCCCGCCATGGCCGCGGTCAGGACCATGGGGATGCTCGGGGGGATGATGGGGCCAATGACGGAGGAGGTTGCGGTCACAGCCACGGTGAAGTCCTTGTCATAACCTTGCTTGATCATCTCCGGAATGAGGATTCCCCCAATCCCCGCGGTGTCCGCCAGGGCTGAGCCGGACATGCCGGCAAAGATCATGCTCACCAGTACGTTCACATGGGCTAGTCCCCCGCGGATGTGGCCAAGCAAGGAGTCGCACAGGTTGATCAGCCGTTCGGTGATGGTCCCATGGTTCATGGTGCTGCTGGCGATCATGAACAGAGGAATGGCCAGCAAGACGAAGACATTAGTTCCCTGAAACATCTGCTGGATGGCGATCTCCAGGGGGATCCCTTCTCTAACCAGGTAGTAGATGCTGATAATCCCCATGGAGATGCCGATGGGAAACCCCAACACCAACAAGGCGAGCAATCCTAGGATAAGCAGGGCTGCCATGTTAATCCTCCTTTACCAGGGTTCCTGCTAACATGTAAACGACCATCAAGGCAAGTCCCAGGGGAATGGCGAAATACACGAAACTGACGGGGAGCCGCAGGATGTCCGTCATCGTGCCCCCTACAAAGCCGACCATGCGCCAGCCCACCCAGACCAAGAAGGCCAGGAAAACCAGACTGCACAGGTCAACGACCTTTTGCCAGCGGGCAAGGTTCTTTGGCGACAGCACCATGTCAAGAACAGTCATCCGCATATGCTGGTTGTACTTTACCGCTACGGCCGAGCCGATGAAGGTGATGTAGACCATGATGATGGAGGCCAGTTCGTCGACCCAAATCAGGGGTTTGTTCAGTGCGTAACGAAAGACGACGCCAAGAAAAACCACTGTCTGCAGCAAGATCATCATCCATACGCAAAAGTTCTCGAGGATAGTAGTAAGGATGTCTTTTTGCTTGGACATGGTTCCCCTCCTTTCTTGGGCCGGGGGCCTCTGGCCCCCGGTCTACTGAACCGCGTCGATCTCCTCTACTAGTCCCTTGGTCGATGGGTAAATCGCGTAGATCTCATCCACCCGCTCCCGGATGACGTTGTAGAAAGGCTCGATATCCACCCGCACGACTTCCATGCCGGCGGCTTCTAGTTTCGCGAGGTACTCCGCCTCCGATTCCCAGGTGAGTTTGTTGTTGTAATCCGCGGCCTCTTCCGCGGCTTCCAGCAAGGCCCGCTGGTGCTCGGGCGATAGACTCTTGAAGCGGCGGGCATTGGCCAAGAGCATTTGTACGTCGAAGCTCTGGTAGAGGAGGTTCAGATACTTGTTGACTTCGTAGATGCTGTGCTCCCAGAAGTAGTCCAAGGGCAAGTTGGCCCCATCGGCAACTCCTTGCTGCAAGGCGAGATACATTTCGTTCAAGGGTATGTTCACGGGAGCTGCGCCGATAATCCGGAAGCCCTCCACGGAGGCCCGGTCGCCGTTGCGGATCTTCAGATTCTGCATATCCTCGGGGGTGCGAATAGGGACCCGGGCGCTAACGTGCCTGGGGAGCCGATCCCAGCGCTGGCTGAGGATGAGGACCCCTGCTTTTTCAACTTGTTCAGTCAACCGCTGGCCGATGGGTCCTTCCAGGACTTTATAAACATGCTCTTGATCCCGGAACATGAAGGGAACCCGCATCACCGCGTACTCTTCCGGCCCAAGGTACATCGTATTGGCGCTTCCCTGGAGTTCCAGGTCAATGGCGCCCATCTTGACAGCTTCGATAAGTTCCCGGTTCCCTCCCAGCTGGTTGGCGGGGAAGACTTCAACGATGACTTCGCCATTGGTCTTTTCCGCAACTAGCCGGGCGAATTCTTCTTGCGCCAGATGCGTTGGGGAGTTGATCGGTGCGTTAGAGGCAAAGCGCAATCGAATGGGAGCTGCCGCAGCCGACAAAGCGACGATGAGCAAAATTACTGTGCACGCTAACAGTTTCCTCTTCACTCCATGACTCCTCCTTTTTGACTTATTTACTGATAACTTTCCACAAAAGTCCACCCTAAGGTGGACTACTCAGGTCGAATAGCTACCCGCAAGGCCTCGGGGCTAGTTGCCGCCAAGTCGAAAGCTTCCTTCCAGCGGGCCAAGGGATAGATGTGGGACAGCAAGGGCTTGAGGTTCACCTTCCCCTTCTCCACCAACTTAATGGCCGTTTTCCAAGAGGTCCAAAGATGGGAGATCTCACCCTTCACGTCTAGTTCTTTGACGATGAGCTGGCGAGTGTCGATCTGGGCGGTGATGCCTCCCCGGATCCCACCGCCGCTAATCAAGACCCTGCCCCCGGGCCGGACGATGTCCAGGCTTTGGCTCACCGCATCGGGGCTTCCCGTGATCTCGGCAACCACATCCACCCCAATCCCCGTTACTTCCCGCACCACATCTTCCAAGCTTTCCCGTTCGATGTTGACTACGTAATCAGCCCCAAGCTCCTTTGCCAGTCTCAGCCTCGTTTCCCAATCCCGCTCAAGGCCGCTGACGATGATCGGCCCTGCCCCTGCGGCCTTGGCGATCTGGAGGGTAATTAAGCCCCTCGCTCCCGGTCCCAAAATAGCCAGGGACTCTCCAGCTTGGAGCCCCATCCGTTCGATGATGCTGTGGGTTGATCCGGCCGTCGGCTCCATCAGGACTGCTTCTTCGAAGGAGATGCTGTCAGGCAGTTTATGGACGTGATCGGCAGGCCAGGCCACGTACTTAGCGAAACCCCCGCCGGTGACGTAGTGGGCCCGCTGGTCCGCGGCCTTCATGTTGGCGCAGATGTTGATGCGGCCTTGTTTGCAGTTGATGCACCGGCCGCAGTAAAAGACGACGATCTCACAGACCACCCGATCCCCGATCTGGACGTTGTCTACCTCGGGACCCTTGTCAACCACCACCCCGGTGATCTCATGGCCGGTGACGGTCGGTTTGGATGGTCCTTTGATTCCTTCTTTGTCGGCATCGAGCCACTTGTGGATGTCGCTGCCGCAAATGCCGCAGTATTCGACCTCAATGATCACATCCTTCGGCGCGTACACATTCTGGCCTATCTTCGGCTCTGGTACATCTTCTAGTCGGTAGCTTCCATCGGGGTAGAGTACTAATCCTTGCAAGGTCATCCTCCTTAGTTGCTGCGATAGGTTTTGGGGAATATGTCGGTTCATTCGTTCCACCGCAGGGTGGTTCTTGCCGCTTCTTAGCCCCTAGTAGCCCCGATCTTCTTCGGAGGAGCTTTCACACCCTGGGGTTGGAATCGCCTCCCCTATGTCGCCGCGTTGTCTATTATCTGTATAATTCAATGTCAACGGCTATGCAGCCTCTCATCCCCCCAGGTTTTTATCAGCCCTTGTCGCTTTTTTGTCTCGTTCGGCCTCCTCTAAGGCGGCACAGTCCATTAGCAGATGGCATCGAATACACCGAGTGCCCGCCGGATGAAAGGCGATCCTAGGCCGTGCCGTTCAGATAGGTGATCCTTCGCTCTTCACAAGTACATTCCTGCATCTAATCTAAGATAGTGATTTTTTGTCGATTTCGCGTAGTATGGAAGTG
>JAAYLV010000052.1 GCA_012521755.1 Bacillota bacterium | reverse complement strand
TCACCGTGGCCATCATGGCCAGGCTGGGCATGATCACGGCCCCCCGGCGTCCGCGGGCGACGATGGCACAGATCATCAAGGCGACGAAAGATGCTCTGCCTTGTATGCTGATCCCCATCGTCCTCCTCGGGGGCATCTTCTCGGGCCAGTTCACGCCGACGGAAGCTGGGGCGGTGGCCGTGTTCCTTGCCCTCATCCTGGCTTTGATCTACGGCGAGATGACCTACCGGGACATCCCAACTCTCTTGATCAACGGGGCGTTGGCCTCGGGGAAGGTGGCCTTCTTGATTGCCGCCGCCAACATCTTCGGCTGGATCGTCACCCGGGAGAAGCTGGGACATACCGCTTACAATTGGATTATCGGCCTCGGGCTGGATACTTGGGCGATTCTCCTCTTGATCAACCTGTTGTTTTTTATCGCCGGGCTCTTCATCGAAGGCGTGGCCATCCTGATGATTTCCGTCCCCGTCTTTGTCCCCGTTTTGCCCATGCTGGGGATCCATCCGGTTACCTTCGGCGTCCTCGTCGTCCTGCTGAACATGATCGGCTTCTTGACTCCGCCTGTTGGCGTGGGCACCTACATAGCCATGGAGCTGGCGGGGGCCCGCCTGGAGGAAGTGATGAGGTCCCTGATCCCTTTGCTTATCCCCCTGATCATCATGGCCCTGTTGATTACCTACTGGCCGCCCATCACCCTGGCCATACCGAGACTCATCTTCGGGTTCTAGTTCGCAGGGGCAGCTGCCGGCGGCGGCTGCCCCGTCTACTTCCTGCCAAAATGGGGACCCTAAGGGCAAACTTGGGGGAAGCACCCATCCCCCCGGTATGGTATAATATCTCCCAGAAATGGGGGGGCGGCGCCATGGGAGAGTTTCGGGTTGTTGCCGATTTCGAACCCCGGGGGGATCAACCGAAAGCCATCAAACAGCTCGCCCGGGGGATCAACGAGGGGATGCGGGCCCAGACCCTGATGGGGATCACTGGGAGCGGGAAGACCTTTACCATCTCCAAAGTCATCGAGGCGGTCCAAAAGCCGACCCTGGTCATCGCCCACAACAAGACCCTCGCCGCGCAGCTCTACAGCGAGTTCAAGGAGTTCTTTCCCGACAACGCCGTCCATTATTTCGTCAGCTACTACGATTACTACCAGCCTGAGGCCTATGTGCCCCAGACGGACACCTATATCGAAAAAGACGCGTCCATCAACGACGAAATCGATCGTCTCCGCCATGCGGCCACCAGCGCCCTCTTCGAACGGCGGGACGTGATCATCGTCGCCAGCGTCTCATGCATCTACGGACTCGGCTCCCCCGAGGACTACCTGGGACTGACCTTGTCCTTGAAGCACGGCGACCTGCGGGACCGGGACAAGATCCTCCGCCGCCTGGTGGCCGTCCAGTACCAGCGCAATGACATCGGCTTCACCAGGGGCACCTTCCGGGTCCGGGGGGATGTGGTGGAGATCATCCCCGTCTACAACGAGAACATCATCCGGCTGGAGTTCTTCGGCGATGAAATCGATCGGATCGTGGAAGTCGATCCCATCACCGGCGAGCTGCTGGGGGAGAAGGAGGCCGTCGCCATCTACCCTGCCAGCCACTACGTCACCACGGAAGAGAAGATGCGGCGGGCCATCGTCTCCATCGAACAGGAGCTGGAAGAGCAGCTGAAATACCTGCGGTCCCAGGACAAGCTGCTGGAGGCCCAGCGCCTCGAGCAGCGGACCCGCTATGACCTGGAGATGCTCCAGGAGATCGGTTACTGTCAGGGGATTGAAAACTACTCCCGGCATCTCGCGGGGAGGCAGCCGGGGGAGGCCCCCGCCACCCTCCTCGACTATTTTCCCGACGACTTCCTGTTGGTCATCGATGAGAGCCACCAGACCATCCCCCAGATCAGGGCCATGTACGCCGGGGACCGCTCCCGGAAAGAGACCCTGGTGGAATTCGGCTTCCGGCTGCCTTCGGCCTTGGACAACCGGCCCTTGACCTTCGCCGAATTCGAATCCCACATCCGGCAGGTGATCTTCGTCTCGGCAACCCCCGGGCCCTATGAGCGGGAGATCAGCGACCAGCTGGTTGAACAGATCATCCGCCCAACGGGCCTGGTGGACCCGGAGATCATTGTCCGGCCCGTCAAGGGCCAGATCGACCACCTCCTGGGGGAGATCAACAAAGTAGTGGAGCGAGGGGAACGGGTCCTGGTCACCACCTTGACCATCAAGATGGCCGAGGATCTCACCGAATACCTGGCCGACATGGGAGTCCGGGTCCGCTACCTTCACTCGGAGATCGAAACCCTCGAACGGGTCGAGATCCTGCGGGATCTGCGCCTTGGCAAATTCGACTGCCTCGTTGGCATCAACCTCCTCCGGGAGGGCCTGGACCTGCCGGAAGTGTCCCTGGTGGCCATTCTGGATGCGGACAAAGAAGGCTTCCTCCGGTCGGAGACCTCCCTCATCCAGACTATCGGCCGGGCCGCCCGGAACGTGCGGGGGCGGGTGATCATGTATGCAGATGTCATCACCGACTCCATGCGGCGGGCCATCGATGAGACGGAAAGGCGCCGGCGCATCCAGATAGCATACAACAAAGCCCATAACATCACTCCCGTCACGATACAGAAGGCGGTCCGGGACAGGATTCAAGCGGCTCCTCCCGAACCGGTCAAGAAGACCCCGGAGGATCCGGAGGACTTGGTGGCCCTCATCGCCCAGCTGGAGAAGGAAATGTACGCCGCGGCGGAAAAGTTGGAGTTTGAACAGGCGGCCCAAATCAGGGATGCCATCTACGAGCTGCGCCGCCAACTTGTCAGCTAGAAAGGTGTCATAAACGTGGAGAATAAGAAGATCATCATCAGGGGTGCCCGCCAGCACAACCTGAAAAACATAGATCTGGAGATCCCCAGGGAAAAGCTGGTTGTGTTCACTGGGCTTTCCGGATCGGGGAAATCCTCCCTGGCCTTCGACACTATCTACGCGGAAGGGCAGCGCCGCTACGTGGAATCCCTCTCCGCCTACGCCCGCCAATTCCTGGGCCAGATGGATAAGCCCGATGTGGACTTCATCGAGGGGCTCTCGCCGGCCATCTCCATCGATCAGAAGACAACCAGCCGCAATCCCCGCTCCACCGTGGGGACGGTCACCGAGATCTACGACTACCTGCGGCTCCTTTTCGCCCGGATCGGCCATCCCCACTGTCCCCAGTGCGGCCGACCCATCACTCAGCAGACGGTGGAGCAGATGGTGGACCGGATCATGGAGCTTGGGGAGGGGACCCGGCTGCAGATCCTGGCCCCCGTCGTCAGGGGCCGGAAGGGGGAGTACCGCAAGGTCCTGGAAGAAATCCGCAAAGACGGCTTCGTCCGGGTCAGGGTCGACGGGGAGCTCAGGGATGTGTCCGAGGACATCGAACTTGACCGCTACAAGACCCACACCATCGAGATCGTAGTCGATCGGATCGTCATCCGCCCCGACATCGAAGGGAGACTGGCCGACTCTCTGGAGACGGCCCTGCGCCGCGGGGGCGGCATCGTCATCGTCGACGTCATCGACGGGGAGGAGTTCCTCTTCTCGGAGAACTTCGCCTGTCCCGACTGCGGCGTCAGCCTGGAGGAGCTCACCCCCCGGATGTTTTCCTTCAACAGCCCTTACGGGGCCTGTCCCGACTGTGACGGCCTGGGCTACCGGATGGAATTCGATCCGGATTTGATTCTGGATAAGACCCGCTCCATCAAGGCCGGGGGCATCATCCCCTGGGCCGACTCGCGCAGCCGCTGGCTGTGGAAGATGCTGGAGGCCCTTTGCCAGGCCTGCGATATCGATCTCGATGCGCCCATCGGGGAGCTCACCGATGAGCAGCAGCGGATCCTCCTCTACGGCAACGGAGTCCAGAAAGTAGCCTTCCGCTACACCAATATGCAGGGACGGACCCGTACCTACACCGCCGCCTACCCGGGGGTCATCCCGTCCCTGGAGAAGCGCCTGCGGGAGTCAACCTCCGATGCCGTCCGGGCCGAGCTGGAAAAGTACATGAGCAACCGGCCCTGTCCTGGCTGCCGGGGCGGCCGGCTCCGGCCGGAAAGCCTCGGGGTGACAGTGGGGGATCGCAACATCACCCAAGTGGCGGCCATGTCCGTCAAGGAGGCCCTCGCTTTCTTCCGGACCTTGACCCTAACTCCCAAGGAGGAATACATTGCCCGGCAAGTGGTGAAGGAAATCATCGCGCGCCTTGAGTTCCTGGCCAATGTGGGGCTGGACTACTTGACCCTGGATCGGGCCGCGGCGACCCTCTCGGGCGGCGAGGCCCAGCGGATCCGCCTGGCCACCCAGATCGGCTCGGGCCTGATCAATGTCCTCTACATCCTCGATGAACCGAGCATCGGCCTCCACCAGCGGGACAACAACCGCCTCCTTGCCACATTGCAGCACCTGCGGGATATGGGGAACACGGTCATCGTCGTTGAGCACGATGAGGCCACCATCCGGGCCGCGGACTACGTGGTCGACATCGGCCCCGGCGCCGGCGCCCACGGCGGCCAGGTTGTCGCCGCGGGAACTCCCGAGGAGGTCGCGGACTGTCCCGACTCCATCACCGGTCAGTACCTGGCGGGGGTGCGCTTCATCCCTACACCTAAAACCCGCCGGCCTGGAAACGGCAAGTCCATCATCATCAAGGGGGCCCGGGAGCACAACTTGAAGAACATCGATGTGGAGATTCCCTTGGGACTCTTCGTCTGCGTCACCGGGGTCTCCGGCTCCGGGAAGAGCACCTTGATCAATGAGATCCTCTATAAGCGTCTGGCCCATGAACTTCACCGGGCCGCAGCGCGTCCCGGGAGCCACGCCGACATCCTGGGGGTTGAGCATTTAAACAAGGTGATCAACATCGATCAGTCCCCCATCGGCCGCACTCCCCGGTCCAATCCGGCCACCTACATCGGGGCCTTCGACGGGATCCGGGAGGTTTTCTCCCTCACCCCTGAAGCCAGGATGCGGGGCTACAAACCGGGCCGGTTCAGCTTCAACGTCAAGGGGGGCAGGTGCGAAGCCT
>JAAYLV010000051.1 GCA_012521755.1 Bacillota bacterium | reverse complement strand
TTCACGTAGACTCCCTGGGAGTTTGTCCCAACTACCGTGGGTCGCGCAATCATGCTGTCTCCCGGTGGCTGGATTGCGAATGCTCGCAGTGGTCAAGTCCGAGGACCACTAGGGACTGGTAGTCTTCGCAGGAGTTGGCGGGCCCTGTGGAGAAGATTTCACTCGTTCTTAAATAGGGGTGGGGCAATGGGTGAGTTCTCGTCTGGACAGAATTATCGAACCATTGAGGATATTCTTCGGGAGACGATCCAGGCCCTCCGGCACGGCAAGGAAGAGGTCTTTGAAATCGCCGAGGCTGCCTGGAATGAATACCGGCGACTGCAGAAGGAGCTCGAGTCTGTCCGGGCGGAGACAGCCCAGGCCGTTGCCTTGGTTGATGATCTGGAGCCCAAGTCGCGGCGGGCCCGGCTGCACCTGCTCCAGGTCAACCGGGATTTCTATCGCTATAGCGAAGAAGAGATCAAGGAGGCCTATGAAACGGCCCATCGGCTGATGTCCGAGCTGGCCGCGGCCCGGGACCGGGAGGCCCTCCTGCGCCGGCGGCGGGATGAGCTGGAGCGGGCCCTGATCAATATGGCCAACCTGGCCGAGAGGGCTGATGGGATTGTCTCCCGCGTGGGGGCCGCCATGGAGTATCTGCTGGGCGATTTGGAGGGCGCAAGCAAGATGCTGGCCGACTGGAAGCAAAAAAGCGAAATGGCCACCAGAATCATCAAGGCCCAGGAGGAAGAGCGAAAGCGGGTGGCCCGGGAGATCCACGACGGACCGGCCCAGTCCCTAGCCAATCTGGTCCTTCGGATGGAGATCTGCGAGCGGCTCCTGGACCAAGACGTTGACGAGGCCGTCAAGGAGCTGGGCGAGTTGAAGAAGACGGCCAAGGGGAGCTTGACGGAGCTCAGGCGCATAATCTTTGACCTTCGCCCCATGGCCCTGGATGATTTGGGCCTGGTGCCCGCCCTTCGCCGCTATCTGGAGGATCTGCGGGATCGGCTCGGCCTGTCGGTGGAGCTGGTGATCCTGGGAGAAGAGGTCCGATTGGATCTGAATCAGGAAGTAACCTTGTTTCGCCTGGCCCAGGAAGCGGTGAACAACGCCAGGAAGCACGCCCAGGCCAAGATGATCCGCGTTCGCCTGGAGTTCGCTCCCGCGGCCGTCACGTTGGTGGTGGAGGATGACGGCCGGGGCTTCAACCCTTCCGAAGCAGGGAACTTGGCGGGCTTTGGGCTCCTCGGGATGCGGGAACGGGCGGAGCTTGTCGACGGGGACTTTGAGGTAACATCGGCTCCAGGGCAGGGGACAAGGGTGCGGGTGAGGGTGCCATTAGCTAAGGAGTGATCAAGGGTGGAGCCCATCAGGGTGCTCATCGTTGATGATCATGCCCTGTTCAGGCAGGGCCTGGCGCGGATTTTGGAGATGGAAGAAGACATCGTTGTAGTGGGGGAAGCGGCCAACGGCCAAGAGGCCCTGGAGCTGGCGGCGAGGCTGCAGCCCCACGTAATCCTCATGGACATCAACATGCCGGTGGTCAACGGCCTCGAGGCGACCCGAAGACTCCATCGCCGGCTCCCCAACGTTGGCATCATCGGCCTAACCATCCATGATGATGAAGAATACCTGCGGGAGCTCATCAAGGAAGGAGCCCAAGGGTATGTTCTCAAAGACACCGAGCCCGTCCGGGTAGTGGAGGCCATCCGCCGGGTCTACCGCGGCGAAGCCTTCCTTCCTCCCAACCTCATCACCAAGCTCTTTTCAACCCTCCAGCGCTCATCGGTTCAAGATGATGATCAGCCTCTGGAAGAAGGACTCACCCCCCGGGAGAAGGAAGTCCTCTGCTGCATCGCCCAAGGGATGAGCAACAAGGAGATCGCGGTTTCCCTCTACATCAGCGAGAAGACTGTCAAGAACCACATCAGCAGCATCTTCCGCAAACTGGACCTCACCGATCGCACCCAGGCGGCCGTCTATGCCATCAAACATGGCCTCGTCAACCTCGACTAGGACCTAGGTCCTAGATAAATGGGACCTCGGGCCCATAGCCACTTCTTCCCAAACGTGTTAACCTATAGCCACAAACAGAAATTTTCCCACGAAAAGGCAAACCCTCCGAAAGGTGGGGACGCAAAGCTACGAGCCTAAAGCCCAACGGGCCATGGCAGTCGGGCCGCCGAAGGTTGATTTTTTCGCCCACTTCCGGCGGCTTCGGAAGTGGGTTTTCGCATAGAGGGCATCGTGGGGACAACCTTCAAGGAGGGATTTTGATGAGCATCTGGCGGCGTCTTGTCTCGGAGGAAGCAGGACAGGGAATGGTGGAGTACGGGTTGATTCTGGCG
>JAAYLV010000050.1 GCA_012521755.1 Bacillota bacterium | reverse complement strand
TTCGAAGTCATCGAGCGCCTGCGGGACGAAGAGGGGCTGACCATCCTCCTCGTTGAGCAAAACGTCTACAACGCCCTGGAGCTTTCCGACCGGGCCTACGTCCTCCAGAACGGCCGCATGGTCACCGAAGGCAAGGCCCAGGAGCTTTTGGAAAGCGACGTCATTAGGAAGGCCTACCTGGGAATGTAGGGAGTGGCAAGAGACAAAAAGTATTGCAGCGCTGGAGGGACGGCGAAACCTGCCGTCCCTCCTTTTGATCTTTTTGCCATTGGTGGAGCCCAGACTTCTTAGGAGGAATCTGAGGAGGGGGGAGCGAATTAGAGATCAAGGATGGAGCGGAGTGTAGCTTTCTGTTTCTGGACGTCCATCCTTAGACAATTTACGCTCTGCTCATTCCAGGATGCCCCCAGAGGCATCCTTCAATGCTCACAGGGAGGGACATGCATCCTCTCCCAGCATTGTCGCAAATTTGTTTTGAGAGGAGGTATGCTGGTAAGCGTCGCTGCTCATTACGCCGCATCATCGCAAAACTCATCTCAACAGGGGGTTGCACAGTGAAAAAGGGAATTGTTGTCGTTTGCACACTTGCCTTAGTACTCGCCCTCGGTGGAATGGCATTCGCAGAGAACGTAATTAAGATCGGTGCCATCTACCCATTCACCGGACCAATGGCTGGTACAGCGCAAATGCTAAAAGACGGCGTGGAAATGGCCGTCGACATCATCAACAACAAGTATGATTTCGATTTCCTCTTCGCCGATACAGAAGGTCTGCCCAACCTCGGCGGAGCTAAGATCGAGATTATCTGGGCCGATAGCGCCGGCGATCCAAAAACCGGCATGAGCGAAGCAGAACGGCTCATCACCTCCGAAGGAGTAGTCGCCCTCATCGGATGCTACCAGAGTTCCGTCACCAAGACCGCAAGCCAAGTGGCGGAGCGCTACGGCATCCCCTTCGTCAATGGCGACTCTTCCTCGCCGCAGCTGACGGAGCGGAACTTCAAGTGGTTCTTCCGCACCGATCCCCACGATGGTCTTTATGCACGTCAGCAGTTCGAACACCTCATCGAACTGGAAAAACAGACGGGCGAGAGCCTGCGCCGCCTCGCCATCGTGTACGAAAACACCGAGTTCGGCTCCCAGGTAGCTCGGGCCCAGGAGGCCCTCGCCAAGGAGTATGGCTTCCAGGTCGTTGAGAAGCTGGCCTACACCACCGGTGCCACCAGCCTGAACAGCGAAGTGACCAGGCTAATGGCTTCGAAACCAGACGTAGTCTTGATGGCTGCCTACATCTCCGACCAGATCTTGTTCACCAAGACCTTCAAGACCATGCGGTTCGCCCCCAAGGTGTGGCACAACACCGCCGCCCCTGGGGAGCCCGACTTCCTCAAGTCCGTCGGCGACGATGGCAATTATCTGTTCCTGCGCCAGGGCTTCTGTGCCGACCAAGTGGTCAACAAGCCGGTCATCGGCCAGATCCTCGAAGAGTTCCGGAACAAGTTCGGTCAGGAGATGCTCGCCGATGCAGTCCGGTCATTCCATGCGCCGATCGTCCTGGCCGATGCCATCAATCGGGCTGGCTCCACCGATCCAGAGGCAATTCGGCAGGCTCTGCTCGAGACCGATATTCCCGGCGATTACTGCCTGTCCCCATGGGAAGGGATCAAGTTCGATCCTGAGACCGGCCAGAACATCCACAGCCAGTACATCATCTGCCAGATTCAGGACCAGGACTTCTACACCGTCTTCCCCAGCGAGTTCGCAACTAGGGAGCCTGTGTTCCCATTCCCAAGCTGGGATGACCGCTAAACCAGCAGGAGGGGCCTGGTCGCCCCTCCTTTCCATTTTATGACTCTGTCGTCGATTTTTGTCAGAAGGGAGATGATTGCTGGTGAACGTGGGTCTTGTTCAAGCCCTGATGTCGGGCCTGTTGATGGGGTTTGTCTACTCCCTCATCGCACTAGGCCTGTCCCTCATCTACGGGGTTATGGACGTCGTCAACTTCGCCCACGGGGAATTCCTGATGCTCGGGATGTTCCTTGCTTACTGGTTCTCCGTGCTGTTCCGATTGGATCCGTTGATAGCGATCTTTATCATCATCCCCGTCCTGTTCCTCGTGGGAGTTGGGATCTATAAGGGACTGATTAAGCGCATCCTCAACGGCACCAGGATCAGTCAAATCTTGACCACTTTTGGTCTCAGCGTTTTCATGGCCAACATGGCCATGTTCCTGTGGACGCCCAACTACCGGCTGGCGGAGCGGCACTTGACCTCGACCACGGGCGATCTGTCGATTTTTGGGGTCTACTTGGGGGTCCCGGAACTTATCGCCTCCGTCGGATCTATCCTCGTGTTCGCCTTTGCCTACTATTTGATTCGCTTCACCAGGACAGGGAGGGCCATCCAGGCAACTTCCATCGACTCGGAGGGCGCCCGGTTAGTCGGCATCAACATCGACAACATCTATGCCATCACCTTCGGATTGGGCATATCCTGCGTCGGAGCGGCAGGCGTCCTGCTGGCCACCTTCTACTACATCTTCCCCTATGTAGGGACCTTTTTCAGCATGATCGCCTTCGCTACCGTCGCCCTGGGAGGCTTCGGCAGCGTAGAGGGATCTTTCGTAGCCGGGATCCTCATCGGGATCATCGAGTCGCTGGGGGGATTTTTCATCAGTCCGGCGGTGAAGTACGCGATCGTGTTCATGACCTACATGGTGGTGATCATTCTGCGACCGGCCACAGGCTTGTTCGGGTGGTAGGCTTGGTTGCACTTGATAGGGGGTTGTGCTACGTTGCCTAAGATTTCTAGGAAAACCGTGGTAACGGTGCTACTGTATGTGGGAGCAGTCGTTATCGCCCCCCTGTTTTCCAAAGCGCCCTTTTACCGACATGTCCTGATTATGGTCGGGTTGTATGGACTGTTGGGAGTCGCTTGGAACATCATGGGAGGGTATACCGGCTTATACTCCTTTGGACAAAGCGCTTTTTTCGGCATCGGAGCTTACACGTCCACAATGATGCTCGTCAAAGCGGGGGTTTCGCCCTGGATCGGCATGCTCTGCGGCGGCATCCTGGCGGCCATCGTGGCGGCAGGAGTAGCCTATCCGACTTCGCGGCTGCGAGGTCCCTACTTCACCATCGCCTCCCAGGCCTTCGCCAGGACCTTCCAGATCTTGATGACCAACTGGGATTACGTGGAAGGTGCCATCGGCATCCCGCTGCCCTTGATGCCCGATACGTGGCGGTTCATGCAGTTTAAGGACAAGATTCCCTACCACATCATCATCTTCGGCCTGCTCGGGATCGCCATCCTTGTCTGCTACTACATCGCCAACTCCCGAACCGGCTATTATTTCCGGGCCATTCGGGACAGCGAGCAAGTGGCCAGCGCCCTGGGGATCAACACCGTCCGCCAGCGGATCATCGCGGCGATGTTGAGTGCGTTTTTCACGGCAATTGCCGGCACTTTCTACGCCCAGTACGTCCTTTACATCGACCCGGAAAGCGTCACCCACCACGCCCTCAGCATTGAAATCGTCATGGTGGCCGCGGTCGGTGGAGCAGGCACTATTTGGGGACCGGTGCTCGGAGCTGCCATCTTGATGCCCATCTCCCAGTACGCACGGGCGGCCCTTGGCGGCGCCGGCCGAGGCATCGACCTGATCATTTACGGCGTCATCATCATGGTCATCGCCCTTGTCCGGCCGACGGGCATCCTGGGCTTCTTTCAGCGGGAGCGGACTATCGAAGGGGAAGGGGGAGACGATGTTGACACAACCATTACTGCAGGTACAGGGTCTGACGATGCGGTTCGGGGGGCTCTTGGCCAATCATGATGTGACCTTTGACATCTATCCTGGGGAAATCCTCGGGCTCATTGGACCTAACGGCGCGGGCAAGACAACCCTGTTCAATTGCATCAGCGGTTTTCTCCGCCCCACGGAAGGTACGGTATTGTTCAAGGGTGAGAATATCACCGGGCTCAAGCCCCATGAGATATGTCACCGGGGACTTGTGCGGACCTTCCAGATCACCCAGCCCCTGCGGGATATGACGGTGTTGGAGAATGTGATGGTCGGGGCTTTCGTCCGTTATCCCCAGACCCATCAGGCCCGGGAGAAGGCGATGGAGATCCTGCGCCTCACAGGCCTGTGGTCGAAGCGCAACCGGATGGGCAGTGAACTTACCATTCCCGACCGCAAGCGCTTGGAGATCGCCCGGGCTCTAGGGGCCGAGCCGGAACTGTTAATCCTGGATGAGGCCATGGCCGGCCTTACGCCGACGGAGGTCCAGGAGGCCGTTGAATTGGTCAAGACCATCCAAGCCCAAGGCACCACCTTGTTCATCATTGAACACGTCATGGAGGCCATCATGCCCATTGCCGACCGGATCGTGGTGCTCGATGCCGGGCGCTTGATCGCCGAGGGGCCGCCCTCGGAGATCGTTCAGGACGAGAGGGTCATTCAGGCCTACTTAGGGGAGGGACGTCATGCTCACCGTAAAGAACATTCAAGTTAGTTACGATGGCGTACCCGCCGTCCACGATGCCAGCTTCCGGGTGGGGGAGAAAGAGATCGTCTCCATCGTCGGCTCCAACGGCGCCGGCAAGACGACCATCATGCGGACCATCGCCGGGATCTTGCAGGTGGACCGGGGGGAGATCAGCTTCCTCGGCGAGCGGATCGATGTTCTGCCGCCTTATGAGCGGGTAGGCCGCGGGATCGCCCTCATTCCCGAGGGACGCCATGTCTTCGGCAAGCTGTCTGTCCACGAGAATCTGCTCCTTGGGGCCTATTTGGAAACGTCCAATGAAGAGATCGAAAAACGCTTGGACCGGGTCTACAAACTCTTCCCCAGGCTCTGGGAGCGGAAGGGACAAAAGTCCGAAACCCTTTCGGGTGGAGAGCAGCAGATGCTGGCCATCGGCCGGGGCTTGATGAGCAAGCCCAAGCTCTTGATGCTCGATGAGCCTTCCTTGGGACTCATGCCCAAGCTCGTCACCCAGGTCTTCGAAGTCATCGAGCGCCTGCGGGACGAAGAGGGGCTGACCATCCTCCTCGTTGAGCAAAACGTCTACAACGCC
>JAAYLV010000049.1 GCA_012521755.1 Bacillota bacterium | reverse complement strand
TGGGCTTCGATCCTTTGCACTTTTTCGTCGTAGTGACCCTGGCGGCCTGTCTAGGCACCATTACCCCGCCGGTGGGGCTGACCCTGTACCTGGCGGCCTCCATCGCCAAGACGCCGGTGGAAAAGACATTGCTCATGATGATCCCCTTCGGGGCCACATTGATCTTAGTGACGGTCATTGCCATCTACTTCCCGCCCCTGGTGACATGGCTGCCTAATCTGTTGATGGGCTAGAAGGTTTTACGGCCCTGTGGAAGAATAGATCGGCAAAGAACAGACAAAGGAGCGGTCGCCATGGAAATTGCCCTGCCTTACGGGCGAGATGAAGAGGTTATCATCAACGTTCCCGACGGGAATCTGGCTGGGGTGCTTTCTCCCCCTGATGTTAAGGGCGCAGCCGATGAAGATGAGCTCATCCGACGGGCCCTGGAAAACCCCATCGGCGCCCCTCCGCTGCAAGACGTGGTCCGGCGCGGCATGCGGGTGGCCATCGTCGTCTCCGATGCCTCACGGCCCAACATCGAAAGAAAAATCCTCCCCCATCTGCTAAGGGAGCTGGAGGGGGTGGGGGTTGGGCTGGAGGACCTCATCTTCGGCATCGGCACCGGGGCCCACCGCCAGGCGACCGAAGAAGAGCTGGTGGAAATGCTGGGGGAGGAGGTCTGTCGGCACTCGGCCATCATCAACCACCAAGCAGGGATAGACCCGATGGTTGATCTGGGCCGGACGAGTCAAGGATATCCCATCAAGATCAACCGGGCCATCGTCGAAGCCGACTTCAAGATCGCCATCGGTACGGTGCTCCCCCATCCCTTCGCGGGCTACAGCGGCGGAGGAAAGGCCATCTCCGTCGGCGTGGCCAGCGCGGAGACCATCGCCAGCACCCATACCCCGCAGACTCTGGAGCATCCCCGCACGGGCCTTGGGATCCTGGACGGCAACCCCTTCTACCTGGCCTCCTTGGAGATGGCGAGGAAGATCAACCTGGGGCTGTTGATCAATGCCACGGTGGATCCAGAGGAGCGGTTGGTGGACGTGGTTGCCGGCGAGGTGGAAGCTGCCCACCGGGAGCTGGTTAGAAGGTCCGCGGATGTGATGTTCAAGGTGCCCTTCCCTGAGCCGGCGGACATCGTCGTCGTCTCCTCAGGCTATCCCAAAGACGGCAACTTGTACCATGGGGTTGCCGAAGGGGTCTGCATCGTCGCCGGGGATGCCAATCCCACCCCTTGCGTCAAGAAGGGCGGGACCATCATCTTGGTTTCCCCCATGGAAGAGGGAGTCTACAACCAGGTCTTCGGCCGCTGCATGAAAGATGCCAAGGATCCCAAAGAAGTCATGGAGCGGGTGCTGGAAGAAGGGGTCACTGAACCGGGCCAGCACAGAGCTTATGGTGTGGCCAAGATCCTCATCGACCACGAAGTCATCTGCGCTCAGTCCCGGATGGACCCCGCCGAACTACGATCAATGCATTTCAAGGCGATGGACAGCGCCCAGGAAGCCCTGGATATGGCCCTCGCCAAGCATGGACCAGGGGCTAAGGTGCTGGTTTTGCAAAACTCCCACCGGCTGATTCCCGTTCGGGCTAGCTAAAGCGGCCCCGGGCGGCAACGGGCCAGGTGATTTCAAGTCTCCCGCCGCGCAGGCCGTAGTAGCGATCGTGGAGATTGATGGTGGTGCACCCGTGGGAGGGTATGAGCTGGACCTGATCGTTGACCTTGAGACCCTGGGCCTCGGGAGCAAGCTTCAAGATCCCGTGCTCCTCCGACAGGCGGACCAGCTCCGCCCCGGGGAGGGTCGCTTGGGGCAGGCCGAACTCCTCGGTGAGGGCTTTCTTGCCCGCATCGACGATCGCGAGGTGGGGTTCCGGCCGGCCGACTACGGTGGCCAGGACCGTCAGGGCCGGTTTGAAGCCAAGGCCCAGTTCTAGATAGCGAGCATCCATGAATAGATATGATCCCGCCTGGACCTCGGTGATTCCGGGGAAATCCCCCGCGATATTGTAAGTGCCGGTGCCGCCGGCGCTGACGATTTCAACGGGGATGCCGGCCTGGATGAGGGCATCCCGGACGGCCACCAGGCGGGCATTTGCTTTCTCCCCCTCCGCCTTGCGGGCGGCATAGTCCTTGATGAAGACGCAGTGGCCCTCATAGCCCATGATGCCCTTAAAACTCAGGCTGGGCAAGCTTTGGATGTACCTGGCAAGCTGGACCACATCGGGGATGGTTCGCACTCCCGACCGGCCCAGGCCCACATCCACCTCGATGAGGACGTTGAGGGAGGCTCCGGCGGCCCGGGAGGCCTCTGCCAGGTCCTTGGCGTTGGCTTGGCTGTCGCAGGCGACGATGATCCGGCTGTGGCGGGCAAGTCCCGCAAGGTGACGGATCTTCTTGGGGTGGGTCACCTGGTTGGCCAGGAGAACATCTTGAATTCCTGCCTGAACGAAGACTTCCGCTTCCGAAAGCTTAGCACAGGTAATCCCAATGGCCCCTGCCGCCAGCTGCTTCCAAGCGAGGAAAGGGCTCTTGTGGGTTTTCGCGTGGGGACGGAGCTTTGCCTTGCGGGATGCGAAATAGCGGGCCATCTGCTGGATATTCTCTTCCATCGCGTCTAAATCCACAATTAGGGCGGGGGTGGGGATGTCAAACAATGGAAACCCTCCTCGTTATCAGTCTTCACCTATATTTATACATCGTAGGAATGGCTTCCTTTATCGGGATTTGGACATTCTAGTCCTTGAAGATCCCAAAATAGTCGGGAGGGATAAGGAAGGAGATGGCGAATATGGGGAGGAGCCGCCATAGTCGGTGGCAAGCCAATAATCACCTGAAAGTGAAAAAATGCACACTGTCCTGGGTAGTTGGGAGGTGATGGTCTTGGCGATGGAGATCCTGCGGGAAATCGAAGGGACGGAAAGGCAGGCGGAAGAGATCATCCGCACGGCCAGAAGGGAGGCGGAAGAACTAATCAAGGAGGCAGAAAGGGACGCAGACAAGGAGGTGCGGGAGCAGCAGGCCCAGGCGGAAGAGGAAGCTAAAGCCCTCATTGCCCAGGCGGAAAAAGAGGCCTTGGCTAAGGCGGAAGCCCTCAAGGAAGAAGGGCGTAACGAAATAGCTAAGCTCCAGGAGCTGGCTGCTTCCCGCAAGGAGAAGGCAGTGCAACTTCTCTTGGCAAAGGTTGTGAGCATTCCATGGCAGTAGCACCAATGAAACGCCTCCTGGTCGCGGCGCATCGAAGCGAACGGGAAGAGCTGCTTCATGAACTACAAAGGCTAGGCGTTGTCGAAATCCAAGAATTAGACCCGAAGGATCTAGAGGAAGGCGCCAGGGTAGTCAAAGAAACCCCTGGGGATGAGCTTCTCTCCTTAGAAGACAAATTGGGAGAAGTCCGTTATGTACTTGATTTCTTAGATCGTCATTTCCCTCCCCCCAGGACCCTGATCGAACAGTTCGCCGGCTCGAAAGTTCCCATTGACGAAGAAGAACTGGAAAAGATCGGCGAGTTCGACTACGGGGAGATCTACCAGGAGTGTCGCCGCCTCGATGAGGCCCTGACGGAACTAAACAATAAGAAGAGCAGGCTCCAAACGAGCATGGAGCAGGTGGAACCTTGGCTCAAGCTGGACATATCCCTGGATGCTCCGGTGGAGACCGACTGGGTGCGCGTCCTCATCGGCAGCATCGCTCTGCGGGGGGAAGTTGAGGCAGCTTCTGAGCTGAAAGAGGCTGTTCCCGAAAGCTGCTGGGTGGAGGTGGATCGGGACCGGGACCGGGTCCGGCTGGTGATCATCATCCCCCGGGATGAGGCCGAAAAGGTGCAGGAGATCCTGGCCCGATATGATTACACGCCGGCGGTGCTGCCCCGCTACGGGGGTACGGCCCAGGAGTTCTACGAAGGGTGCCAGGAGGAAATAGCCCGGCTCGATGAAGAGGGCGCTAAGGTGATAGAGGCGATCAAGGAGTTGGTCGAATACAGGTTCCAGCTGCGGGCGTTGTATGACTACCTGGGGCTGTCCCGGGATCGGCTGCTGGCGGCGACCAACTTGGTGCGCACGGAAAAGGCATGTCTTTTGGAAGGGTGGGTCAAGGAAGAAGACGTCGACGAGGTGGTCGACCGGTTGGAGGGGCGGCTGGAAAGCGCTGCCGTCCAGGTGCGGGATCCCGAGCCCGATGAAGAAACCCCGGTTGCCCTCGACAACGGCCCTTTGAGCCGGCCCTTCGAAGTACTGATGCAGCTTTACAGCCTGCCCACCCGCTTCCAGTTAGATCCTACCGGTCTTGTCGCCTTCTTCTTTGGCCTCTTTTTCGCGATGGCCATGACCGATGCCGGCTACGGGATCATGCTGGCGGCCATTTGTTTCATTCTCCTGCGCAAAGTGCACATGTCGCCTTTAGGCGAGAGAACCTTCCAGCTCCTGTTCCTTGGAGGACTGGCAACCATCGTTGCCGGGGTCTTAAGCGGCGGCTGGTGGGGCGATAACATCATTACCATCAAGCCCCTCTGGTTCAGCCCCTCTGCCCAGCCCCTCACCTTTCTCCTGTTGTCCTTTGGCCTTGGAATCGTCCATCTATACGTGGGAATGGCCTTGGGCTTTTATGAGAACGTGAGGAAGGGCGATATCCTGGCGGGCATCTACGATCAGGTCCTCTGGATGGTGCTCGTGGGAAGCCTCATCCTGTGGGTTGCGGCTGGGGAGGCTTATCCCGGATTGGTGAACATTGCCAAATGGGCGGCCATCATCAGCTCCGTCGGCATCATCCTCACCGGCGGACGGGAGCACAAAAACATCCTCGTACGCCTCGCCGGCGGAATCTACAGCTTGTATAACGTCAGCGGCTACTTGAGCGATATTCTCTCCTACTCCCGCCTTTTGGGCTTGGGGATGGCGACGGGGATCATTGCCAACGTGATCAACATCGTCGCCATGATGGTCTTTCAACTGCCCGTCATCGGGCCCATCGGGGCCGTCCTCATCCTCGTTGGCGGCCATCTGTTCAACCTCTTCATCAGCGTCGTCGGCTCTTATGTCCACTGCAGCCGGCTCCAGTATGTGGAGTTCTTCGGCAAGTTCTATGAGGGAGGCGGGCGGGCCTTTGCCCCCTTTGCTCCCGAGACCAAATACGTGTACTTAGAAGAATAGAGGGAGGTACTTGCAGACATGGGATTGGGACTAGTGTTGGGACTCTTAGGAGCAGGGTTGGCGGTATTTCTTGCAGGCACCGGATCGGCAATTGGCGTGGGGCTCACCGGGCAGGCCGCCTCGGGCGCAGTCAGTGAAGACCCGGATATGTTCGCCAAGAGCTTGATCTTACAGATCATCCCCGGCACCCAGGGCATCTACGGATTCCTGATCGGATTCTTGACTATCCAGCGCCTTGGGTTCCTCGGGGGCGGTCTTGCCTCGATCAGCGTGGAAACGGGCCTAAGCCTGCTCATGGCCTGCTTGCCCGTCGGAATCGTGGGTCTCACCTCGGCCATCGCCCAGGGGAAAGTGACGGCAACGGGCATCAGCTTAGTCGCGAAGCGGCCCGAAGAGCTGGCGAAAGCCATGATTTTCGCCGTCATGGTCGAGTTCTATGCCATTTTGGCCTTCCTCGTCTCATTCTTGATGCTCCAGGGAGTGACTATTTAATGGCCAGCCCTGGCAAGCTGCAAGAACGCATCCTGGGGGAGGCCCGGGAAAGGGCAGCGGCGATCCTCCAGGAAGCTGAGGCGGAGGCGGCAAAGCTGCGGGCCGCCGGTTCGGGGAAGGCCCTGGCGGCGGCAGCTAAGATTCGCGAGCGAGGAGAGGCCGAAGCCGAAGAAAGGGCGCGCCGGATCATCACCCTGGCTCAGCTTGAGCTGCGCCGGGAGATCCTCGCGGCCAAGCAGGAACTGGTAGATGAGGTCTTTGCCCAAGTGATGGGGAAGCTCGCCCATCTGTCCGATGAGGAATATTTGGCGTGGATGGAAGAGCGTCTCCTAGAAGCTGTAGTCAGCGGGGATGAAGAAGTAATCGTCGCCGCGAAGGATCGAAAGAGAATCAACGGCAAGTTCCTGGCGGGCGTCAACGCGAAGCTGCGCCAGGCGGGAAAGAAAGGTGAACTGAAGCTCTCTGGGGATGTCCGGCCCATGACGGGGGGATTCATCCTCAAGGGAGAGCGGATGGAAATAAACAGCTCCTTCGAGGCCCTCATTGCCAGCCAGCGGGATGAACTGGAGCAGTTGGCGGCAGAGGTCTTGTTCGAATGAGGCAAGAAGGGGGAGTCCGATGGGGCAAGAGGGTAAGTACGCATATGCTGTAACCAGGATCCGGGTCCTCGAGACGCGGCTCCTCGATCGGGGCAAGATCGACCGCATGCTCGATGCCCGGGATGCCGCCTCGGCCCTCAGGGTCTTAAGCGAGACGGAGTATGCCGAGGTGATGGGTGAACTGGCGGAAGGGGAACGATATGAGGAGATTCTGGGGGCGGAGCTCAAGCGGGTCTACCAAGTGGTGGGCAGCTTCAGTCCCGATCCCGACCTCATCGATCTGCTCCGCAGCCGCTATGATTTCCAAAATATCAAGGTTCTGCTGAAGGCTGGCCATTTGGGCATCGACCGGGATGATCTGTTAGTCGCTTTAGGCTCCATCCCCCCCGATCGCTTGAAAGAAATGGCTGCCGGGGACTTCGTCGATTTGCCCCCCGCCTACCGCCAAATCGTGGCCGAGGCCCAGGAGGAGTTCAAGAGCACGGGGGATCCCCAGTTGATTGACCTGGTCATCGACCGGGGGATGTACGATTATCTTTACACCAACGCCCGGGTTGACTTCCTGCGGGGGTATTTCCTGCGGCTCATCGATTTGACCAACATCAAAACGGCCATGCGGCTGAAGCGAAGTCGGGCGGGGGTCATCCGCTGGGCCTTCCTTCCCCATGGGTCGGTGGACCCGCGCCTTTTGTTGGAGGCTGTCCGGGAGCCCTGGGATGCCTTTGGGCCGAAGTTCGCTGCGACGGACTACGCGGCCGTGGTGGAAGAAGGCCTGCGCCAGCTGGAGGCGAAGGGCACCTTGACGGACTATGAATGCTTGGTGGATGAGTATCTGCTGGCCTACCTGCGGCAGGCCAAGTACGTGGCCTTCGGGCCGGAGCCCATTTTAGCTTACCTTTTGGCCAAGGAGCTGGAAGGTCGGCTAGTTCGGCTCATCATGGTGGGGAAGATCAACAACTTGCCGAAGGAGACCATCAAGGAAAGGCTGTGTGATGTCTATGCATAGGATGGCCGTCATCGGCGATCATGACTCCATCATGGGCTTTAAGGCCTTGGGTGTGTCGGTTTTCCCGGTCCGGGACGGCCAGGAAGGGGCAGCGGTCCTGCGCCAGATCGGCAAGGAAGACTACGGCGTGATCTTCATCACCGAGAACGTCGGCGAAGAAATGCTGCCCGTGGTCCAGGAATTCGCCGCCAGGCCCCTGCCGGCGATCCTATACATCCCCAACAACCAGGGGAGCACCGGAATTGGTCTGGAGAAGATCCGCCGCATCGTGGAAAGGGCGGTCGGCGTTGACATCTTAACGGGAAAAGAGGGTAGCCAGTGATGAAAACAGGACGCATAATCAAGGTGTCAGGCCCCTTGGTGGTAGCCGAGGGGATGAGCGATGCCAAGATGTATGATGTGGTCCGGGTCAGTGAGAACCGCCTCATCGGTGAGGTCATTGAGATCCGCGGCGACCGGGCGTCCATCCAGGTCTACGAAGAGACCGCCGGCCTGGGTCCCGGGGAGCCTGTGTACCTCACTGGAGAGCCATTAAGCGTCGAGCTTGGCCCGGGTTTGATCGAGTCGATTTACGATGGAATCCAACGTCCCTTGGATGCTTGTCGCGAAGCGACGGGCGACCGGATCGCCAGAGGCGTGGAACTGCCGGGCCTGCGCCGGGAGCGGCAGTGGGACTGGCAAAGCCGCGTTGAGGTAGGGGACCAGGTGGTCGCCGGGGACATCCTAGGGGTGGTCCAGGAAACCTCCTTGGTTGAACACCGGATCATGGTTCCCCCAGGGGTGGCGGGCAAAGTGGTCAAGGTCCACCAAGGTCCGGCCACGGTGGAAGATGTAGTTGTGCAGGTGGAGACGGAGGAGGGCATCAAGGACATCACCATGATGCAGCGCTGGCCCGTCCGCCGGGGACGCCCCTACAAGGAAAAGCTGCCCCCGGAAGTGCCCTTGATCACCGGTCAGCGAATCATCGATACCTTCTTCACCGTGACCAAAGGGGGCACCGCATGCATCCCCGGCCCCTTCGGCAGCGGCAAGACTGTTGTGCAGCACCAGCTGGCCAAGTGGGCCGATGCGGACATTATCGTTTATGTGGGCTGCGGCGAACGGGGCAATGAGATGACCGACGTGCTCCTTGAGTTTCCCGAGCTCAAGGACCCCCGAAGCGGCGAGCCCCTCATGAAGCGGACGGTCCTTGTGGCCAACACTTCCGACATGCCCGTTGCGGCCCGGGAAGCTTCCATTTACACCGGCATCACCATCGCCGAGTACTTCCGGGACATGGGCTACAACGTCGCGCTGATGGCCGACTCCACCTCCCGGTGGGCCGAGGCCCTGCGGGAGATGTCCGGGCGGCTTGAGGAAATGCCTGGTGACGAAGGCTATCCCGCCTACTTAGGGTCGCGCCTTGCGGAGTTTTACGAGCGGGCCGGCCGGGTGAAGACTATCGGGAGCGAGGAGCGGGAGGGCTCCCTGACGGTCGTCGGGGCCGTCTCACCGCCCGGCGGAGACTTGTCTGAGCCCGTCACCCAGGCGACCCTGCGGATCGTCAAGGTCTTCTGGGGCCTCGATGCATCCCTGGCCTACGCCCGGCACTTCCCGGCCATCAATTGGCTCACCAGTTATTCCCTCTACTCCGCCCGGGTGAAGGAATATTTCGATCGCCACGTGGCTCCCGAGTTCCAGGAGCTGCGGGGGACGGCCATGAGGCTTCTCCAGCAGGAGGCGGAGCTGGAGGAGATCGTCCGCCTCATCGGCATCGACGCCCTTTCGGAGGAGGACCGGCTGGTCCTGGAGACGGCCAAGTCCATCCGGGAAGACTTCCTCCACCAAAACGCGTTCCACGAGGTGGACACCTACAGTTCCTTAGAGAAACAGCACCGGATGCTGCGCTTGGTCCTGCGCTTCCATGAAGAGGCCCAAAGGGCCATCGGCCACGGCGTACCCATCGATGATATCCTCCAGCTGGAGGTTCGGGAGGGGATCGCCCGGGCCAAGTACATTTCGGAAGAGGAATTAGATAGGCTCTCCGCCATCGAAGAAGATATAACCGCCGAAATCGACGGACTCATCCAAGGCATAGGGGGTGAACAGAGTGCTTAAGGAGTATATGACCATCCGGGAAGTCGCCGGTCCTTTGATGCTGGTCGAAGGGGTGGAGAATGTTAAGTTCGACGAGCTGGTGGAAATCCTCCTCTCCACCGGGGAGCGCCGGCGGGGCCGGGTCCTGGAGGCCGATGGGACTAATGCTTTGATCCAGCTCTTTGAAGGCTCCGCGGGGATGAACCTCCAGGGGAGCAAGGTGCGCTTCCTAGGCCGGACCTTGGAACTTGGGGTCTCCTTGGATATGCTGGGCCGCATCTTCGACGGCATGGGCAGGCCCAAAGACGATGGCCCCCGGATCATCCCGGAGAAGCGGCTGGACATCAACGGCATCCCCCTGAATCCCTGTGCCCGGGACTATCCTTCCGAGTTCATCCAGACCGGCATCTCCGCCATTGACGGGCTTAACACCTTAGTTCGAGGGCAAAAGCTCCCCATCTTCTCCGGCGCGGGTCTTCCCCACGCGGAGCTGGCGGCCCAGATCGCCAGGCAAGCCAAGGTCCTGGGCTCCGATGAGCAGTTCGCGGTCGTTTTCGGCGCCATGGGCATCACCTTCGATGAGGCCGACTATTTCATCAACGACTTCCGCCAGACGGGCGCCATCGAACGGGCGGTGCTGTTCATCAACCTGGCCAACGACCCGGCCATCGAGCGGATCGCCACACCGAGAATGGCCCTGACTGCCGCGGAGTACCTGGCCTTTGAGAAGGATATGCACGTCTTGGTCATCTTGACGGACATGACCAACTACGCTGAGGCCCTGCGGGAAGTCTCCGCAGCCCGGAAAGAGGTGCCTGGCCGGCGAGGCTACCCCGGTTATTTGTATACGGACCTTGCGACCATCTATGAGCGGGCAGGGAGGGTCCGGGGGAAGAAGGGCTCTATCACCCAGCTCCCCATCCTGAGCATGCCCGAGGATGACAAGACCCATCCTATTCCGGACCTCACCGGATACATCACCGAGGGGCAGATCATCCTCAGCCGGGAGCTCCACCGCAAGGGGATCTATCCTCCCATCGACGTGTTGCCGTCCCTTTCCCGTCTGAAAGATAAGGGGATCGGCCATGGCAAGACAAGGGAGGACCATGCCGACACCCTCAATCAGCTCTACGCGGCCTACGCGCGGGGCAAGGAGGCCAAGGAGCTCGCGGTGATCTTGGGCGAGGCGGCCCTCACGCCCCTTGACAAGCAGTTCGCCGCCTTCGCCGATGAATTTGAGCTCCGCTACATCGGCCAGGGGCTCCATGAGGATCGAAGCATCGAACAGACCCTGAATATCGGGTGGGAGCTGTTGGCTATGCTGCCCAGGGCAGAACTAAAGCGGGTCAGGGAAGAGTACATCGAGAAATATCTGCCCCGGGAGGAAGGCCAGCCAGTCCCGACCCGTTAGGGAAGAAGGTGATGGCAAATGGAGATCAAGGCTAGTCCCAACAGAATGCAGCTGCTCATGCTCAAGCGCCGCTTGACCATGGCCAGGCGCGGCCATAAGCTGCTGAAGGATAAACGGGATGAGCTGATGCGTCGGTTCATGGAGCTGATCGACCGCAACAGGGAGCTGCGCGATGAGGTTTTCGCCCAGCTGAACCAGGTCTACCAGGGCTTCCTGGTAGCCCGGGGAGTCATGTCTCCCCAAATGCTCGAAGAGGCCATCATGTTCCCTAAGGAGCGCCTTGCCCTGTCGGCCCGGGAAGAGAACATCATGAGCGTCCGGGTGCCCCGCTTTGAGTGGCAAAAGGAAGGGGAGGTGGGGGACATCTACCCCTACGGCTACGCCCATACCTCCGCGGAGCTGGACAGGGCCATCGAAGCCTTGTCGGAGGTCCTCCCCAAGATGATCGAGCTGGCCGCGTTAGAAAAATCCGCGGAGCTGATGGCCGAAGAGATCGAGAAAACCCGCCGCCGGGTCAACGCCCTGGAACACGTCCTCATCCCCAGGCTGGAGGAGACCATCAAGTTCATTACCATGAAGCTGGATGAGACGGAAAGGGCCACCTTAACCCGGCTGATGAAAATCAAAGATATGCTCCAGGCCCGGGGGGTCTAGAGCGGAGGGACGCTGCTGAGGCAGCGTCCTTTAATTTTGCCCCCTTTCATCAGAAAGGGGGCAAAAAGTAAGAATAGAGAGGAGGAATAAGGCAAGGTGGGCAGAAGAAGTAAACTAAGACATATGATCATCCGATGATATTATCAACCCCCCTGGAGGCGATTCCCATCGCTCGTCTCAAACGAATCAACCTATCCCATCAGATCGTCGCGGAGGTGAAAGCCAGGATCCTGCGCGGAAAGTGGCCGGTGGGGACCCGTCTCCCGACGGAGCAGGAGCTTTGCCGGGAATTTGGCGTGAGCCGCTCGCCCCTCCGGGAGGCCCTCAAGGTGCTGGAGGCAGAAGGGCTCATCACCATTCGCCACGGCGAGGGAATGTTCGTGAGTGAACTCCCCGAGGCCTTTGCCCGCAAGAGCGATTTTCTCACCCTCAAGGAAGGGGTGACGGCCCTCCATGTCCTTGATGTCCGCCGGATCCTGGAGCTGGAAAGCGCAAGGCAAGCGGCCAAGGCTGTGCCCCCCGTCGATGTGGGCCGTCTGCGGGAGCTCCTTGCCGTGATGGAGGAAACCAAGGAAAACATCGACCTTTTCCGGGAGGCGGACGTGGATTTTCACCTCACGCTGGGGGAGCTTTCGGGCAATCCGGTCCTTGCCCAGATCTTGCGGGAGCTTCGCCCTGTGTTCCTTGAGCAAGTGGCCCGGGATCCCCTAGTCAACGAGGCTTTAGCCGATCATGCCGAGATACTCCATGCCGTCGAAAGGGGGGATGTGGACCGGGCCCAAAGGGCGATGGAGCGCCATCTCGACAGGATGTATGATTACTATCTTGCTGATGGGGATGACAATCATCAATGGAGGGATGAACCTTGAAGATCACCGATGTACGGGCAATCTATCTGAAGCCGAAGGAAATCAAGGCGCGCACGGACAGCTCCCAGGATGCGTTGATCATCGAAGTTGAGACCGATGCCGGCATCATCGGCTATGGCGAAGTTGATTCCTGTCCCTTGGTGACCAAAGCCATCATCGAGGCCCCAGTCTCCCATACCTTGAGCCAGGGCCTTAAGGGCCTCGTCATCGGCGAAGACCCCTTTGAACATGAGAAGATCTGGCATAAGATGTATGAGGGGACCCTCTATTACGGCCGGAACGGGGCAGTCATCCAGGCCATGGCCGGGATCGACCTGGCCTTGTGGGACATCATGGGCAAGGCGCTAAATCAGCCGGTCTACAAACTCCTCGGCGGGGGCTTCAAAGATCGAGTGCGGGCCTACGCCAGCCATATGTTTGCCTTCAGCCCCGAAGAGACGGCGGAGGTCGCCCGCCGGGCTGTAGACCAAGGCTTCACCGCGGTCAAATTCGGCTGGGAGCCCATGGGACCGGACCCGGAGTTCGATGAAGCTTTGGTGCGGGCCATCCGCGGGGCAGTGGGCGATGAGGTGGACGTCCTCATCGACGGGGGCCTGGCCTGGGATCTCAAGGCGGCCATGGAGCGGGTGAAGCGTTTTGAACCGTACAACCTCTTCTGGCTGGAAGAGCCCCTCCATCCCGACAACTTGCAGGGCTACGCCCGCCTTGCCGAGTCGACTGGCATGCGGATCGCCGCCGGCGAAGAGGAGTGCACCAGAGCGGGCTTCCAATGCCTCATGGACGAGGGCAAGATCGATGTGGTCCAAGTGGACGTGACCCGGGTAGGCCTCACCGAGGCGCGCAAGATCGCCTTCGATGCCCATCAGCGGGGGCTCATTTGTGTGAATCACACCTTCACCACCGACATCAACACCGCGGCTTCCCTCCACTTCATGGCCTCCATCCCCAACAGCATCATCCTCGAGTACTGCGCCGAAGACAGCATCATCCGGCGCAGGACGGTGCGCAACCCGATCAAGCTGGAGGACGGCTATGCCTTGGTGCCCCAAGGCCCGGGGCTGGGAGTTGAAGTCGACCGGGAGTTCCTGCGGGAATACGAATACCGGGGCTAACGCTTGCTGGGGGGGATGGGAATGCCATCCCCCCTAGCTACGCTCAGCGGTTCAACTGATCTTGGACAAGACTAGGGATGTCCGGATGAGGTCCATTTTTCCCCAGTTGGCAAAGGCGATGAAGGAGGAGAAGGCTTTGGCAATGCCGAACATCCTGTTTGTGGGAGGTGATGAAATGGTCATCAGTCGACCTGTTGAGCGAGTCGTCATCAGGGAGGTCGACAAGTTCTTGTCGAGGCATGGGGAAATCTGTGCCTGTGAGCAATGTCGGAAGGACATCATCGCCTTAGCCCTGCAGAATCTGCCCCCGCGCTACTCGACCACCAAAAAGGGAGAAGTCTGGATCAACGTCGAGCTCCAATCGCCCCAACTGAAGATGGACGTCCTGAAGGCGATCCTGAGAGCCGCTGACCGAGTCACCCAGTACCCTCGCCATGACGCGTGAGCAGAGCCCAGCTTACGTCCCCTTGGAGCAAGTCACCCCCAAGGCGCCGCTGATCTTCACCTGATAAGGATCCATCTATCTGTAGCGAAAAAAGGAGCTTCATCCCTCCTTGGGAAACCGGCTTTGTCTTCCTCAGGTGGAGTGCCTTCTAGCTTAGTTCAAGTCCCAGACGCCTTCTACCCGATCTTTTCCCCTGGCCTTAGCTTGGTATAAAGCCCGGTCGGCTCCTTTGATGAGCCCTTCCACTGTGGCTCCATGATCGGGGAAGGAGGAGATGCCGATGGAAACGGTAGCCGGACACTCCTTCTTCACGGCCTCCCGAATGCGCCCGGCGACCTTGACGGCGTTTTCGGGGCCGGCCGCAGGCAGGACGATGGCAAACTCATCCCCCCCGTAGCGGGCAACGATATCTGTCTGACGGGTGTTGGCAAGGAGGATGTCAGCTATTTCCCGCAGCAGCCCATCTCCGGCCAGATGGCCATGACTGTCATTGAAGTTCTTAAAATCATCGATGTCGATCATCAGGAAGGATGTCCGCTTCCCCCTCCCCTGACGCGGGATGGCCTGCAGCGCCGTCTCGAGGAAGCGGCGGTTGTAAAGGCCGGTCAAACCATCTCGCAGGGCTTGTTCTTTGAAGTAGCGGCGGGAATGATTGACGGCCAGGATGATGATCACGAGGGCGATGGTGGCGGGGAAAAAGAGGGATACATAAAAATCAAAGCTCGATAAGATGTCCTGCAAGGCCTCCGTCAAGAAGGATCCGTAGGGCTTGCGGATGGTGATGGTCCAACCGGGAGTCGGCATTTCCGCACTGCCCGCCAAATGCTCCCTTTTCCCCACGAGGAGGCTAAGGAGCCTTAAGGGTAAGTCTGGGGGATTAGGCGCCTCGCCGCGCCAAACCACATCGCCCCCATGGGGGAAGGACAGCCGCACTTCACCCGCGTGGGTCCCCAGGATAACCTCCCTAGCCATTGCTCTCAGGTTGACCAAGGCAATTAAGAGTCTGTCCCCCTTGGCTTCAACGCCAATCACCAGGATATGCTGGGGAACATCGTCGATGTCGACCACCATGGGCCGGTAGCCCCGAGCCGCCGCACCGTCCCGGGTCACAAGAGGGCCAATGCCGGCTGGGACTTCCCCGAGGAGGGTGCCGTCGCCGGCGAAGACGGCCAACCCTTCATACAAGGAACAACGCTCCATGATTGCCGTCAGCAGGTTGGCTACCTCATCGGAATCCCCATGGACTAAAGGATTTAGCGCGATGATGTCCGCCCGCTCCCGGGCTTGGAAGATTCTTTCTTGCAAGAGGCTGGCCGCCCGGGCAGCTTCGGCCGCGAGCTCCTTTTCAGTCAGCAGGGAGGCATCTTGGATCCCCTCGATCACCAAGAAGAGGGCAAAAAGGAGGAGCCCGGCCGCCGCGACGATGAGCAGGGGCCAGGGGTTCATCTCACCAGATCTTCTTCTCACCTAGCAAACACCACCACTTCCTGGGGTTGGATATTGTGAACGTCCCTGGCAGCAGGGCGTTAATTACTAGAAATACAACTTTCAGCCCGAAAGTCCTATTGACTGAACAACCTGAGTCGAGAAAACCGACCCCTTTCAGAAGGCCGAAGGGGTACGTCCGCAACTATTCGTTTTGCCGCCGATGGCCGATGTGAGTGAGTAGTTGCCCATAATATACCAAGGGTAATCATTAACGGAATATTAACATATTTTAGGGAGGAATTGGTCTAAGCAGCGAGAACTAATAGAATTAGTGGGTTTGTTCCTTGAGTAACTAAAAATAATACTTAAGGGGTGAAAGGCCTTGCGAAAGTGGATTGGACTGATCGGGGCGTTGTTGCTCGTGGCCCTGATAGGAGCTGCAGCCTATGGGGCCGAGCTGGAGATCGGCATTGCTTCCGCCTTTGAGAGTGAGCACGTACTGGTCAAGTCGGCGGCCAAGTTCAAAGAGATCGTCGAGGAGCGCAGCGGCGGGCGCATCAAAGTCAACCTCTTCCCCGGAGGAGTCATGGGCGGAGAGGAACAGATTACGGAAGCCGTATCCATCGGAGCGGTGGAGATGCAGGTGGGGGGAGGACTTCCCATCTATTACTTTGCCCCCGAATACTACTTCTTCGATACGCCCTATGTCTTCAGGGACTTTGACCACTACATGGCCGTTTGGAATGGACCCATCGGTCAGGAGGCCAAGCAGCTGATCGAATCTAATGGCAACACCAAGATGCTCGGTGTGGTCTATCGAGGCATGCGCCACTTCACCTCGAACAAACCGGTGAAGGCTCCCGAAGATGTGCGGGGGCTGAAGCTGCGGCTGCCGATGCTGGAGACGTGGGTTGCCGTCTGGCAGGCCATCGGCGCCAGCCCGGTGCCCATCCCCCTCCATGAGCTATACACTGCTTTGGCCACCGGGGTTGCTGATGCTTCTGAGGGAGACATGGAGCAGCTGTGGTCCCACAAGCTCTATGAGGTGCAAAAATACATCTCCCTTACCCATCACCACGTACAGACGGGCAACATGTCCATCTGCGCCGACTTCTACTACAGCTTGGACGAGGACACCCGCAAGCTCATCGACGAGGCGGCCAAAGAGGCCACCGAGTGGGGAACCAGGCTGGTCCTTGAACGGGAGCAGGAGCTCATCGAGAATATGAAGGAACGGGGCTGCATCGTCCTGGAGACTGATACGGAAGCCTTCCGCCAGGCCGGGTCGCCCGCGGTGGAGAAGATGTTCAGCACCCACTTCCCCGTGACCACATGGGATGAAATCAACAAGTACTAAAAAAGGAGAGGGGCCGCCGCAGGGCGGTCCCCCTACAAAGGAGGGACGGGAGCAGATGGAGAAACAGCCGGGTATTCACCATGATGCCGAACTTGGCGTCCTGGAGAAAGAAACCCTAAGTACTACCGTGTTGGACCGAGTCCTAATCATCGTGTCGACCATCCTGTTTGTCATCATGCTCGCTCTAGTCCTCTTGCAGGTGTTCACCCGCTACATCACCGCGTATGTGGGAATTTCCTTCCCCTGGACGGAAGAGTTCGCAGGCTATCTCTTGACCATCACTACCTTCCTCGGCGGCGCCATTGCCCTCGCCCGGAGGGAGCATGTGACTATCACCACCGCTGTTGCGCGGCTGCCTTTGCGGCTGCGGTGGATCTTGGATACCATCAGCCATCTCTTGATTTTCTATTTTCTCCTCCTGTGCATTCGCGGCAGCCGGGTAATGATGGGGCGAACGTGGCGCTCTCCCGTTGGCGCCCTCACCACCCTCAAAGTGGGGCATCTCTACTTGGCGACGCTGATCGGATTGATTATCATGCTTATCTACTCGATCCGCTGGATCGTTAAGAAATTCGGCCAGGCGCCTCAGGTCTGGTCCCGTTAAAGGGGGTTGCGGGATTGGTCATCGGTACGTCAACGTTGTTATTGCTGTACATCGGCATTCTCCTGTTTTTCTTCCTGTTGGGTTTTCCCGTTGCCTTCTCCCTGGGGCTGACGGCCGTTGCCCTCATGCTGATGGGAATTGGCGGGGGACTCAATGAGGCCATCATTGTCAGCCGCATGTTTCGGGGCGTTAACAGCTTCGTCCTCTTGTCCATCCCCTTCTTTCTCTTTGCCGGCCGGATTATGAACGCTGGGGGCATTACCGAGCGGATCTTCCGCTTCTGCCAGGCCTTAGTCGGCAGCACTAGGGGAGGACTTGGCCACGTCAACGTGGTCGCCAGCATGATTTTCGCGGGCATGAGCGGCGTGGCTGTCGCCGATGCGGCGGGCCTTGGCCCGATCGAATACAAGGCGATGATGGACGCAGGTTACCCCCCGGAGTTCTCCGCGGGGATCACCGCTGCCTCGTCGACTATTGGTCCCATCATTCCACCTAGCGTACCGCTGGTCATCTATGCCATCTTAGGCAATGTGTCGGTGGGAGCCTGCCTCATCGGCGGCATCGTCCCCGGGGTCTTGATCGGCATCACCTTGATGATCATGGTGGCCTACACCGCCCGGGCTCAAGACTTCCCCCGGGGTGCGCCCTTTGACTGGGTTGAGCTCAAGGAAAGCTTCAAGAACAGTTTCCTGGCCCTGATTACGCCCTTGATTCTCATCGGGGGCATCATCTCAGGCTACTTCACCGCCACCGAGGCCTCGGCAGTGGCGGTTTTGTATGCCATGGTCCTAGCCCTGTTCATTTTCCGGGAAGTCACCTTCCCGGAGCTGTGGGAAATGGTCAAGGCGACCATGGTTGACTCGGCCGCGGTCACCTTCCTCGTGGCCACCGCCAACGCCTACGGGTATCTAGCCGTCAGGACCAGGCTGCCCATCATCTTGGCGGAACAGATGACGGCCATTACCACGAACCCTGTAGCCCTGCTCATGATCATCAACGTTTTCCTCCTCATCGTGGGGCTGTTCATGGAGACCATCGCCGCCTTGACTATCCTGGTGCCCATCCTCGCGCCCTTGATCAACATGGTGGGCATCGATCCTGTTCACTTCGGCGTGGTGATGGTTTTCAACTTGATGATCGGACTGCTCACGCCTCCCTTCGGCTCGGTCCTGTTCGTCCTGAGCAAGTCCATTGACTTGTCTTTAGAGAGGATCATCAAGGGAGTCGTACCATTTTACATTCCCCTGTTGGTGGCCTTGCTTCTCATGACCTTCTTCCCCGGTTTGGTTACCTGGCTGCCAAGCCTTTTCTTCGGATAGGGGCCGGATTTCCGGCCCTCCCTCTTTTCATTGACAATGGCTGGCTTCTGGTCTATAGTATACGTGAAGAATGTTACAAACTTTGCCCGCCCTTTTTTGAACAGTTGGAGGAGCCCGCCATGATCATTGAAGTCTGCGTGGGGAGTTCCTGCTACATACGGGGAGCGCCTGCAGTCATCTCCATCCTGCAAAGCCTGATCGCCAAGTATGGGCTGGAAGAAAAAGTCATCCTTAAGGGAAGTTTTTGCATGCAGCAATGCACCCAGGGAGTCACCGTCAGAATCGACGGCGTCGTCCACTCGGGACTGGGCAAGGAAGATGCCTCGCGGCTTTTTCACCACATCGTCCTGCCCTCCCTGGAAGCTGTGGGAGGTGAGGACTAATGTCAGTAATCTACACGGTGAACGCTAAATGCCGCGACTGCTACAAGTGCCTGCGGTTATGTCCGGTAGAGGCCATCAAGTTCTCATCGGGCGGGGCCAACATGCGGGCTCAGGTCCTGGAAGATGAGTGCATCCTCGATGGGCGGTGCGTTGCCGTCTGTCCCCAGAAGGCCAAGAAAGTCCGGCGGGATGTGGATTT
>JAAYLV010000007.1 GCA_012521755.1 Bacillota bacterium | reverse complement strand
TGCCCACTGCGCCCTGAACGCAGCGCGTCTGCCAGTTCCACCACTTCGGCACATCAACTTTGCATTGCCCATTTTAGCATAGAAGCCTTCTTGATGCAAGGGGGGCCCCCAACATAAACACCCCTTTTTTGCAAGGAAAGAGAGGCCCGAAAACGGGCCTTACGTCCAGCATTAGTCTTTCTGCTAGCCCATCATGCTCGGTATCAGGGTGGATATCCACGGCACATACGTGATTATCCCCAGCACAAGCACCAGGGCGCCAAAATATGGGACAAGCTCCCTTAGAACATCAACCATGGGCACCTTGGCAATATCACTGACCAGATACAGAGAAAGACCCATTGGTGGCGTTAGGAGGCCAATCATTAGATTGAAAATTATCACTACCCCTAGATGGACCGGATCCACCCCGGCCCGATGGATTGCCGGGACGATCATCGGTATGACCAGGATGGTGGCGGTAGTGCTGTCGAGAATCATCCCGACGACGAATAGCAGCAAATTAACAACGAGCAGCAAGACAACTTTGTTGTCCGTGAAGCCCATAAGAAGCTCCTGACACACTGCCGGAACCTTATCCACCGCCAGAATCCACTGGAGCAGTGAAGCTGAGGCAATGATGAGCATGATAGCCGCGGTTGACTTAATGGCATCGAAAACAGAGCTGAAGATATGCTCTAGGCCAAAATCCCTGTACACAAACAGGCTCACCAAGATGATGTAGACAACCACGATGCTGGCAGCTTCCGTCGGGGTGAAATAGCCAGACAGCATGCCGAAGATCAGGAAGGCCGGGGCCAGCAGGGACGGCAGCGCCTGTAGAAACGACTCGCGCAGCACCGCCAGCTTCGGCCAGCTTTCCGCCCTGGGATACTGGCGAAAGATGGATAAGATAGCCGTTATGATCATCAACACGATGACGGTGAGAATGGCCGGCAAAATCCCGGCGAGGAGCAGTTTGATGACGGAGGTGCCGGTCACAGCGCCATAGATGACCAGGGGGATGCTGGGGGGAAAGATGGGGCCGACCGTCGCGGAAGCCACCGTGACCGCGGCGGCGAAGGCCTTGCTGAAGCCCTTCTCCTCCATAGCCTTGATCTCGATGGCGCCAAGGCCCCCCACGTCCGCCAAAGCGGCGCCAGAGATCCCGGAGAAGATCAGGCTGGCGAAGATGTTCACCTGGGCCAGCCCGCCGTGCATCCGGCCCACCAAGTCATCGGCAAACTTGAAGATCCGGTTGGTATGGCCGGAGGTATTCATCAGATTCCCAGCAAAGATGAACACGGGCACAGCTACCAAGGGAAAAGAATTCAACGCATAATGAAACCGCTGGGCGATCATGGTGATCGGCAGGTCGTTGATCAGAAAATAAGCGATGCTGGGTATGGTGATGGCCAACACTGCCGGCAGGCCAAGAAAAAACAAGATGACGAACCCGGCGATGACGGCATAAGCCATTGCGCCCCCTCCTTACAACTCAATGCTGCGGTCTTTGCCCGCAATCATCTGCACGGTCTCGATCAAGTACTCGAGGGACAATAAAGCGAAGCCGACGATCGTCGGCAGGAAAAAGACCGGGATGGGCATACCCAGGGGAGTGACATTGCGGAAATTCCTAATGGTGCTGACAACCGCGGAGTAGGATACGATCCCGAAGCATACTGCACCGGCCAGCCGGGTGCCAAGCTCGATTGCAAACTGCACCTTCGGGGGAAGCATCTTCTGCAGCTCGGCCATCCGGATATGTTCACCGTCCCGGGTAGCGTAAGGAGCAGCGATGAAGACCACTGCAATCAGAAAATACTGGGCCCATTCAATGGCTCCGATGAGGGGGATGGCGAAGAAGGAGCGGAGGACAACCTGCACGACGACAACGATGACCATTAGGCACAAAATGGCCGACCCCAGATACTTATCCAGGTTGCGCAAGAACCGAAAAAAACCCAAGACTTAGCCTCCTTTCGCCGAAGGGGCGTTGACAGGTCGACCTGTCAACGCCTCTTCACTCTAGAGCTTTTGCAGTTCATCCACGTACCCGGCCCACTCGGGGAAGTCTTCTCTGACCTGCTTCAGTACAGCTTCCTTGAACGCCTCGTTATTGAGACCGTCCTCTTCGCCGATGATGGTGACGCCCTGTTCCCGGAAGAGGCGCATGTACTCATCGTCCTGCTCCTCAGACCACGCCAGGGTGTAATCACTGGTCTCCTTGATGGCCTGGCTGATGAGAGCCCGGTCCCCCTCGGAAATCCTGTTCCAGACCCCTTCGTTGATGAAGACGGGGAGCAGATCCATCATGTGGGCTGTCAGCATTATGTGGGACTGGGTCTCATAGAGTTTGGCCGCCCACATGGTCCCCAGGGGGTTCTCCTGGCCGACGATGAGCCCGGTAACCAGGGCCGTGGGCACCTCGGAAATGGCAACGGGAACGGGAATTGCCCCCATCCCTTTAAGGAGCGTCGTCCACATGGGCAAAGGAACGCCCCTGATCTTCTTACCCCTCAAATCATCGGGGCCGTAAACGGGGAAATTGGCGGAAAGGTGCCTGAATCCCCGGGTGTAGCAGCCGATGACCCTCATACCGGCCTGCTGAGCCATTTCTGCATTCAGCTTCGCCATCAAGGGAGAAGTCTCCGGATTGGTCGCCCTTAGTCCATGGGCCGCATCCCGGAAGAGATAAGGCAAGCCAAACAAGGGCATGTCTCTGTGGACCTGCCCCAAGGACGCGAAGACATGGTGACCCATGTCGACGCTGCCAAACTGTACACCGTCGATGAGTTCCGCCACTTGCCCGAGCTGGGCGTTAGGCTAGATCTCAATGACCACCCGTCCTTCGGTCAGCTCCCTGACCCGTTCGGCAAACCGTTCGGCAAACATGTGCTGGGGGTCTTCGATCCTTTCGACGTGGCCATATTTGAGCTTAATGACATTCCCCATAGCGCCGCCAGCAGCCAAGGCAGCGATCAGCCCAGCCGTCAACACCACCAGTAAGAACCGCTTCATGATGATCCCCCTTTGCTCTTAGTCCCGTCTACGCCTTGCCGGAAAGTCAATAATCCCCCCTCCCAGGAATCTTGGACCTATTTAAAATCCGCACCTTCGCTGCGGTCCGTCGCCGGGGGCGGGTCGATGGACAAGGCTGTGATTTCATCTCGCCATTCGGGCGTCATGTCAACGTTGAGTGCATCCAAAGATGGCTCCAGCTGCTCGAGGCTCCGGGCCCCGATCAAGGGCGCCGTCACGTCGGGATGGGACATGACCCAGGCCACGGCCAAAGTCGCGGGATGGAAGCCCTTAGCGCGGGCGTACTCCACGAACCGCGCGGCTGTTTCGTAGTAAGCCTCGGACCCGTACCGGGCCCGGTATCTTGGGTCATCCACAAGGCGTCCCCTAGCGCCCGGCTCGAGATACTTGCCCGTCAGAAGACCTCCCCCAAGGGGACTGTAAGGGATGACGCCCAGCTTCTCGGACCTGGCCAGGGGCAGAATTTCAACCTCCACCTGGCGCTTGACTAGATTGTACATGGGCTGAATGCACCTAAAGGAAGCAAGGCCTTCCCTCGCGGAAATGCCAAGAGCCTTAGCGATCTGCCAGGCGGCCCAGTTGCTGACGGCAGGATAAAGGATCTTGCCCTGACGCTGCAGGTCATCTAAGGCCCGCAGTACATCTTCCATATCTACATCGGAATCGAAGTTGTGGACAAAGTAAAAATCAATCCAGTCGGTCCCGAGCCTCTTCAGGCTGGACTCCACCTCCCTCATGATGCTGCGCCGGGACAAGCCCTTGGCATTAACATCATCGAATGTGGAGTAATAAACCTTGGTGGAAATGATCACGTCCCGCCTGCAGTCCTTGATGAGCTTCCCCAGTATCTCTTCCGACCGCCCTTGATTATAGTTGCAGGCCGTATCAAAGAAGTTGATCCCCAGATCCCGGCAGCGATGAAACATCTTCTTCGCTTCCTGCTCATCGGCTATCCCGCCGAAGGACATCGTGCCCATGCAAAGGGCAGACACCTTGACGCCCGTTGTGCCCAGCACCTTGTACCTCATTGGCAACCTCCTAACTCCCTTCGAGTTGCAGCCGCCCGTTTAATGCTGCAAATCACAATTCTTATTTTCCGCAATGTTTCGTTATACTATCGTAACGTGGCAACTCTATGTATTATAACTACAACTCTACTACGCCATCGGCTGAATTCCTGCTCCGTGAACCTCCTCCCCCTGACCGCGAAAGTAGGTTTTCAACATATCCTCCTTGGCCAAAAGGTCAGGGGCCGAGCCTTCCAGGACTATCCGGCCGACGGACAGGATGTAGGCATAATGGGAGACGGTCAGGGCCATATGGGTGTTTTGCTCAACCAGCAAGATGGTGGTCCCCGCCCTGTTGATCTCCTGGAGGACTTGGTAGACTTGTTCCACAATCCTGGGGGCCAGCCCCATGGAGGGCTCATCCAACATCAACAGCCTGGGCCTGGCCATCATGCCCCTCATGATGGCCAGCATCTGCTGCTCGCCCCCCGACAGGGTGCCGGCGGCCTGATGGAGCCGCTCCTTGAGCTGGGGAAAAAGCTCCAAGACTTTGCCCATGTCTTCCTCCACGGCCAATCGGTCTTTCCGCAGGTACGCGCCCATAGCTAGATTCTCCCGGACGGTCAGGCCAGGAAAGATGCCCCGGCCCTGGGGGACGTGGATGAGGCCCCGGGCGACGATTTCCTCAGGCCGAAGGTCCTGGATGGGGCCTCCATCAAAGTCGATCCGGGCATCAGGGGATTTTCGGCACAGCCCGGAGATGGCCATCAGGGTAGTTGTTTTCCCAGCTCCGTTAGCCCCGAGGAGGGCCACCATGGAGCTTGCCGGAACGGTAAAGGAAAGATCGAAGAGTGCCTGGGCCTTGCCATAATAGGCCTTCAGGTTGCTTACGCGGAGCATGGACCGGCCCCCTTTCCCAAGTAGGCCTCAATGACTTCGGGATTGGCTTCGATTTCGGCAAAAGATCCTTCCGCGATCTTCGCCCCGTAATTGAGGACCACCACCCTGTCGGCCACCCCCCGGACCAGGTCCATCACGTGCTCGATCATGATCACCGTGAGGCCCTCCTCCCGGAGGGTTCTGACCAGGACTTCCAGCTGGACTATCTCCTCGCTGTTCATCCCCGCGGCGGGCTCATCGAGGAGCAGGACCTTGGGAGCCGCGGCCAGGGCCCGGGCGATCTCCAGGAGCCGCTGCTTGGCGTAAGGGAGGCTTTGGGCAACGGCGTGCTCCAGACCCGCCAGCCCCACCTTGGCAATCAGCTCCCGGGCCTCCCGCGCAAAGTTGGCCTCCTCCCTCCTTGATCTTCTGCTGGCCAGCAGGATCCTGGCCGTTCCAGCATTGAAGCGGTGATGCTGCCCGATCATGACGTTGTCCAAGACGGTGAGCCGTTTGAACAGCCTGATGTTCTGGAAGGTGCGGGCTACCCCCTTGATGCATATTTGCGCCGGGGAAAGGCCAACGAGCTGCTCTCCCCCGAGCCGCACGCCGCCCCCATCAGGCCGGTAGACGCCTGTGATCACGTTGAGCAAAGTGGTCTTGCCCGAGCCGTTAGGGCCGATGATCGCCAGGACCTCCCCTTCTTCCGCCTCCAAGGATACATCCCGGAGGGCGACGATCCCCCCGAAGGACTTAGACAGCCCCCTTACTTCGAGCACCGCCCCCATGGGACTTTGCCTCCTTCCCTGGCCAAGCCGGCCGCCCACATCTTGGCCCGCTCCATGATGGACTCGAAGGGCAGCAAGACGATGAGGAGGACGATCAGGCTGAAGATCATGATGTAGTACTCCTGCAAGAACCGCATCAATTCCGGCAGCAAGGTCAGCGCGACTCCCGCCGCGACTCCCCCGAGGACCGACTCCTGTCCCCCCACCACCGTCATGCTAAACAAGCTGAAGGATTGCTCGCCGGTGAAGCTCTCGGGCGATAGGAACCCGGACATATGGGCGTAAAGGGCCCCGGCCAGCCCTGCACAAAAGGCGGCGCACACGAAGGCCAGGGTCTTCATGGCCCGCACATTGATCCCCATCACCTCCGCGGCCGTCTCATCCTCCCTGATGGCGGCGAGGGCCCGGCCGATGTAGGAGCGCTTTAGTCTCGCGGCGGCCAGGATGGCAATGACGAGCAAAGTCCAAAGGAGATAATACCAGGCTTTCTCGCTCCCGATCCGCCGGCCGAAGAGCCTGAGGGAGGGGATGCCGTAAAACCCATAAGGGCCGTTGGTCAGGGAGACTAAATTGATGGTCAGGAGCCTCACCACCTCGCCGAAGGCTACGGTGCAGATGGACAAGAAGGGCCCGCTCAGTTTAAAGGCGGGCACGCTGAGGAACGCCCCCCAAATGGAAGCGAAGGCCACCCCGGCTAGAACCGCCGCCGCCGGCGGCCAGCCGAGCCTCACGGCAAAAATGGCGGAAGTGTAAGCCCCGAGAGTAAAAAAGGCGATGTGCCCAAGGCTTATCTGCCCGCCCATGCCAAAGAGGATGACCAGGCCGATGACGGCCAAGGCGTTGGCAAATCCCCTGTTGAAAATGTAGACGTAATAGCGGTTGGGCAGGAAAAAGGGCGCTATCGCCAAGAGGGCAAACAGAATTGCGATTGCTTTGGGTCTTTCCGGTCTCACGGCAATCACCTACAATTTCTCTGCTATTTCCAGTTTGAAAAGGCCCTTTGGCCTGAAAAGCAGGAAGAACAACAACAAGGAGAAGGTGATCACATCCTTGTAATGGGAGGAGACGAAGCTGGCCCCCAAGGTCTCCACCACCCCAAGGAGCAAACCGCCGACGATGGCCCCAAGGGGATTGCCGAACCCCCCGATGATATTGGAAGTAAAGGCCTTTAGCCCAAACATCACGCTCATCTCCAGGGTGATGAAAAACACCGCCCCGGAAAGGGCCCCGGCCAGGGCCGCCACCATCGACGAAAGTCCAAAGACCAGGCTCACCGTCCGGTTGGTATTCACCCCCATGAGCGCGGCCACGGTGCGGTTTTGGGTAGTCGCCCGCATGGCAACGCCAATCTTCGTCCACTTGAACAGGACTAAGAGCCCCGCCATCATCAAGAGGCTAATGCCCAAGATCCACAGGGCGTGGGGCATGATGAAGACATCCGGCAGCATCTCGATGGGCTTGGCCCCAAAAGGGTTAGGAATTGTCCTGGGGGCAGTGCCCCAGACAAAGCGGGCGGCGTTGCGCAGAAAAATCGACAAGGCGATGAAAGAGACCAAAGCCTTTACCGGGGAGGCATTTTGCCGCCGCAGCGTATAGACAATGGTCTTCTCCGTCGCCACCCCGAGGAAAAACATGATGCCCAGGGTGATGGGCAGGGCCGCCAGGAAGGGCATCTTCCGGCCCACCAACATGGAATACATCAGGTAAGAGCTAATCATAACGAATTCGCCGTTCGCGAAGTTGAAAACCCCGGCCGCATTCCAGATGAGGCTGATGCCCAGCGCGGGGAGGGCATACAAGGCT
>JAAYLV010000048.1 GCA_012521755.1 Bacillota bacterium | reverse complement strand
GGATCTGGCCCGCCTTGAGTACGTCTTCGTCATCGTTCCTCCTGAGGAGGGCGGCGATGATGGCTAAAGGCCCGGAACGGGACTACGTCCAGTGGTGCGTGCTGGTGGGGCTCACGGTCCTGGCGGCGCTCCTTCAGGGGAGCCTCCTCCATTGGTGGAGCTTTCTCGGGGTCAAGCTCGATTTGGTGCTGGTCCTGGTGACATCCTTCACTTTGCTCCGGGGGCGACGGGATGGCGTGATCCTCGCCGCCGTCGGCGGAGTCCTGCTCGATTTCCTCTCTGGCCGCTACTTGGGGCTGCACGTCTTGGGCAAGACGACCGTCGCCTGCCTCATCGGGTTGGTTCGGGATGTGGTATACAAGGAGAACTACCTAGTACCTTTTTCCACCACCTTCCTGGGCACCCTCGTCGACCAGGGGATCTATGTCGGCGCTGCGCGTCTTTCGGGATTGAGGATCGGCTCCGGGATCCTGGGCCATGTCCTCGTGTCGGCGGCTTTAGCCAATTCCTTGCTGACCTTGTGCGTCTACTTCCGCCTGGCCGCCCTCGAACGGTTCCTTCGCCGGCGGGACGAAGAAGAGCGTCGGTTGTCCTGAGGGAGGGGAGATGATGGCCCGCAATGATCCTTTGGAGGCTCGGCTCAGGCTTTTTTCTGGGTTGATCCTCCTGGTTTTTCTCATCTTGGCGGGTCGGCTGTGGCATTTGCAAATCCTGCAGGGGGAGACCTACTCGCGCCTGGCCGATGGCAACAGGCTCCGCCTGGTCCAATTGACTGCCCCCCGGGGGTTGATCTACGATCGCTGGGGGCAGCTTCTCGTCACTAATCGTCCCTCCTTCACCGTCTCGGTGATTCCGGAAGGCTTGGTTGATGCCGATGCTGTCTGCGATCGCCTTGGCGCCATCCTGGAGATGGACCCGGAGGAAATCAAAGAGATGATCGATCGCTGGGGCACCGTTCCCCACGAACCGGTCCGCATCCGGCGGGATGTGGATGCCAAGGCGGTGGTCTGCATCGAGGAGCACCGGTTGGAACTGCCCGGGGTGATAGTCGAAGAGACCCCCATGCGGGATTATTTATACGGGGAGTTTGGCGGACACATCTTCGGCTACTTGGCCATGATCTCCCCCGAGGAGCTGCGGGAGCTGGGGAATAGGGGCTACCGGGGCTCTGACCTCATCGGTCGGACGGGGCTGGAGCGCTACTACGAAGACCATCTCCGGGGCCAAGACGGCGGCCAGCAGGTGGAAGTGAATGCCTTCAGCCGGCCCCTTAGGGTGCTGGGGACCCAAAGCGCCGTTCCCGGCAACAATTTGATCTTGACCATCGATTGGGAGCTGCAGATGGCGGCGGAGGAGGCCCTGGAAGAGCAGCTGGCCCATATCCGGGCCACTACCAAAGCCAAAGGGGCCTATGCGGGATGCGTCATCGTGCTGGATCCGAATAGCGGCGAGATTCTAGCCCTAGTCAGCCAGCCCCGCTACGACCCGAATCGGTTCATCGAACCAGGCTACGATCCCAACCGCTTCTTGATCAGCGTCCCTAAGGATTATTACCAATCCCTGCAGGAGGCTCCCTCCGCGTTGAACAACTACGCCCTGACGGGTCAGTATCACCCGGGGTCCGCCTTTAAGCCCATCACCCTGATCGCGGCCTTCGAGGCGGGCGCGGCGGGCCCTAAGACGACCCATTACTGCGGCGGGACTTACAAGTACCATCGCCAGTGCTGGGTGATGACCAATGATCCGCCCCTGGCCCCCCACGGGCGGGTCGACGGGGTTGAGGCCATGGCCGACTCCTGCAACATTTATTTCTGGTCCATCGCCGAGGCAGCCGGCATCGAAAGGATTGCGGCGGCCGCCCGGGCCTTCGGCCTCGACCAGCCGACGGGGATCGATTTGTTTCCTTGGGAGGGGAAGGGGCTCATTCCCGACCCGGCTTGGAAGCGGCAGCAGTTCCGGTCATCCCCCGGCAATCAGGGCTGGTACCCTGGAGATACGCTGAATGTAGCCATCGGGCAGCTGGTGGAAGTGACCCCCATCCAGATGGCGGTCTTCTATGGCGCCCTGGCCACCAAGGGCCGCATCTATCGTCCCCATCTAGTTCGAGCCATCACCTCGCCCACCGGGGAAGTGATCGAAGTCATCAGTCCGGAACTCCTCCATGTGGTCGAGCTCAGGGAGAGCACTTGGGATGTTTTGCACCGGGGTATGCGGGCTGTGATTACCGAGGGGACGGCCCGGTCCGCCTTTCAAGGCGCCGGCTTTACCGCGGCCGGCAAGACTGGCACGGCCCAAGTGACTGGCCGGGAGCCCAACGCATGGTTTGGGGCGTGGGCGCCGGCGGAAGATCCGGAAGTCGTGGTGATGGTCATGGCGGAGAACGCGGGGGGTGGAGCCCGGGTGGCCGCTCCCGTGGCCCGTCGGGTGCTCGAAGCTTATTTCGCCCGGAAAGAAGGATTGCTAAAAGAAGGCAGGAAGTACGATTAAATGCGGCGAAACAAGGGAGGGATAGAGGGTGGCCAGGGAGGCCGTGGTTTTTAAGGGGACAAGACACGGAATAACGATTCAGATAGACGACGAGGCCGAATTCGAACAAGTATTGACGGCGCTGAGGGAAAAGTTGGAGCCCGCGAGGGACTTTTTCCTGGGGGCCTCGGTCAAGCTGGTTGCCGGTCGACGCAGTCTGGCTGCGGGGGAGCAGGAGGCTTTAATGGAAGTCGCGAAGGAGTATGGGATTACCTTGACCACCATCGACGATGAGCCCCGGGGGACTCCTGAGTCCCAGGAAGACCTCGGCCATGAACCGACGCTGCTGGTAAGACGCACCATTCGCTCGGGACAACGGATCCATTACCCGGGACATGTGGTCATTTTGGGTGATGTTAATCCTGGCGCGGAAGTGGTCGCCGCAGGAGACATCGTCATCTTGGGCACCTTGCGGGGGATGGCCCATGCGGGGGCCTCTGGCGATGAGAACGCGGTCGTGATCGGACTCCACTTAGAGCCTACCCAACTGCGGATCGCCGGGTTCATTTGCCGATCGCCCGATGAGAAGCCTCCCCTCAGGCATGGTGGTCCGGAAATGGCCTGTGTGCAAGGCGATGTGATTGTGATCCGGACTTACGATGCAAGCCTGTTGTCGGGATTGAAGTGAAAGGAGGTTGGATCGTGCCTGGAAAGGCTCTGGTCATAACCAGCGGCAAGGGTGGAGTTGGGAAAACGACGACGACGGCCAACTTAGGGCTGGGGCTGGCCCTGCGGGGGCACAAGGTGGCCCTAGTTGATGCCGATACGGGCCTTAGGAATCTAGATGTGGTTATGGGCCTGGAAAACCGGATAGTCTACGATCTAGTCGATGTGATTGAAGGCAACTGCCGGCTGGCCCAAGCCTTGATTCGGGACAAGCGCACCCGCAACCTGGTGCTCTTGCCTACTGCCCAGTCCAAGGAGAAAGACGCGGTTAAGCCGGAACAAATGAAAGAGCTGGTGAAGCAGCTCAAGGACGAGTTTGACTACATCCTCATCGACTCGCCGGCAGGGATCGAACATGGCTTTCGCAACGCCGTCGCCGGAGCAGATGAGGCTATCATCGTGACGACCCCGGAAGTGGCGGCCGTCAGGGATGCCGACAGGATTATCGGCCTCTTGGAGGCCAGCGGATTATATGATCCGAGTTTGATTATCAACCGCGTCCGGCCCGATATGGTCAGGCGCGGCGACATGATGGATATTGACGATATTATTGAGATTCTAGCCATTCCCCTACTTGGGGTCGTCCCTGATGATGAAGGCATTATCATTTCGACAAACAGGGGTGAGCCCGTAGTCCTCAACGGGCGCTGCCGCTCAGGAGAGGCCTTTAACAACATCGTCCGTCGCCTGGAAGGGGAAGAGGTTCCCTTCCTCGATATGCGGGGCGACGGCCTTTTGGAGAAGCTGAAAAGGCTAGTTGGTTTGAGGTGAATAGCAAGGAGGGGCAGCCATGTGGGAATTCCTGAGTCGGCTCTTTGGCAGAGAAAATGAAGCTAGCAAAGTAGCGGCAAAGGAAAGGCTCCGCCTGGTTTTGGTCCATGATCGGACGACTGTTTCCCCCTGTCTGTTGGAGACGCTGAAGGAGGAGCTCTTAGACGTCATCTCCAAGTACATGGAAATCGACCAGGCTGGTTTCGAAGTGAATATCGAACAAGGAGACGACTCCATGGCCTTAGTGGCCAATATTCCGATCAAAGAAATGAAGCGGGCCCTCTCTAGGACCAAAAACTAGGTGATGGGTGAGGTTCATTGGTGGACAGGAAGCTGCTGCGGAAACTGGACTTTGCCCTCCTGGCCCTAGTTGGGGTTTTGCTCATTTTCGGCCTAGTGATGGTCTATTCGGCGACCCAAAGCGGCGTCCACCACGATCCTCAGGATCCTTTAGCCTCCCTCAAGCGCCAATTGCGATGGTGCTTGGTGGGCCTATGCGCAATGGGCCTCCTCCTCGGCCTAGACTACCGGGTTCTGGAGAAGTATGCACGGCTGTTGTATGGGGCAACGGTCATCGGTTTGGCTTTAGTGTGGGTCCTCGGCCTGCGGGCGGGCGGCTCCCAGCGGTGGCTGCGGCTGGGCGGCTTTTCCTTCCAGCCGTCGGAATTCGCCAAGATCGTGGTGATCATCAGTCTCGCGCGGTACTTGAGCGAGCGGGAAGAGCCTGACTGGGAGTCCCTCCGGGAGCTGGTGGGACCTTTTGCCTATGTGGGGCTGCCGACGATCCTGGTCCTCCTGCAGCCCGACCTGGGTTCCGCCCTGGTTTTTGTGGGCATCCTCTTCGGCATGCTGGCCATCGCCGGGGCTAAGCTGCGTCATTTGGCGGGCATCGTGGCCGCTGGCCTTTTGGGGACCGTTTTCTTGGTGCTCCTTGCTGGACAGGGCTATTATCCCCTTTTGAAGGAGTACCAAATCAAGCGGCTGATGGTATTCATCAATCCCTACAGCGATAAGATGGGGGCTGGCTGGAACGTCATCCAGTCGATGATCGCCGTTGGTTCGGGAGGGTTTTTCGGCAAGGGACTCCTAGCGGGATCCCAGGTCCAGTTGAACTTCCTGCCGGCCCACCATACCGACTTCATCTTCTCCGTGGTGGGGGAAGAGCTGGGCTTCATTGGGGCATTCACCTTGCTCGTCCTCTATTACCTGTTGCTGCGCAGGGGCGTGAAGATCATCGCCGCCGCCAAGGATGAATTCGGGCGCTTAATTGCGGCGGGAGTAGTCTCCATGCTTCTGTTCCACATCGCCATCAATGTGGGCATGACCCTCGGGCTGGCGCCGGTTACGGGCATCCCTTTGCCCTTCATCAGCTACGGGGGAAGCTCTCTGATCACCAACCTGATCGGCATTGGCCTGCTGCTGAACGTCTACATGCGGCGCCAGAAAATCAACTTCTAAAGGATATGGGCGAGGCATAAACTCTAGTGTAATCTCTCCTTTGGAGGGGGCCGTCATGGAGTCCCAATTTCTGCGGAGTCTCTTCTTCGCCTTGATCCTGTTCGTCCTGGTCAGCGCCTTGGGGAGCATCAAGTACCCGGCCGTCCAACGGTTGGAAGAATACATCGCTTTTGTCCTGACGACGGATTTCGATTTCACCGTCCTTACCTCTTCATTTCCGTCTTTGGAGGTTGTCTCCGGGAAATTCGATTTCTTCCGCCTCTGGCCAGACTCCGCCGCCACCACCCCTTAAGGGCTCCCCATGAAGCTCCTCCAGGCAGGCGGCATCCGCTTTCTGCTGAACCCTTATTTCCTCATCCTGCTGGCGGCAGCGTCTTACACAGGCCACTTGCTTCCCACCCTGCTTGTCTTCTCCTTCGTCATGCTCCATGAGCTGGGGCACGTCCTCATGGCCCAAAGCTTTGGCTTGCGGGTCCAGGAGGTGGAGCTGTTGCCCTTCGGCGGGGTGGCCAGGATCGACGGCCTCCTCGAGGCCGATCCTTTTGTGGAGATCTTGGTGGCCCTGGCCGGCCCCGTGACGAGCCTGCTCTTGGCCGGCCTTGCTTACTATCTGCTCCTCATCGATGCCCTGCCGAGGATGTGGCTGGAGCTGTCTCTTCGCTCCAACCTGGCCATTGGCCTTTTTAATCTGCTGCCGGCCATGCCTCTGGATGGGGGGCGGTGGTGGCGGGCCCGGCTGACCAGGGTCATGGGCTACCGGGAGGCCACCCTCCAGGCGGCCCGGCTGGGGAAAGCCTTGGCCATCATCCTAGGGCTCATCGGCGGCTATGATTTCCTGTATTACAGGCGGTATCCGGGCCTGTTGGTCATCGCCTTTTTTCTGTTTCAAAGCGCCGGGCGGGAGCAGGGCATGGCTATCTACGCCCTCATGAGGTCCCTTGCCCGCAAGAAGCAGGAGCTGATGGAAAAAAACGTGATCGGCGCTCAGCCCCTGGTGGCTCGGGGATCCGTCCCGCTAAAGGAGCTCATCAAACATCTCAGCCCCCAAAAGTATTCGGTGATCACGGTGGTCGACGAAGGGGGCCGGATACTAGGGACCATCACCGAAACGGAAGTCCTCGAGGGGCTTTTGGAAGCGGGAATTGACGCCCCCCTGGAGGGACTGCTAAGGCCCCGGTGTTAATTTCCTCCGGTAGTTGTTATAATAGAAGGGGTGGGCAGCCAGTTAGGAGATGTGCCAGTTGCAGACAGAACTCTACACGCAAGTTTTGCCGGCAGTAAGTCGGCCGGCTCGTTATTTGGGCAACGAATACAATTCTATCCGCAAGGATTGGGCAAAGGTGCCCTTGAAAATGGCCCTGGCCTTTCCCGACGTCTATGACGTGGGGATGGGCCACCTGGGCCTAAAGATCTTGTACCACATCGTCAATCGGCGGGGGGATGCTTTGGCCGAGCGGGTCTTCGCCCCCTGGACGGACATGGAAGAGCAGCTGACCCAAAGGGGCCTGCCCCTTTTCAGCTTGGAATCCCATCGCCCCTTGCGTGATTTCCACCTGATCGGGTTTACCCTCCAGTACGAGCTTAGCTACAGCAATATTTTGAATATGCTCCATCTTGCGGGGATTCCCCCCTTGGCCCGGGATCGGGATGAGGGCCATCCCATCATCATCGCCGGCGGACCGTGCGCCTACAATCCGGAGCCCCTAGCGGACTTCATCGATCTATTCGCCATCGGGGATGGAGAGTATCTCATCGGAGAGCTCATTGACCTAGCTTTGGGACTCCTGCGCGGGGAGCGGCTGCCCCGGGAGGAGTTTCTCCTGGAAGCGGCCCGGAGGATCCAGGGAGTCTATGTTCCTGCCTTCTACGATGTCGATTATCACCCCGATGGACGGGTGGCGAGGATAACCCCCAATCGAGAGGGCGTTCCGCCCCGGGTCAGGAAGCAGGTAGTGGAGGATCTAGACAGTGCCCCCTACCCCGATGCCTTCGTCGTGCCTTATATCGATGCGATCCACGATCGGGCAACTTTAGAGGTCTTCCGGGGATGCACCCGGGGCTGCCGTTTTTGCCAGGCGGGGATGGTTTACCGGCCCATCAGGGAGCGGGAGGCTTCGACTCTCCTTCGCCAAGGGGAAGAGCTGATCAAAAGCACCGGTTATGAGGAGCTGGCCCTATCGTCCCTGAGCACCGGGGATTATACCTGCATTGAGGACCTGGCTGCCGACTTGATGGGCCGCTTCCGGGATCAAGGCATTGCCTTGTCCCTTCCTTCCCTCCGGGTGGACAGCTTCAAAGGCGAGCTGGCCGAGGAGATCCGGAAAATGCGCAAGACCAGCCTCACCTTTGCGCCGGAGGCGGGGACGCAGCGGCTGCGGAACGTGATCAACAAGAACATCACCGAAGAAGATCTTTTGCGCGGGGTGGAGGCGGCCTTCGCCGCCGGTTGGGATAGTGTCAAGCTTTATTTTATGCTCGGGCTGCCTACGGAGACGGAGGAAGATGTGCTGGGCATCATTGACCTAGCGAACAAAGTGTTGGACGTAGCCCGGCGGCAGCGGCAGGGACCCCGGGTCAAGATTAGTATCAGCGTCTCTTCTTTTGTGCCCAAGAGCCACACACCCTTCCAGTGGGAGCCCCAAGCGACCATGGACCTCTTGGAAGAAAGGCAGCGCCTCCTCACCCAAGGGATCAGGACCCGCCGCATACAGCTTAGCTGGCACGACGTAAAGACCAGCTTCCTGGAGGGGGTCTTTGCCCGGGGAGACAGGCGCCTGGGCCGGGCCCTGGCCAGGGCCGTGGAGCTTGGGTGCCGCTTCGATGGCTGGTCGGAGCATTTTTCTTTCCCCAAGTGGTCCCAGGCATTTATGGAGTGCGGCTTGGATCCGGCCTTCTATGCCAACCGCCGGCGGGATTACGAAGAAGTGCTGCCCTGGAGCCACATCGATGCCGGGGTGACCAAGGGGTTTTTAATGCGGGAGCATCGGCGGGCCCTGAAGGGGGAGCCCACCGGAGACTGCCGCGTTGGGGACTGCCCCGGTTGCGGTGTGTGCAATCGCCTTGGGGTGGCCAATCGGATAGCAGGTGAGCGATGATGCGTGTAAGGCTTTGCTTCACTAAGGGACCTGGGGTGCGGTTCATCTCCCACCTGGACTTGTTGCGGACTTTTGAGCGGGCCCTCCGGCGGGCGGCGCTGCCTCTGGCGCTGACCCAGGGCTATCACCCCCGGCCGAAGCTCACTTTCGCTTCGGCTCTAGCCCTTGGCGCCACCAGCGAGGCGGAATACTTGGATGTGGAGCTTGCCGCGCCAGTCCCCCTCGGGGAGATTGTCCGGCGGCTGAACAGTGTCTTGCCAGCGGATATTCGCGTCAGCGCCGCGGGGGAGGTGCCCGCGGCGGCACCTCCGTTGATGGCCATTGTCGATACCGCATTGTACGAACTTCGGCCCCTCCGGCCCCTTGATGAGGGGCAGTGGGAGAGGCTGGGCTCCGTCTTGGCCGGTCTTCTCCGGGAAAAGTCTTTGCTGGTGGAGCGGACCACTAAGTCGGGAACAAAGCAAGTGAACCTCCGGCCATTGATTTTGCAGGCGGAAGTCTCAGGGGACAAAATTGCGATGCTGGTTCGCAGCGGCAGCCGGGGCAATGTGAGGCCGGAGGAGCTCCTCGCCCTTCTGGGGCAGGAGCCGACTGGGTGGCAAGTCCATCGCGTCGGCCTGTTCATTGCCCAAGATGACAGGCTGCGTTCGCCGATGGAGGAGGCGGGGGTTGTTGTCGATGGGAGCTGAGAAAATGTATAAGGAAATAATTGTTAATGTTGGCCGGGGGGAAACCCGGGTTGCAGTTCGGGAAGACCGCCGTCTCGTCGAGCTTTATATCGAACGGGAGCACGATCAGAAAATTGTGGGCAACATCTATAAAGGACGGGTGGAGAATATCCTCCCGGGGATGGAAGCCGCCTTTGTCGATATTGGCCTTGAACGCAATGCCTTTTTGTATGTGGACGATGTCTTGGTTCCCCATAATGGACACCCGGGGGAGCATCCCGTCCAAGGCGTCCATTACCACTCCATCAAAGATATGCTGCGGGAAGGCCAGGAAATAGTCGTCCAGGTCACCAAGGAAGCCATGGGGACCAAGGGGGCCAGGGTGATCGGACATCTGTCTTTGCCTGGCCGCTATCTTGTGTTGATGCCGACGGTCGATTACATTGGCATCTCCCGCCGGATCGAAGACGAAGGGGAACGGGAGCGCCTCCGAGAGATCGCCAAGGGAGTGAAGCCCAAGGATATGGGCGTCATCGTGCGGACGGCGGCGGAAGGGCGGGGTGAGGAGGAGTTGGCGAAGGACTGCCAGTTCCTCCTTCGATTATGGAACAAACTGCAGACCAAGGCCCGCCGGTATTCCGCTCCCGCCCTGCTGTATAAAGACTATGACTTAGTCTACCGGGTAGTCCGGGATCTCTTCACCGCGGAAGCTGACAAGTTCATCATCGACTCCCGGGAGGAATATGAGCGGACTTTAGATTTCCTGGACCAAGTTGCCCCGCCCCTCAAGGAGAAGGTAGTCTTGTACACCGACTCCTTGCCCCTCTTTGAGGCGATGGGCATTGAACGGGAGATCGAGAAGGCCCTGCAGGAGAAGGTTTGGCTGGACTGCGGCGGCTATGTGGTCATCGACCAAACAGAAGCCTTGGTCAGCATCGATGTAAACACGGGCAAGTACACCGGCTCCAAGAACCTGGCCCACACCGTCTTGAAAACGAACCTGGAGGCCGCCGCGGAAATTGCCCGGCAGCTGCGCCTGCGCAACATCGGCGGCATAGTCATCATCGACTTCATCGACATGGAAAGCCCTGAACACAAGGAGAAAGTCCTGGCCCGGCTAGAAGAAGAAGTCAAGTTGGATAAGACAAAGGTCCATATCCTCGGCTTCACCAGTCTGGGCCTGGTGGAGCTCACCCGCAAAAAGGTTAAGCAGCCCCTCAGCAGTCAGCTGCAGCGGCCCTGCCCCTACTGCCGGGGGAGCGGCCGGGTGCTCTCGGAGGAGACCGTCGCCCATAGGGCTGAGCGGGAACTGGCCAAGGCAGCCCAGGAAAAGGAGTGCGAGGCCCTGTTGGTCTCCGCCCATCCATCGGTGGCGGCCCTGCTCATCGGTGGCAACGGCTCCAACTTAAGGCGGCTGGAAGATGAGATCGGCAAGGCAATTTACATCAAAGGCTGTGAAGAGCTCCATCTAGAGACGGTGGAGATCGTCATCGCCAGCTCCAAGGAAGCTGTGGAAGAGGCCGCTTTCCCCGTCAAGGAAGGACAGATCCTCGAACTAGAGGTGGAAGAACCCCACGCCACCAATCCCCGGGATGGAATCGCCCGACTGGAAGGCTACGTGGTGAATGTGGAGGGTGCGGGAGACCGGGTCGGGGACAGTATCAGGGTGGAGATCACCAAGGTCTACCGGACCTACGCCAAAGGGCGAGAGGTCCTCGAATCCCTAGCCCGGGAGAACTAGACTTGAGTAGGGCGGGGCGGATCTTTCCGCCCCAGCCCCCTCATTTCCCATCCGCGAAGATGGCCATGGCATCCCGCATGAACGCGGCCAAGCCTTCGCCGAAGCGATCGATGTTGGCGGTAAACCGTTCGTCTGCGACGTACATCTCCCCAAGGCCCTTGAAGGCGGCGGGGGAGTAGTCTCCGAAATTTTCGTTCAGGAAATCATACCAGGCCTTGATGGCCGCTTGGGCTGCGGGGGATCCTGGCGAGCCATCGCGCAGGGAAGCTAGGCGTTGGAAAATATCTCCCATCTCCGCGGCAATGGCCTCTTCCCGTCCGGCGATCCTGGCATTGGCCTCATCGACGGCCGCATCGCCCCACCGCCGTCGGGCTTCCTCCTCATAGGGATTCTCCCTGAAATCAAATCCGGCGAATTTCTCCTCGTTGGTCATGTCCACTTCTCCTTTCATGTGCCTGAGGGTCTTGTCGATCGTCGCCAGCATCCGATCGAGCCGCCGTCGCTTCTCCAACAGCATCTCCCGGTGCAGGAGCAGCGCCTCGCGGCGATCGAAGGAAGGGCTGTGGATGATCTTCTTGATCTCCTGCAAAGGAAAACCAAGCTCTCGGAAGAATAAGATTTGCTGCAGCGTATCTAGATTATCTTGGGAGTAGAGGCGGTGTCCCGATGGGGTCGCCCCATCGGGCCTGAGGAGTCCGATCGCGTCGTAGTGGTGCAGTGTGCGCACACTCACCCCAACCAGGTCAGCCACCTCTTTCACCTTCATGGCCATGTCATCACGCCCTTTCACTTAGTACTATAAACTATCACGCAACGTGAGGGTCAAGGGGGGACTTGTCCAGGGGACAGGAACATTTTGCCGCCCTTCGATGGCCCTGCGGCCGATGGTTCGGGGAGAGTCCCCTAAGCCAGCTGCGATCGAGCTTGACACCCCCAGCCTCCTGTGCTATGATGCGTGTGTGAGTGGCCTAGTCGCCACTTAGCCGCTCGGAGCGGGCCTTGAATAACCTTCCGGGTTAGCCTTGATTCCGGCGAGCCTTTTGCATCCTGGGGGTGGATGTCCTGAAGTACGCAATCATCGAAACAGGGGGCAAGCAGTACAAGGTGGCCGAAGGCGACACCATCGTGGTGGAGCGGTTAGACGCCCCTGAAGGCTCCCAAGTTGAATTGGACAAGGTGCTGCTGGTTGCTGGTGAAGATGGAGTGAAAGTCGGCACTCCCCTGGTCGAAGGGGCCAAGGTCCTGGCCAGTGTGGTTGAACACGGCAAAGGGAAGAAGATCTTGGTTTTCAAGTACAAACCCAAGAAGAATTACCGGCGCCGACGGGGCCATCGGCAGCCTTTCACGAAGCTGACTATCGAGCAGCTGGTCCTATGATCCTGGTGGATCTGTATGAGGATGCCCAGGGCCGCATATCAGGGTTTAGGGTTCATGGGCATGCAGGCTATGCGCCCCGCGGGGAGGACATTGTCTGCGCGGCTGTGTCAGCCTTGGCCCAGACGACGGTCCTCGGCCTCGCGGAGCACGCTGGGGCCCAGCCCCTGGTTGATGTGAAGGAGGGGGACCTCTCCTGCGAGGTTCCTTCCCCGGAGGCGGCGGGCGTGCAGCTGCTTCTGCGAACGATGGTCAGCGGTCTGGAACAGATCGCGGCAAATTATCCGGGTTATGTGACCCTGAGGCGAATCAGCGAGAAAGGGGGCTTCGGCCATGATGTTTCGGTTTGACCTGCAACTGTTTGCATCGAAAAAGGGCGTTGGCAGCTCGCGCAACGGTCGCGACAGCGCCGCGCAGCGTTTAGGTGTTAAGCGCTTCGGCGGTCAGTTCGTCAGCGCTGGCAGCATTATCGTGCGGCAAAGGGGAACCAAGTTCAAGCCAGGACGCAACGTAGGCCTCGGCAAGGACGACACTTTGTTTGCCAAGATCGATGGATATGTCGCCTTCGAACACGATGGCCGCAGGAGCAGGCGGGTCAGCGTCTACGAAAGCGTCACCGCCTAACCCCAATAGGGTTCTTTCCGCTTGAAACGCCTTTGGCCTTGGACCAGAGGCGTTTTTTGCCAAGACATGGAGGTGGAGTCGTGTTTGTCGATCAGGCGGTAATCAGGGTGAAAGCCGGCGATGGCGGTGATGGGGTGGTTAGCTTTCGCCGGGAGAAGTATGTCCCTGCCGGCGGCCCCGATGGCGGCAACGGGGGCAAAGGCGGCGATGTGGTCCTCGTCGCCGATGAGGGACTGCGCACCCTGGTGGAATTCCGCTATCGGTCCCACTTCAAGGCGGAAAACGGCGCCCGGGGCGGGGGCGGCCGCAAACAAGGCAAATCAGGGGCGGATCAGATGATCAAAGTGCCGGTGGGCACTATCGTCAAGGTCGACGGACAGATCATTGGCGACCTGACTGCCCACGGGCAGACCATGGTCGTCGCCAGGGGGGGCAGGGGCGGACTGGGAAACGCCGCCTTTGCCGGACCTACCCGCCAGGCCCCGGCTTTCGCCCAAAAGGGCGAGGCGGGGGAGGAGCTTGTCTTAGAATTGGAGCTCAAGCTCCTGGCCGACGTCGGTTTGATTGGCTACCCCAACGTGGGCAAGTCGAGCCTCATTGCCCGCATTTCCGCGGCCCGGCCCAAGATTGCCAACTACCCCTTCACCACCATCGTTCCCAATCTGGGGGTCGTCGCCTTGGACGACCATACCAGCTTTGTCGTCGCGGACATCCCGGGCCTCATTGAAGGAGCCCATCAGGGGGTGGGCCTCGGCCATGCCTTTTTACGCCATGTGGAAAGGACCAGGGTGCTCATCCACGTCCTTGATGCCGCGGCTTTGGAAGGGCGGGACCCGGTTGCGGATTTCCACAACATCAATGAAGAGCTGCGCCTTTATGATCCGAAGCTGGCCAAGCGGCCCCAGCTAGTGGCTGCCAATAAGACCGACTTGCCCCAAGCGGCCGATCACCTGCCAAGGATCACCCAAAGCCTGACTGAACTCGGCTACGAAGTCTTTCCCATTTCCGCGGCAACGGGGGAGGGAGTCGATCGCCTGATCGGACGGGCCGCGGCCCTCCTCGACGAAATTACTCGTCTGGAGAAGGATTCAACCCCGGAAGAGGAGAACCTGTATGTATTCTACCGGCCAAGTCGCCCCCCATCCTTAAGGGATTTTTCCATCGCCAAAGAGGGAGATGTGTTCGTAGTTGAAGGCGAAGGCTTCGAGGGCTGGCTGGCCCGCCTGGACCTGAACAACTACGAGACGCTGATGTACATTCAGCGCACCCTCCAGCGGATTGGCGTGACCGATGCCCTGCGGGAGGCCGGGGCGCAGGACGGCGATACGGTAAAGGTGGGAGATTTGGAATTTGAGTTCCTGGAGTGACAAGGCTGGGAAGGCGACTCGGCAAACGGCAGGGGTGCGTCGGCTGGTGGTCAAAGTAGGCACTAGCACCATCACCCATGCCACTGGAAAACTGGACTTGGGGCAGATGGAGAGGATCGTCAGGGAGATCGCCGATGTGGCCAACTCCGGCAAGGACGTCCTCTTGGTTACTTCCGGGGCCATCGGCGCCGGCATGAGCCGCTTGGGCCTAGACAAACGCCCCGCCACCCTTCCTGGCAAGCAAGCCATGGCCGCCGTCGGCCAGGGGCTGTTGATGCAGATCTACGAAAAACTTTTTTCTGAATATGGTCAGATCGTCGCCCAAGTCTTGCTGACCCGCGAGGACCTCAACGACCGGCGGCGCTTCCTCAACTCCCGCAATACCCTCCTCACCTTGCTCGATTACGGGGTCGTCCCCATCATCAACGAAAACGACACCGTGGCCGTGGAAGAGATCCGCGTGGGAGACAACGACACCTTGTCGGCGCTGGTGAGCGGGTTGGTTGGAGCCGATCTGTTGATTATCCTCTCCGATGTGGACGGGGTTTTTACGGCCGATCCCAGGATTGATCCTGAGGCCCGGGTGCTCTCGGAGATCAGGGAGATCACGCCGGAGCTCTGGGCCGCCGCGGGCGGAGCCGGCAGTTCCCGGGGGGTTGGCGGGATGGTCACCAAACTGGAAGCTGCCCGCATCGCAACGGCATCGGGAGCCGCCATGGTCATTGCTAACGGTCGAGAGCCGGGGGTCATCGGGCGCATCTTGGCCGGGGAGCCCCTGGGAACCTTGTTTCATCCCCAAGATCACACGCTCCAGGGGCGAAAGCGATGGATCGCCTTTTATCAGCGCCCCCGGGGGCGGGTGATCATCGACGGGGGCGCCGCCCGAGCTTTAGTCCACCAGGGCAAGAGTCTGCTACCGGTGGGAGTAGTCGATGTGGAAGGAGAGTTTGCCCCTGGGGATGTGGTGCGGGTGGTGATGGACGAAGGTGTGGAAGTGGCTCGGGGCCTTGTCAACTATTCTTCCTCCGAACTCCTTAAGATCAAAGGTCTATCCACCCAGAAGGTAGAAGAGTTGCTAGGGTACCGGGACTACGATGAAGTGATCCATCGGGACAACCTGGCCCTTTGCGAAGGAGGACGCCCTGATGATTAGCATAGAGGAGCAAGTCCGCCGGCAAGCACAGGCGGCTCAAGCTGCCGCCCGCAAGGTGGCTTCCTTGTCAGCCCCGCAGAAAAACGCCGCCCTCGAGGCGATGGCCCGAGCCCTAAAGAGAAGGTGCCAGGAGATCTTGGCTGCCAATGCGGAGGATGTGCAGTCTGCCCGGGCCAGCGGCCTGTCCTCTGCCTTGATCGACCGCTTGACCTTAAGTGAGGGGCGGGTGGCCGACATGGTGGAGGGCCTGCGGGCCGTTGCCCGTCTCCCCGATCCGGTGGGGGAAGTGGTCCGGGCCTGGCGGGTGCCAAGCGGCTTGGAAGTAGGGCGGGTGCGGGTGCCGTTGGGCGTCGTTGGGATTATCTACGAAGCTAGGCCCAACGTGACGGCCGATGCCGCGGCTTTGTGCCTCAAGGCGGGGAATGCGGTGATCCTAAGGGGCGGCTCGGAGGCGATAAATTCCAACAAAGCCATTGTGGAAGCCTTGGTCCAGGGTGCGGAAGAGACCGATCTGCCCCCTGGGGCCATCCAGCTGATCGAGTCAACGGATCGGCAGGCCGTGGCCGCGATGATGAAGCAGCGGGGTCTGATCGACGTTCTCATCCCCCGGGGCGGCGCCGGTCTCATCAAGAACGTCGTAGAAAACAGCACCATTCCTGTCATCGAGACGGGGGTGGGCAATTGCCACGTTTACGTGGATCAGGATGCCGATCTGGACATGGCCGAGAGGATCGCCATCAATGCCAAGTGTCAGCGGCCTGGGGTGTGCAACGCCATGGAGACCCTCCTGGTCCACCGGGAGGTTGCCGAGAAGCTTCTACCTGCTCTCGCCCCACAGCTGCTGGAGAGGGGAGTCCAAATCCGGGGCTGTCCCCGGACCTTGGCGCTAGTACCTGAAGCCCAAGCGGCGGAAGAGGCAGACTGGCGTGAGGAGTATTTGGACCTGGTTCTGGCCGTGAAGGTGGTGGACTCTCTCGATGAGGCCCTGGACCATATTGCCCGCTATGGAACGAAGCACTCGGAAGCCATCGTAACCCGGGATTACAGCGCGGCCCGTCGGTTCCTGCGGGAGGTGGACGCGGCGGCAGTATACGTTAATGCTTCCACCCGCTTCACCGACGGGGGCCAGTTTGGACTGGGGGCGGAAATCGGCATCTCAACCCAGAAGCTCCATGCCCGGGGCCCCATGGGACTTGAAGAATTGACGACGACTAAGTTCATCGTGTACGGAGAAGGACAAGTTCGTTAGGAGAGGGCGTTGGCGATGAGAGTAGGGATTATGGGCGGCACCTTCGACCCCATCCATTACGGACATCTAGTGACTGCAGAGGCGGCCCGGGTGGAACTGGAGCTCGATGAGGTGGTCTTCGTTCCCACCGGCGATCCGCCCCACAAGACATACGCGGTGACGGAGGCCAAACACCGCTACTTGATGACGGTCCTTGCGACCCTCACTAATCCCTACTTTTCTGTTTCCCGGGTTGACATGGACCGGGAGGGAAAGACTTATACCATCGACACCATCAGGGATCTGCGGGCCATTTACGGTCCTGAGGTGGAGCTTTTCTTCATCACCGGGGCCGATGCCATCCTGGAAATACTCACCTGGAAGAGCCCTGAGGAGCTTTTGCGCACCTGCGTGTTCGTTGCTGCAAGTCGCCCTGGCCATTCCCTGGACAGGATCCAGGAAGTGTTGGGAGGACTGTATACAAATAATAAGGACAGAATCCGTCTGTTGCAGGTACCGGCCTTGGCCATCTCCTCCACTGATGTACGCGAACGGGTCGCCGATGGACGTCCTATCCGGTACCTATTACCTGAAACAGTGGCCTACTATATCGCCAAGACGGGGCTATACCGTGAGCATAACAGTGGGTCGGGCGGGCACACTACAACCGAGGATCCTGTCGCGGATTGAGGTGAGTTTTAAATGAATAAGACTCTGTACGTTGGGAATCTTCCCTGGTCAACGACAGAGGAAGAACTGATCGAGGCTTTTAGTGCCCACGGCGAAGTATTGGCAGCGAGGATCATCACCGATCGGCTCACTGGACGCTCCCGGGGTTTTGGCTTTGTGGAGGTTCGCGATGAGGACGCAGAGACGATGATCGCCAATATGAATGGAGCCCAATTGGAAGGCCGCGAGCTGGTGGTGAGCGAAGCAAGGCCCCGTCCCGAGTAAAGAGCTAACCTGGGGTGCGTCGCCAAGGCGCGCCCTTCGCCTCTGTAAAGGGCGGCGATAGAATTCCCAGTTGCGACGAAGAGTCTATGCCCATCTTGAAAGTGGAGATCTTTGCGGGAAGGTGGATGCCTGCCAAGAGACGGATAGTCGACCTAGGAGCTGCGGTGCATCCAGCAGCTGACCCGCGTCTTCATCAGATCTTGCCGGTATTGTGGCCTGCCAAGTCCCAGCCGCCCCTGGCGCCAGGCCAAAGGACCCTAGTCTCACTCCAATTTAGCAGTACTAATGTGAGGGAAGCCAATTGCACCAGTTGACTAGGCGTTTAAAGAACTCCATACCCCTCCACCGCTATGAGCATTGTGTCAGGGTTGCTGAGGCAGGTGAACGGCTGGCGGCAATCTGGAGAGCGCCTCGCCTAGAGACAATCCAGGCATGTCTGCTCCACGATTGCGCCCGGGACCTCCCCAGGAATATCCTGTTGAAATGGGGGGTAGAATTTGGTATCATAATCTCTGAGATTGAGCACTATTTCCCGGTATTGCTCCATGGGCCCGTTGGTGCTGAATTTGCCCGCCGCAAGTATGACATAACCGACGAGCAAGTCCTTGATGCTATCCGATGGCATACAACGGGTCGTGCTGCTATGTCTCTCCTGGAAAAGATCACTTTCCTTTCCGACTATACCGAGGATGACCGAAGCTTCCCTGGAATTGAACGTGTCCGGGCTCTGTTGGATAAAGATCTAGACGAAGCGCTGTTGGTGGCCTTGGATCAGAAAATCAACTACATGCTTGCGATGGGTTGGCCGGTCCATCCGGCGACGGTGGAAGCGCGGAATTGGCTGATACTGAACCGGGATTAGGGGGTCTCAAATCGGTGCTGTCCCCGGAAGAATTGGCGCAGAAAAAGCAAGAGATGGAAATGAAAAGGGAGTTGAAACGGGAAAAGCGGCGTAAACGCTCCCTTTTTGCGTTGATCGTAGGGATCCTAGCTCTATTGCTGATGATAGGGACGGCGATTATCACTTACAGGATGGGGACCAGGCAAGTCCAGCCCGGAGGGGCTGATCCGGGACGGACCAACATCCTCGTCCTTGGGGCGGACAAGGGGGAATACGATCCTGGCCGCACTGACACCATCATCTTGGTGAGCGTCGATCCCAAGGAAAAGGAAGTGGGGATCCTGTCAGTTCCCCGGGACACCAGAGTCATGATTCCGGGCCGGGGCTACAACAGGATCAACACGGCTTACGCCTTCGGTGGTCCGGAGCTCGCCAGGCGGACCTTGGAGATGTGGCTGGGGATAGATATCGATTACTATGTGGTGGTGGATTTTGCCGGCTTTGAACATGTCGTCGATACCCTGGGCGGTGTGGAGATCGATGTGGAAAAGCGGATGAGGTATCAGGACCGGGCCCAGGGATTGTATATCGATCTGCGCCCGGGACGGCAGGTCCTCGATGGCCGTCAGGCCTTGCACTACATCCGCTATCGGGCTGATGGCTTAGGGGATGTCTCTCTGGTCGATCCCGCCCAGGAGCTCTACGGGGGGCGAATCCAAAGGCAGCAGAGATTCCTCCAAGCCTTGGCTCGGGAACTGCTCAAGCCGGCTGTCATAGCCAAGATCCCCGCCCTCGTTGAGGATTTCCGATCGGCGGTGCAAACCGACATGCCCGCCCCGGCCATGGTCAAGCTCGGTATGGCCTTGCGGGATATGGATATGGAGAAGGTCAAGACCCGTGTGGTTCCGGGGGTGGGGGGCGAGATTGGCTCCGCCAGCTATTGGCTTGCCGATCAGGACAAGTTGAAAAGGGTGGTCCAGGATCTTTTCCAGTCGGGGACGGTAGTGACGGTGCAGGTCCTAAACGGGAACGGTCAAAGCGGCGTCGCCCGGCAAGTTGCCGAATCCCTGCAGGGACAGGGCTACGACGTGGTGACTGTAGGGAATGCTGCCCGCTTTGATTATCAGCAAACGGAGGTTCATTTTCGCCTGGATCGGGAGCAGGCGGCGAGGCAAATAGCTGACCTCCTCCGCAGCCAGGCGCTAATCAAGGCCTCCCCTGAGGATCTGGAGACGGATGTGGTGGTCATTTTAGGGAAGGATTTGCGTCTTTAGGAAACCTTTGTCGACAAGGAGGGTGATGAAGGCTGAGACCAGAAGAAGTGGCGGCATTGGTGGCTAAGTCCGCGTACGATAAGAAGGCGGAAGATGTTGTGATCCTGGATATGCAGGAACTACCCCCAATGACCGACTATTTTGTGATTTGCACAGCCAACAACCACCTGCACCAAAGGGCTGTGCGGGATGAGATTCTAGCCCGGACAAGGGAAGCCGGCATCAGGCCGCGCCACCGGGAGGATGGGGAAGGGTCCCGCTGGGTCTTGTTGGATTATGGGGACGTGGTCGTCCACATATTCCAGGAGGCTGAGCGGGAGTTTTACGACCTGGAGCGACTTTGGGGGGATGCCCCAAGAGTGGCCGTTGGTCCATGAAGTACACTGCCCTGAGCGCCTGCTACGACAATTTGATCGGAGTCGATTACGATCGCTGGCTCCGCTATATCCTGCAAGTCCTGGAAAGGTGCGGCCGCAGGCCAAAGAAGGTCCTCGATCTAGCCTGCGGCAGCGGCGAGATGGCTATTCGCCTCGCCCGTCTTGGCATGGATGTGACCGGCGTCGATGCCAGCTGCCACATGTTGGCGGTGGCGGAGGCCAAACTGCGGGATGGGGGCTTTTCTTGTCTTCTCATCCAGCAGGACATGCGGCAGCTTGCTCTGCCGGACAAATACGATCTGGTGATTTGCTGCTGTGACAGCCTGAATTACGTCTTGTCTCCCCGGGCTCTCCAGAAGGTATTCAGGAATGTCGGCCGCTGCCTGCGACCGGGAGGGCTCTTCATCTTCGACCTGAACACCTGCTACAAACTGGCCAATGTCTACGGCACATCTGCCTACGGGGTGAATACTCCCACGGCATCTTACATCCTCGAGACAGACTACGATCCGGCCAACAGGATCTGCCACATGGAACTGACCATGTTCCTGCCGGAAGACGGGCTGTACCGAAAGTTTGAGGAAAAACACAGGCAGCGGGCTTACCCAACTCGGTTCATCCTCCAGGCGTTGCGCCGAGCTGGACTTTGCCCGCTGACAGTACATGATGACTATCGCTTCCGTCCCCCGCGAAAGCGAAGTGAGCGGCTTGTGTTTACGGCTAAGCTTGCTTTTTCATCAGGCGGCCGCGGAGGGAGCGGCCCAACTGCCTGATTTCCTCGCCCTCCCAACTGTGCTGATGGACGGCGAACAGGGTTTCCAGGCGGGGCCCGTACACACCGAACTCATAAAGGCCAACGGCTCCGAGGGGACGTTTCTTGTAGGCTTGGGTGACCATCTTCTCCGCCGCGATGAATTGGGCGAGGTTGGGGTAGATATCCCGGTAGTGGTGGATGATGTGCAGCCCCGGCTTGCCTGATTGCATCAACTCCCACACGTCTTCGGATATGCCTTGGCTGGTGCTTGTTGTCCCCTTCAGCTTTTCCTCTAACGTCCTGATTCTTATGTTTTCCTGCAAATTGAGACCATGGGCCTTATGTAGATGTCTGATGGTGTTGTGGAGTTGGTTGACGACGCCGGGGGCAACGGTGAGGAGACAAAAAAGACCCTCGTAATAAGCTAAGAGGATCAAGTCAGTGGTCAAGATTTGTAATTGTTGACGGCCCGAATAAAGGACAAAGGAATGTCCGCGAAACAGAGTCGAATACGGCATACCTCTGCTGGCGACTGGCAACTGCATGACCCCTTTGCCGTAGTTTCCAAGCAAATTCAGGATATCACGTCCCGGAAAGTCGTTCAAGATCCTGTCGTTGAAGTAGAAGGAGGAAAGAGGAAGATTAACTGCGAATGAGTAAGCAGATGCGACGTAATCATCCCTACAGGAGGTGTGAAGTGGTGGAGAAGGTTGGCTTTATCGGTCTTGGGATCATGGGCAAGCCGATGGCCCTCAATCTGGCTAAAGCCGGTTTCCCCTTGACGGTCTATAATCGCACTCCGGGCAAGACGCAGGAGCTAGAGGCGGCTGGAGCGCAAGTTGCGGCATCACCTGCCGAAGTAGCCGCGGCTAGCGACATCATCATCACCATCGTGGGCGATTCCCCCGATGTGAAGGAAGTCATCATCGGGCCGGAGGGAGTCATCCAAGGCTGTCGTCCGGGACAGGTCGTCATTGACATGAGCACCATCCCGCCCCAAACGGTCCGGGAAGTAGCCGCGGCCCTCGCGGCAAAGAACGTAGACATGCTTGATGCACCTGTCAGCGGCGGTGAGGGCGGCGCCATCGCGGGCACCTTATCTATCATGGTTGGGGGAAAGGCTCCCGTTTTTGAGCGTTGTCTGCCGGTGTTCCAGGCCATGGGAAAAAACATCGTCCATGTGGGCGACATCGGCGCAGGCCAGGGGGCCAAACTATGCAATCAGGTGATCTGCGCGTTAACCCTCCTTGCCACCTGCGAGGGCCTCATCCTCGCGGCCAAGGCCGGGCTCGATCCAGAGAAGGTCCTGGAAGCAATCGGCGGCGGCGCCGCCCAATCCTGGACCTTGAGCAACCAGGCTCCCAAGATCATCAATGGCGATTTTTCGCCCGGCTTCATGGTCAAGCACCAACGCAAAGACCTGCGCGCGGTTTTGGAAACGGCCGCCCAGCTCGGGGTCTCCCTGCCCGGGACAGGCCTCGTCTATCAGCTTTATAACACCCTTGCCGATGAGCAGTATCAGGAAATGGGCAACCAGACCCTCGTTTGGGCCCTGGAGCGCCTCGCGGGGGTTGAAGCGCGGCGAATCAAGTAACCCCGATTTTAGTCCGCAAGCTAATAAAAAGAGGCCGGCAAATCCGGCCTCATCATAGTCTTAATGGTGGAACTGATTGGTCTCGCTGGCTACATGCTGGCTGCGGACGCAAATTGCAGCGTTCTGCAGCCAACTCTTGGGCCAAAAAGGTGCCCGGCCCACGAACTGAAAAAGGCCGCTACATGCGGCCTGAACTGTCTTTGAGATGGTGGAGCTGATCGGGATCGAACCGACGACCTCTTGAATGCCATTCAAGCGCTCTCCCAGCTGAGCTACAGCCCCACGCAAACTCTTGCTGGCTGATGTCATTATACCCACTGGGGGCAAGGTTGTCAAGGATTATGTCTCGGCAAAAGAAGCAGGCACCGAACGGAAATGGTGCCTGCTTGCCCATTCTTGGGGGGGCTTGTCGATGCTTACTTGCCTTTCGCTGCGTTGGCGCCGGCAATCCTTCCGAAGACGAAGATGTC
>JAAYLV010000001.1 GCA_012521755.1 Bacillota bacterium | reverse complement strand
GATGTCCATACCATATGCCTATTCCTTGCCAGCCTCGCCGGACTGGATTAAAGGAAACCGCTGGATGTCTGCATAGATTATAACAGGTACGAGAAGGATATTCAATCATCTTTGTCCAGACGTCCCATTGACTCTAAGAGTATCACCATATCCTCAGGGACAGGTGCCTTAAACTCCATGTATTCCCCACTGCGGGGGTGTTTGAAGCCCAGCACCTCCGCATGAAGCGCCTGACCTTGGAAATTCCACTCGTTGGATTTCGGTCCGTAGACGGCATCGCCAACGACGGGATGGCCAAGGTGGGCCAGGTGCACCCGGATTTGATGGGTGCGTCCCGTCTCCAATCGGCACCGCAGGAGCGAATACCCTTTGAATTCTTCCAGGACATGAAAAGAGGTGATGGCTTGCCGTCCTCTCCCCTCGGGAAGGACGGCCATCTTCTTCCGATCGCGGGGATGTCGTCCGATGGGAGCAACGATGCATCCCTGCGATGAGGGAAGGTGCCCGTAGACGAGGGCAAGGTATTCTCTCTTGACCGTTCGCCTTTGAAATTGGCGGCCCAGACGACAATGGGCGTAATTGTTCTTGGCCACCACCAATAGGCCCGATGTGTCTTTGTCCAGCCTGTGGACGATCCCTGGCCGATCCACTCCCCCGACACTTGATAAGCTCGCACCGCGGCCCAATAGGGCGTTGACCAAAGTCCCCCGCAGGTTTCCCGCCGCGGGATGGACCACCATCCCCCTCGGCTTGTTTAGCACCAAAAGATCATCATCTTCATAACAGATGTCCAGCGGCAAGGACTCAGGCTCGAGCTCTAGCGGCGCAGGGGGCGGCAGGACAACCTGAATCAAGTCATTCTCCCGCACTCGATAGCTGGCTTTGGCGAGCTTACCATTGACCTCCACCTGACCTTCCTCGATGAGGCGCTGCAGGAAAGACCGGGAAAACTCAGGCAGCTCCCCTCGCAAATAGCTATCGAGGCGTTCACCACCCTTGCCGACGCGCAGCTCCCATCTCATCTGGCCACTCTCCCGCCGAGGAGTTCCCAAAAAAGGAGCGCCACACCGAGGACGATGGCTCCATCAGCTACATTGAAAACCGGCCAAAAACCGACATCGATGAAGTCAATCACCCCGCCTACCCGCAGGCGGTCAATTAGGTTGCCGACTGCCCCGGCCAAACCGATGGACAAACCGTAGCAAAGAAGGGTGCTTTGCTTCCTCATCGGGTATACCAGTTTGACAACCAACAGCAACAATAGGGCCATCAGGGCAAAGAACAGCCAATTCTGATGGGCAAATAACCCAAAGGCGCCCCCCGGGTTGCGCGCGTGGGTCAGATAGACGAAACCGCCAATCAAGGGTTTAGCCTCTCCTATGGCGAGGGTGCGTTGAATCCACAGCTTAGTTGCTTGATCAACGGCCAAGATGGTCAGGCCCAGGCCAAGATAGCGCAAGAATGCTCAGCCCCCTGAGGTGACGCTCAGTCTTGTCACATAGTACCATAACAAACAGTTATTCTCAATCGCGGCGGGGCTTTTCCTTCTTTGGGGAGGAATAGATGTCGTCTAAGTCCGTAACTCCTTCTTCACCGGACTCCTCGATTCCATCAATCCACGTGACTAATCCTAGGGCTTCATCGGCATCGATATAGGCATCTAGGGCATCTTGGGGAGAATTGGCCGTTCCGTAGGGGGCAAGGTCCTGCCAGGTATCCTCCCCGTCGTAAATGACGCTGTCTTGCCCATCGGTAAAGCTGCGAGTAAAGGACAGCACTTCTTCCTCCACGGGGCGGCGTCTTTCTGCCTCTTCTTCAGCCAGCTCCTTGCAGCGTACACAAGTCGTTGCAGCGGGCATTGCTCGCAAACGCTCAAGATCGATAGGCTGGCCGCAGCTTTCACAGATGCCATAGGTGCCGTCCTCTAATCGTTCCATCGCTTCCTGGACCATGGTCAGCTGCAACTTGGCATTATCCCGAAGCCCCACATCCTTGCTTCGTTCAAGAGTCTCAGAGCCAAGATCCGTCGAATGCTGATCATAGCTGGAAAGCTCTTGGATTGACTCCTTCTGGGATTCGGCTAGATTTCGGTTCAAATTGGCTATAGTCGCTTCTAGGCGCCCTCGCTCCTCTTCCAAGAGATGCCGAAACTCCTTTTCAAGTTTTCGATCCATGGCTATCCTCCTTAGATTTGCCGGAGGGCGAGGGTCTCATGGACGATCCTGACGATCTCAGCGATAAAGCGGCCGATGATAGGCAGATTTAACGAAGCAAGCCGCCCAAGGGCGATCAAGAAGACCGAACCGACGACCGTAAAGCCCACCGCAATGCCAAAACCCCGCATCAGACCGGCCCAAAAGTTGAGGAAAAAAAGGCGGCGCGGGCGTCGGTAAAGCTCTATGTGTTCGGCCAAAGCGGCCTTCTCCATCCCTTCGATGAGTTCGTTGATTTTGCGCAGAAGGGTCTCCACAACCCCCTGGTTCAAATCCCTCGCCAAAGACGCACCCTCCAGACTGCCATCTAGGAGTAGTGTGTCTAGCCGCGGGAAACTTATGAGAGGGGGCGATAAGAGAGCAAGGCCCCAGCTGGGCCTTGCGCAGGTTGTCTATATCCTACATGAGCATGTTGGGCAGCCATGTAATAATCGGCGGGAACAGGATGAACAGGAGCAGAAGCCCAAAGAGCAGACCCAGCCATGGGAGCATCGCTTTGGTATAATCCTGCACCGTGATGCCAGCGACCTCCGTCAACACGTACATGACGATGCCGACGGGCGGCGTCAGCGTTCCAATGGACATGTTGATGGCCACCAAAACCCCAAGATGAATCGGGTCAATGCCCAATCTCACCGCGATGGGCATGACGATAGGAACGGTCATGATAACAATCGCGCTGGCCTCCATGATACATCCGAGGAAGAGGTAAATGAAATTCAAAGCAATCAGCAAGGCTAGCGGGCTCTGGAGTGTCTGAGTCAAGTAAGCAGCAACCTTCGCAGGAACCTGTTCGAAGGTGAGGACCCAGCTAAAAGCGGCAGCAGTAGCAACAATGAAGCCCACCTGAGCCGACTGGAGCATTGTCTCCAGGGCGATTTTCTTGAGGTCCTCAAAAGATATCTCCTTAGTAACAACTCCGAGGACGAGAGCATACATGGCGGCTATACAGCCAGCTTCAGTCGGCGTAAACAGCCCGCTCATAATTCCACCAATAATGATCAAGGGAAGTACGAGTGCGGGCAGTGCATGACGAAAATGGCTGCCGATGGATTCTAGGGTTGGGAAGTTGCTGACGGGGAAATCCCTCTTGACGGCAAAGTAGTGATTCAAAAGCAACATGCCGACGCCCATCATAATGCCTGGAACAATCCCGCCAAGGAACAGCCGGCCGATCGACACATTAGCGGTGATCCCAAAGACGACCATGATGATGCTCGGCGGAATAATCGGGCCGATGGTCGAGGAAGCGGCAGTCACAGCCACGGCATAGTCCAGATCATAACCATTATCGAGCATCGCCCTAATCTCCACCATGCCCAACCCAGCAGCATCGGCTACGGCCGCACCGGACATGCCGGCGAAGATCATGCTGTTTAGAATATTCACGTGGGCTAGTCCGCCCTTAATATGGCCAACGAGGGCATTGGCAAAACCAAAGATCGCGTTGGTCATGCCGCCGGTGTTCATCAAGTGTCCGGCCATGATGTAAAAGGGCACCGCAAGGAAAGTGAAGTTATTGATGCCCTGACCGATGGTCTGGACCAAGTTCGTCATGGGAACCCCGTTAGTCAGAAAGTAGTAAAACACCACGTAGCCCAAGGCAAAGCCAACAGGCACCGTTAACCCAAGAAGAACTAGAAGTTGAACGACAATACTAATTCCCATAGTGGAGTTTATCGCTCCTTTTCCAAGTTGCTAACTAGTTTTCCTATCAAGAACCAGCGAACAATTCCCCCAAATCATCTAGAATCTGCTCCAAGATATACATGCAGGCGAAAACCCCGGCCACTGGTACGGGCAGCCAGAACCAGCTGCGTGGATGGCCTAGAAGGGTCAAGCGATCTTGGGAAATGGAATTGCAGAACTCAAAGCCTTTCACCACCAGGACCAAAGAAAAGCCCAGCATGCTGAGCAACATAATTATCTCTATCGCGCGGAACAAGGACTTGGGCAAGACGTTGCTGATGATGTCAACGCGAATAAGGCGCTTTTGCCTGAGCAGAACCGCCGTACCTAAGAAACAGCCCCAAAGATACAGCAAACGAGCCATTTCCTCCGTCCAAGCAAACGCGTAAGAGACGAACACAAATCTAGTGGCCACCTGGTAGAAGCACACCAGCAGGATCCCTATCAGGATTGCGATAAGGAATCCCCTAATCATCCGCTCCGTCACATCATTGATCTGTTTCAAAAGACCCACCAGTTTCTATTCACCCCACATCTGGCAGAATGGATGGGGCCCCAACTGAGAGGAGCCCCACTCTCAGAAATCCTATCGAGGACGACTACTACTGTCCCATGATGACGTCGTAGACTTCCCGACCCCACCGATCCATATGCTGCTCGAACAAGGGAATGACACGGTTTCGGAAAGCCTCAACGTCGACCTCGACGAACGTGACTCCCTCTGCCTCCATCTTCTTCCGGTAATCCAGCTCTTCCTGCCTGCTCAGCTCAGTCTCATAGATACCGGCCTCAAGGGCAGCTTCCCGGAGAATCTGTTGGTACTCGGGAGATAGGCCCTCAAAAAGCTTGGTGTTGATGATCACCATATTCATGTAGCGGCTATGTGCGGTCAAGTTGAGATACTTGGCGTGATCATGGAAACCGCTGCTGTAAATCCAGTTCAGGGGGCATTCCATTGCATCGACGACCCCTTGCTGCAGGGCGGAATAGACCTCTGGGAAGGCTAGCGGCGTGGGGTTGGCCCCCATGGCTTTCCAACCCTCAGAGTGCAAGGGCAGCTGGTCAACACGAATTTTGACTCCCCGCAAGTCCTCCGGGGTGCGAATGGGCTTCTTGGCTAGGAGATGCCGTGTTCCCTGCTCCCAGTTGAGGGCCAGGACGGTAACCCCCGAGTTTTGCTCATAGTCCCGAACAAAGGGCTCGAAAGGCTCCCCGGCCTCGATCTGGTGCATCGTCTCGGCATCGGGCCAGATGTAGTACATGACGAAAATATTCCATGGCTTGCTGTAAGCAGCCGCATGTCCATCGCCGATGGAAGCCATATGGACGGCTCCGCTGCGAACTGCCGCCTGGAGTTCAACCTCACCGCCCAACACACCGTTGGGGAAGACCTGGATGTCGATGCCACCGTTAGTCCGTTCCTTTACCAGCTCAGCCATATACTGTGATGCCTTCGTTACCGGATGGTCCGCTGGAGAAATGAGTCCCATCTTTAGCACAAGAGGTTTGTTCTGTGCCGTCGTCACAACAGACACTGCCAGTACGAGCGCTACGACAACTACCAAGACTTGATGGATGCGTTGGTTAATCACGTATTAACCTCCCTCTAGTATTGTAGTCCTTTGAAGCTTCGATGTTTGAAGTAAAAATCCTCTTAGTGCTTCGCCTCTCAATCCACGGCTTGCCTTGGCACGCCAAGGAGGTCAGAAGCGGTTTTTTGCGTCTATTACAGCCATTGGGCAGTCTCTCGCCTAGTCCCATAGAGCAAGGCGACAGCCGGTTAATGGCAAGAAGGCCAACCAATACCGGCAATATCGATCCTGGTAGCACGAAAAAGGCGCCGCCTTCCGACCGGCATCTACCTAAAGCTACTTTTTCGCCAAGGGAAATATGCACTAGGCATAGATCTCCTTGGCCGCCAGCAGCAAGATATTGTGATCGGAGGCCTTCACTGTCACTGACCGCGCGCCTCAACTACCGCCCAACCTTTGCCATGGAGGACATAACGCTGCCATCTCCTCCGACGGCAACGTGAAGGAACTCTTTGGGGAAGGAGTAGCCCCATCAACCAGAGCTCAAAGGATCAAATAATTCTACCACACAAGCTGGCTCAGGCAGGAGTTTAACAGAAATGCGTGAATACTGCTAATACACTGTTTATGGGGAAAAGGATGGCCAATGTCTACGAGGAGGGGTGAAGATGTATCGCCGACTGAGTATTATGTTGGGGCTGTTCTTGATTTGTGCCGTTTGCGTCAACGCCGGTCCTGTAACGATTTCCTTCGGACTCCACACCATGCCAGGAGGGCTCGATGAGCAGGCCGCAGGCAAGTTCCAAGAGTACGTGAGTGAGATGAGCAATGGGGAAATGAAGGTGGAATTGTTTCCCGGAGCAGTCCTCGGAGGGGAAAAGGAGCTGCTGGAACTTATCAAGACCGGCGAGGTGGATCTGGTGGTGTTTGGCGACTTCCCCGTTGCTACCTTAACCCCAGACCTTGCCCCCATGCAAGTGCCCTTTCTGTTTCCGGATTATGATTCCCTCTTTGCTGTCTACGCCGGTCCCATTGGGGAGGCCATCAACAAGGTCTTCGCAGAGAAAGCTGATATGATGCTGCTCGGTGTGCAGCGGCGAGGGGCTCGCAACCTCACTGCCAATGTCAAGATCACATCACCTGAGGACTTGCAGGGGATAAAGCTGCGCTTGCCGGAAATCCCTGTTTGGGTTGATACGTGGAAAGCAACGGGAGTCCTCCCCACCCCGGTAGCCTGGCCGGAAACCTACAGCGCCCTGCAAATGGGCGTAGTCGATGCCCAAGAGAATCCCTTTGAGACTATCCTTACAGGGAAGATTTACGAGGTCCAAAAATACATCATGCTCACTGAACACCTGCTTAGCGTGTATCACTGGACCTTCAGCAACAAGAGTTACCGCGCCCTGACTCCCGAGCAGCAGGACATCATTCGCAAGGCCGCCGATAGAGCCCTGGCTTGGGCCAACGCGGAGGCGGCAGCCCGGGAAGAGGAAGCGAAAGAGAGACTAATCGCCCTTGGCATGGAGCTTGTCGAGGTCGACAAAGCAGCCTTTGCCGCTGCGGTTGAGTCGACTATCCAACGGATCGCCGGAACGTGGCAACCTTGGATCTGGGATGAAGTCAAGGATTTCTTGCAATAGGGGCGGGCCGCCGCCCCTTCCTGTGGAGGAGTGAGGGCTGTGAAGAAACGGCTTGAGGGGATCGGCGCTTTCCTGCTGGCTGGTCTTGTATTCATTGTCCTTGCCCAAGTTCTCTTCCGTTATGCACTTCGGATCCCCGTTCCTTGGACGGAGGAGCTTGCGCGGTTTTTGTTGGTCTGGATCACTTTCATCGGAGCGGCGGCAGTTCAGGCAGATGACAGCCATCTGCGCATCGACTGGGTCATGGCCAAGATGGGCCCCAGGAGCAATCTCATCCTAGCCCTTGTCAGGGCAATCCTATCCCTTCTCTTTGCCATCTGCGTCTTTCTCGGCACCGTTGCCAGCATGAAGGTGGCTTGGCCCTATTCGGCCGCCTCGATGCCCAAACTCAGTATGGCCGTCTTTTACGTTCCACTGGCCTTCTGCAGCCTGTTCATCGCCATCAAGGCTCTGGTCGATGTGAAAGGGATACTGTCCCCCGCCAAAACCGGAAAGGAGGTCCCGCCATGGAACTGATGCTTTTTGGAGGCTTGCTGCTCCTCCTCATTGCCATCGGCCTCCCCATCGCCTTATCCATCGGTTTGACCGCAATTGCCGTCATGGCCCTCCAGCGAGGCATCCTCACTCTGCCCTATGCCGTTCTTGCCCAGCGAATGATGTACGGGGTCAACAGTTTTCCCATTCTCGCCATCCCCTTTTTTCTGTTGGCGGGAAAACTGATGAACACCGGCGGGATCACCGAAAGGATTTTCCAGTTTGCCTCGAAGATAGCTGGTTGGTGGCCGGGGGGGGCTTGGCCATGTAAACGTTTTGGCCAGCATCATCTTTGCAGGAATGAGCGGCTCCGCGGTAGCCGATGCAGCAGGCCTTGGGACCATCGAAGTGAAAGCCATGCTGGATGCAGGTTATGATCGGGAATTCAGCGCAGCAATTACTGCGGCCTCTTCCATCATTGGTCCAATAATCCCCCCCAGCATCCCCCTAGTCATCTTTGGAGTGATGGGTGAGGTTTCCATCGGCGCTTTGCTCATTGGCGGGATCATCCCCGGGCTAATGATCGGAATCAGCCTGATGCTCCTCATCTTCTGGACAGCCAGGACGAAAGAGTATCCTGTCCATCCCCGCCCTAGACTGGGAGAAGTAGTGCGTAGCTTTTTCGATGCCTTCCCAGCCTTGGTAACCCCCGGGATCCTGATCGGTGGCATTTTCTCAGGCATTTTCACTCCTACGGAAGCGGCGGCCGTGTGCGTCCTGTATGCCTTGATTATTAGCGTCTTCCTCTACCGGGAGATATCTTGGGCGGGGTTACAGCAGATCATGGTCGAGACCTTGCGAGATTCGGCCATGATTCTGTTCATCATCGCCTGTGCGGCCCTCTACGCTTGGGTTCTGATTCGGTTGCGCATCCCAATTATCCTTGCGGAAAAAGTCTTCGCCGTTTCCAACAATCCCTTGACTATTCTGCTGGTCCTCAATCTCTTTTTCCTCGTGGTGGGATGTTTTATGGAAAGCCTAGCTGCCATCACCATCCTAACACCTATCCTTGTCCCTTTGTGCTCCCAGGTGGGCATTGACCCCGTCCATTTCGGTTTAGTGATGGTACTCAACTTGATGATTGGGCTGTTGACTCCCCCGGTGGGGATGTGTCTGTACGCGGTATGCCGGGTGGCGGACCTTCCCTTTGAGCAAGTAGTCAAGGCAATTCTTCCGTTCTATGTGCCTTTGCTAGCCGTTCTGATATTGATCACCCTGTTCCCTGGATTGGTCCTTTTTCTGCCCAGGCTGGTGTATAGATAAGCAAGACGCCGCCTGCAGGCGGCGTCTCCCCCAACTACTTTGTTGCCAAGACCTCTGCGCACCGCGTGCAAAGGGTCTCTTCCACCAGCTCCGCGTAGTAGCGCCAGCAGCGCGGACATTTTTGACCTGGCGCCTTAATCACCTTCACCGCCAGATCCCCTTTGTCTGAACGGAGAGCATCGGCTGGAGCTTCCGCGAGGGGATGAAGCTTAACCTCGGAGACGATGAACAACCCAGCCAGCTCCTCCTGGAGGGGACTTAAACAGCTGATTATCTCTTCGTTGGCGTAAACATCCACAGCTCCCTCGTTGGAGCTGCCAATCAGCTTCTCAACCCGACTCTGCTCCAAAGCCTTGGCTACTTCTCTCCTCACATCCATGAGGACGCTCCAGCGTGCAGCCAGCTCCTCGTCCAACAGCCGAGGATCCGGTTTTGGCCACTGGACTAGATGGACGCTGGGCTCCTCCTCAGGAAGATGCTGCCATACTTCCTCAGCAGTGTGGACCAGGATGGGCGCCATCAAGAGGACTAGGGTCCTCAAGATTTGGTAAATGGTCTGCTGGGCCGATCGCCTCGACAAGGAAGAGGGAGCATCACAGTACAGTCGATCCTTGAGGACATCCAAGTAGAACGAACTCATGTCCACTGTACAGAAATTGTACAGGGCATGATAGACCAGGTGAAAATCGTAGTCCCGGTAAGCTTGGACCGTCCGCTTGATGAGCTCCTGCAGCCGGTGCAAAGCCCAGCGATCGATCTCGGGCATCTTGTCGAGGGGAATATCCTCCCGTTGAAAATCGCTGAGATTGCCGAGGATGAACCGGCATGTATTGCGGATGCGCCGATAAGCTTCGGAGACTTGCCGCAGGATGTCCTCGGAGACTCGCACATCGTTTCGGTAGTCGGAAGAGGCGGCCCAAAGGCGAAACACATCTGCCCCATACTTGTTGATCACTTCCGTCGGGGCAATGACGTTCCCCAAGGATTTCGACATTTTCCTTCCCTCAGCATCAACGATGAAGCCGTGGGTTAAGACGGCTCTGTAGGGGGGCTCCCCGCGAGTGGCGACAGAAGTCAACAAGGAAGACTGGAACCAACCCCGGTGTTGGTCGGAACCCTCAAGATACAGGTCGGCAGGCCAAGTCAATTCTTCCCTTTGGGTGAGAACACCTACATGGCTGGTGCCCGAGTCAAACCATACGTCCATGGTGTCCGTTTCCTTGGCAAACCTGCTTCCTTGGCAGTGGGGACACCGATAGCCGTCGGGCAAGAGCTCCTCCGCGGAGCGGGCGAACCAAGCATCGGACCCTTCCCGACCGACGATGGCCGCAACGGAGGCAATGGTCTCCTCATTGAGGATGAACTCGCCACAGTCTTCACAGTAGAAGATGGGAATGGGAACCCCCCAGACCCGCTGGCGGGAGATGCACCAGTCGTTCCGCAGCCGGACCATGTTGGCGATTCGGTCCATGCCCCAGCTGGGCACCCACTGAACGCGGCCGATTGCTTCCAAGGCCTCTTCCCGAAAACCTTCCACGGAAGCAAACCACTGCTCCGTCGCCCGGAAAACGACGGGCTGCTTGCATCGCCAACAATGGGCATACTGGTGGGTTATCCCTCCTGCCCCCAAGAGCCGGCCAGCCTTTTCCAAGTCCGCGATGATCTCTTTGTTGGCCATCTCTAGCTTCATGCCCGCATAGCGTCCAGCGTCCGCGGTGAAGACGCCCTTGCTGTCCACCGGAGCAAAGACCTCAAGCCCATAGCGCACTCCCACTTCATAGTCCTCCAACCCGTGACCAGGAGCTGTATGGACACAACCAGTTCCTTGTTCCAAAGTGACATGTTCGGCCAAGATGAGGGGAGAGTCCCGATCAATGAGGGGGTGTTTAGTTACCACGCCCTCCAAGTCGCGGCCATGCCAGCTGCCATTCGTGACAACCTCCCCCAACGCCAATTCCTCAGCCACATGCTGGACCAATTCCTTAGCCACCAACATCTCTCCCTGCGGGGTTGACAGCAGCGTATACTCAAAATCAGGGTGGAGGGCGATAGCCATGTTCGCCGGGATGGTCCACGGCGTCGTCGTCCAGATTAGCACCTGGCGGCCCGCAAGGCCCATGCCTTTATCGTCTTTAACGGGAAAGGCGACATAAATTGAATGGGAATCCTTGTCCCTGTATTCGATCTCCGCCTCGGCCAAGGCGGTCTCACAGTCGGCACACCAATAAACTGGCTTAAGCCCCTTGTAAATGTAGCCTTTGGCCGCCATCTGGCCGAAGACTTCAATCTGCTTCGCCTCGTAGGCTGGGGTGAGGGTCAGGTATGGGTTCGACCAGTCGCCCCAAACTCCCAACCTGATGAACTCCTCCCGCTGAATATCAACAAATTTCAAGGCGTACTCACGGCACTGGCGGCGAAAATCAAGGACGTCCATCTGGTGTCGATCTAGTTTGAGGTTCTTGATGACCTGCTGCTCGATGGGCAATCCGTGGGTATCCCAGCCGGGCACATAGGGGGCCCAGTGTCCGTCCATCGTCCGGGACCGGACCACGATATCCTTGAGCACTTTGTTCATTCCGGTGCCGATATGGATATGGCCATTGGCGTACGGGGGGCCATCATGCAAGACGAAGCGAGGCCTTCCTTCTGCCTTGCCCCGTTCCTGTAACTTGGCATAAATATCGTTCTTCTTCCAGAATTCCTGGATCTCAGGCTCCCTCTTTGGGAGATTAGCCCGCATCGGAAAATCTGTCTTGGGCAATTGCAAAGTCTGGCTGTAATCCATGACTCCTCCTCCTTCAAGTCCCCATAAAAAAATCCCGCCCCTTCCGGGACGAGAGAGTGACTCCCGCGGTACCACCCCGCTGCACACAGTTGTGTGCGCTCTTAAGCGGATAACGGCCGCAACCGACGGATCTTACCCATGTCCGCGACACTTCAGACCGCAGCTCCAAGGTGATCTTCATCCTAGGCTTTCCCACCGGGCTTCCACCCTCCCCGGCTCGCTGCAGCCAAACCTAAGACTACTCTCCTTTTCATCGCCTTTGCCTCTATTTGCGTGTATTATAACCAACTAGCGACCAAAAATCAAGAGACTCCCTGAAGGGTTATTGCTCCTCTTCGGCGCTAGCCACTTCTGTCTCCGACAAGGCTTTGGTGAGTTGCTCCTGACCAATACCGCTGTCCTCGAGCATAGCCAGATACTGTTCTAAAAGAGCCCGGAACCTAAACCGGAAGGACTCTCCCTCCCGTTGCAGCTCCTCTAGACGGGCAAGGGATTCTTGTGCCCTCTCCCGTGCCCGTTGGAGGATGGTCTCTGCCCTGATGCGGGCCTCCTCCAAGATGGCTTCCCTTTCCCGCTCGGCAACTGCCTTCAGGTTCTCCGCGGTTTGTTTGGCCGTTTCGAGGGTATCGACGATGGTCAGCTCCATCCGCGAGTACTCACCAAGTCGCGTCTGTAGTTCTTTCAAGCTTTCTTTTAGACTCTCGTTTTCTTGACAAAGCTCCTCATACTTCTGGACTAGTTTACCTAGAAACTCATCCACCTCTTGTGGGGAATAACCTCTCCATACCACTTTAAACTCGGCTTCGTGGATGTCCCGTGGTGTCAGCACGTCCCTACCTCCTTCATCGATAGCGCACCAGGAGAATGCTTTGACGCCCTTTCCTGGTCGTCCCCAGGATATCCTCGATGACAACTCGCCCTCTGCCCCGTATGGACAGGACATCGCCCTTCTTCACCGGGAACGCAGGGTTTGACACCGGCTGCCAGTTCACCCTGACCTTCTGGGCTTTAATCTCGCCAGCCATCTTGCTGCGGGACAGTCCATACCCGGCTGCTGCCACCGCGTCCAGCCTTAGGGAAGCGACCGTAGCACGAATGGGCTTCACTTCTTCTGGCTCGACCGCCAACTGCTCCAGCTCAATCGGTCTTACCGCAACGGGCACGCCCCTGATCCTGGCCAAGTTATCTTTCACAAAGTCAGCGATTTCGGCCGCCAACAGGATCTGGCAGCCTCCTTCCATTGGCAGGATATCGCCAACCTTCTCGCGGCGCAGCCCCAAACCCATCAGGCGGCCCAACACATCCCGGTGGCTTATCTTGGTAAACCGGAAATCTCCTTCTGCCTGCAAGGCGACTACAGGCGGTTCGATATCGTCGGCAAAGAAATAGTCGGGAAGCAGACTGAGCCGCTTTCGCTCGGCAGCTTTGTAGCCCCCATTGAGGCGGAAGATAAAGCCTTTAAGCCAGCGGACAATCTCCAAGGCTACCTTCTGCCCGTGGGGATCTAAGAAATCGCCGTGCTCCGGTCGGTTATACCTATAAGCCTGCTCAGCCAAATCAAGGATGCGCGCGGCAATCTCCCGGTCTTCCCCGACGAAAGGCTCAAGCAGGCGTTCCCGATCAAACAAGTGCACCCTCCCCCAATAACTTAATAAAGGATGCCGTAGACGATGCCGATGACCAACCGCTCTAGGATTCCTAAACCAAGAAGAGCGATCATCGGCGAAAAGTCAATCCCATAGTGATAAGTGGGGAGCAAGCCGCGACAAGGCTGGAGGACAGGTTCAGTCAAGTCATAGACTACCCTAACGGCCGGATGATAGGGATTGGGGTTCACCCAGGAGATGAGGACCCGAGCCAGCAGGAGCCAGCGGTAGATTGAGAAAGCCGTTCGCACCAAATAAATCATGATATACAACGGGAGCAGCCTCCTTTACCTCTTGCCCAGCCGGCAAGACCGTTCCGCGGCGCGCAGGACCGCTTCAATGAAAGCGCTGCGAACGCCCTTTTCCTCAAGGACTCGCATCCCGGTAATGGTTGTACCACCGGGGGAGGTCACCATATCCCGTAGTCTCGCTGGATGCTCCCCAGTTTCCGCGGCCATGACCGCCGTTCCCAGCACGGTCTCGAGGGCCAGTCGGTAAGCAGTTGACCGGGGCAGTCCCGCGGCAACGCCGCCATCGGTGAGGGCCTCAATGACGGTCAAGACAAAGGCAGGGCCGCTGCCGCTAAGGCCCGTCACCGCATCCATCAATGGTTCATCGACGACGACGACCTCCCCCACCGCGGCAAAAATCTGTCGACCAAGCTCGAGGGCGTCATTGTCAACGTGCTTGCCCGGACTTAAAGCGATGGCCCCTCGGCCCACAAGACAAGGGGTATTCGGCATCGCGCGGATCACGGGCACACAGGCGGATATGCGGCTTTCGATAAAAGCCAACTCCACGCCGGCCGCAATCGAAAGCAGCAGCTGTTGGCAACTTAGCCGTTGGCCGATTTCCTCCAAGACGGGGCCCACAACCTGCGGCTTCACGGCCAGCAGAAGCACATCGGCATTGTCCGCCACCTCCAAGTTGGAGGATGCAGCCCGGACCTTCGCGCCCTCCGCCGCCTGCGCCGAACGGTTCCCATCCAAATCGCTAATGATGACTCTGTCTGGGGCAAACAGGCCTTGCCGGAGGATCCCCGTCAACAAGGCGGAGCCCATGGCTCCGACGCCGATAATCCCCAAACGTTCCTTTCCCGTCGCCATGCTCAAGCCCCCCAGCCTATAACCGGTCCAAAAATCCTCGACTCAGGCTCGTCTCATCGGCGTCGATGACGACATTGTTTGGCGCAAAAAGGTAAATGCCGTCACTCAATTGTTGAACAGAACCGTCCAAGGCATAGATTGTCCCGCTAGCAAAGTCAACGATGCGTTTGGCTAGGTCCCTGTCCAAATCGGTGACCCGGAGAATCACCGGCCGCCTTCCTTTCAGGTGATCGGCAATCTGCTGCACTTCATCGTACGAAAGGGGTTCCAGGACGACAACTCTAATGGGCTGCCTTTGACTGGGCAAGTTCACCACTGGAGCAGGTGTTCGTTTACGCTGCCAACGACTTGGCTTCTCCTCTTGGACAGGGGGGACGACTTCCGGTTCTTCCTCGTGCTCCACCTGGACGCCCATCAAACCAAGAACCCGATCCAAAAACCCCATACCCTTCCCTCCTATTGGCCCCTAGCTCCAAAAATCGCGGTACCCACCCGGACCATCGTCGCTCCCTCTTCGATCGCCACGGCAAAATCATTGCTCATCCCCATGGACAAATGATCCATAGACGGTGAGGTCTTATCTTTCAATCGTTGGAACAATTCATGCATGCGGCGAAAGTAGGGACGGACCTTCTCCACATCGGGGTCATATGGGGGAATAGTCATCAGCCCCCTTACCCTTATCCCGGGCAGGTCCTTGATCTCCTCCAGAAAGCTTTCTATTTCTTCCGGTGGTATACCTATCTTGCTTGCTTCCCCGCCTATGTTCACTTCCAACAAGACGTCCATCCTGCGGCCGGCTTGGAGGGCCCTGCGGCTTATTGTTTCAGCTAACCGCTTCGTGTCCACCGATTGGATCATATCGAACAGCTCGACCGCATGTCCTGCCTTATTTCGCTGTAGATGCCCCACCATGTGCCAAGTGACCGGGCCCTGGATCAGCGGGATTTTTTCCTGGGCTTCCTGGACCCGATTCTCCCCGAAATGTCTGATCCCGGCTTCAAATGCCGCCTGGATGCGAGCCGGTTCCACAGTCTTGCTGACGGCAACCAGGGTCACCTCTTCCGCAGCCCGGCCGCTCGACTCGGCCGCTCTAGCTATTTCATCCCGTATCCGGGCCACATTAGCCTTGATCGCATCCAAAATGTTCACCCCCATTCATTCTCTACGCGGGACGCGGATACCTTCTCTGAGCCACAGTCCTCCGCTAATAACCCGAGTTCCCCGGGGCAGACCGTCAACACAGACTAGACCATCCTTCTCCCCCAAGACAGTGACAGTTTGAAAGGCAGGGCCGTCGACGGTGCGAACGTAAACACCCACTTGTCCACCCCTGGTCCGCAGCACCCTCTTGGGCAGGATGGTCCCCTGGTGCCTAGCAGTGATGACTTCCGCCCGCAGCTGCCTCAGCATGTCAAAAGCCGGCAAGTAGCGATCGATGCGAAAGAGCACTCCCTGCCATTCCCCTCTAGGCCCTAAGCCTTCAACCCGACCGGGGAGCTCCCCGCTGATGCCAGGCAAGCGAAACCACAACCGTTGCCCCGCTCGATAATCCATCGACTCAGGTTCAAGATAGCCTAAGAGGAAGAGGGCGTAGTTGTCGATCAGCTTGAAGAGAGGAGCCCCTTCCTTAATTACTTCGTCATTACGACGGGTTTCCCGCACCGGCGAGAGCCCGCCCACTTGGGAACGGGATAGCTCAAGGGCCCTCTGGGGCGTCAAGATGCCTTCCAATCCATCCATCTCATAGCGAATGACCCCCGCTGCCGGGGCGTTCACATGGTGGACGACTTCCTGCCACAAGGTTAGGTATTCCTCTACTTGGGACATGAGTTCCTGCCGCTGCTGGGCATTTGCCCGGCTTTGCTTCTCCCTTTCCTTGAGGAGCTTTTCCTTTTCCTGTTGCAGTGCAGGACGCTTGTCCTTTGGTGCGCCGGTCAGCTTGACCTCCACTTCGGTGATGGCTTCATCTATTTGGTGCAAAGCTTCCATGGCTTCCAGGTCAAAACGGCGCACCTTCTCACGGGCTTCGCTCAGCCGGGGCTGAATGTCCTGCTCCCGCGCTTCATCCCTTATCTCCACAACGGTGGTTCCGGCGGGCACCCGCTGTCCTTCTTTGATTAGCAAAGTCACCCGTCCGCTTCCCGGGGCAAAGACCACCTGCTCCCGACGGATAGCGAGCACTTCCAGCTGGCGCGAGATCTCCAAGACCCCCGCCTCCGCCCTAATAGTTCGGATCATGAGCCCGCCCCGGCGATGGACCACCGAACGGACAACGCTAAAGGCACTAAAGAGAATAATGGCGCTGATGAGGAGTAGACGAAAGTTGACCCGAGGACTTCGCGACAGTACGCGGTTCATCAGATACCACTACCCTTAAGAAAAGACCTGAGTATCAACACTAGGCCAATGGCCCAAGTGTAATAGGAAAAATAGGTTAGGCGGTTGGAACGGATCAACCTGAGGAGCAAACTGACGGCAAGATAACCCGAAACGGCGGCACTGACGGTGCCCACCAACAGGACGCCTAAACCGGATTCCAGATCGAAGGCTTGCAGTTGACCAAGCTCCAGCAAGGCAGCCCCGCCAATGGCCGGTATGGAAAGCATGAAGGAAAACCGGGCGGCCGTTTCCCGATCCAGCCCCCGCAATAATCCAAAGGCAATCGTCGTGCCCGATCGGGACAGGCCGGGTATGAGGGCCAAAGCTTGTCCTAGACCAACGAAAAGGGCATCCTTGGGACGAATCTCTTCGATCAAGATCCCATGGGCCTTTGCCCTCCGGTCGGAAAGCCAAAGGAGCCCCCCCGTCGCCAACAGCGCCCACCCGACCACATCGGTGCGTTCAAACAGCTTCCCCACCTTGTCGCTGAATAGTACACCAACGAGCCCCGCGGGGATCGAGCCCACGATGACCGCCCAGAGCAAGGATAGACCCTCCCGCCGTCGATGGGACCCTCGGTCAATCAAGCTGCCCAAGGCCGCGATGATCTGGCTGATCTCTTCGCGAAACACGACCAACACGGCAACAAGGGTGCCTAAGTGAACACAAACCTCAAAGGTGACCCCGGGCAAACGCAAGCCCATCAGCTCCTGTGCAACTACCAAGTGTCCGCTGGAGCTTACCGGCAAGAATTCCGTTAGGCCCTGGACAACTCCCAGAATGAGCGCCTGCAGAGGACTCATGTGGCCTCTCCTTTCTGCTGGTGTAGTCATTCTGTGACTGGGGAAAAAATCCCTCCATCACTCCCCGCTATTTGTCAGGGACAAGCTTGGTCACTAACGTCACGAACCAAGAAGTGAAAGGCAGCGCCAGTAAAGCCGTGACTACATTGAATATGGTATGAGCGTTCGCCGTCTGCAAAGCTGGATCCGGGCTGGTGGCAGCCATCATAGGGACAAACCAGGGCAGTAAGGGGAAGAGAGCCGCCACACCTAGAATGTTGAAGAGAAGATGGGCCGCCGCCGCACGTCGACCGGCAACGCCCGTTCCCAGGGACGTCAGCAACGCAGTAACACAGGTGCCCACGTTTGCCCCTAGACAAATGGATACAGCAAGATGGAGGCTGAGCAAACCCTCCCGGGCCATGGCGGCGACCATGCCCATGACGGCGCTGCTGCTTTGCACAATCCCAGTGACCGCACATCCCAGCATTAAGCCGTAATAGGGATCATGAGCCTTCTCGGCTAGCCAATGACGAATAGCAGGCTCCTGCTCCAGACCAGCACAAGCCAGGGAGATGAGGTTGAACCCAAGGAAGACGCTGCCGCTCCCGAGCAAGATGCACCCCAGGTAATAGAAGTAGCCGCGGCGGCTACAGACAACCAGGATTAACCCCGCGCCAATGAGGGGCAAGGCGTAGGAATCCCTCGATAAGGCCAGAAGCTGCAAAGTGAAGGTGGTGCCTACGTTTGCCCCGAGCATGACGCCAAAGGCTTGCCCATAGTCCAGGAGGCCAGCATCAACTAATCCCACCAACAGGACGGTCACCAGACTGCTGCTTTGCGCAGCTGCAGCAGCCAGGGTCCCGCTCAAGAACCCGACCATACGGGTCCTGGTCAGTTGGCCGAGAAGAGCCCGCATCCTTGGACCTGTGGCTTGACTCAATCCGTTGCTCATCACTCGGATCCCAAGGAGCATAATCGCAAGACCCAAAAAGACCAATATGAAAGCCATTCCGCATCGCCCTGGATAATTGTATGTACGGGCGCGAGGGAATAGACTTCACGGTACCAGGCTGATTAAGCAGCCGGGCTGCAGTTGGGGATCGAGGTGAGTTGAAGGATTGGAACTGATGATGCGGATTATGCGTCCTTGGCCAAACCTCAAGGGCTCCACCACCATGGTGATGCTCCCTCGCCGCACTTCCACGTAGTGGGGTTCAAATTCATCCCAGCCTTCCATCACCTCTTCGATGGGGAGGATTGTATACATCAGCACATCCTCACCCTCCCTCACTGGCCTTCGCCTCATCGATGAGGGCGTTGAGCTTCTCCATAGCCTTGGCCAGGCCCCCCAGCTCATCCATGAGGCCTACATCCACTGCTTCTTTGCCGACCAGCACCGTCCCCACATCTCTGACCAACTCGCCGGTACGAAACATCAATTCCCGCAGCTTCTCATCGCTGATCTTGGAGTTGCTGACGATGAAGCGAATCACTCTATCCTGCATTTTATCCAAGTACTCGTAGGTCTGGGGGACGCCGATGACCATGCCAGTCAGTCTGATCGGGTGAATGGTGACCGTTGATGTATCGGAGATGAAGGAATAGCGGGCAGCGACGGCGATTGGAATCCCGATAGAATGTCCTCCACCCAAGACCAATGACACCGCTGGCTTGGACATGGTCCTGATCATTTCCGCGATGGCGAGTCCCGCTTCGATGTCACCACCGACGGTGTTAAGGATGATGAGCACTCCCTCGATCATAGGGTTTTGCTCGATGGCTACTAGTTGGGGAATAACATGCTCATATTTCGTCGTCTTGTTCTTGGGAGGCAAGACTACGTGCCCTTCAATTTGGCCGACGATGGAAAGGCAATGGATGTTCGACTCCACAGGTGCCGGCGGGGCCAGCTGCCCCAACTGGCGCATTGCCTCAACGGTCTGATTGACCAGTGGCTCACCTTGTTCCATCTTCGAGCCTGTGCCTTGGACTGGGTTCGAGGCTTTGTGCACTGCGGGCTTCACCTCTCAGGCTACTGTCTGTTACAGCGGTTAGTATGTGGTGAATCCCGCAGAAATATTAAACCTCCATGATGATCGGCAGGATCATCGGGCGCCGCTTCGTCTTTTCATAGAGAAATCTACTGAGGACTTCCCTCGTTCGGTCCTTGATGATCCCCCATTCCGTCACCTGTTGCAGCTCACATTCATTCAGAGCCATCTTCACCTTTTCCCGTGCCTCTTCAATCAGTTCCTCCGACTCCCTCATGTAAACGAAGCCGCGGCTGACAATATCAGGGCCGGCCACGATCTCCGCCGTCACTTTATCGATGGTCAGCACCACGATCAAGATTCCATCCTGGGCCAACACCCGCCTGTCCCGCAGGACAATGTTACCTACATCACCGACGCCCAGTCCGTCGACTAGCACTTGACCTGCGGTCACCTTCCTGGTCTTGCTCGCTCCCGTTTCATCGATCTCGATGACATCCCCTAGCTCACAGATGAGAATACTGTCGGAGGGGATCCCCACCATTTCCGCCAAACGGGCGTGCTTGACCAACATCCGGTATTCACCGTGGACAGGGACGAAATACTTGGGTCGACACAGGTTGAGCATCAGTTTCAGTTCTTCCTGGCTGGCATGACCTGACACGTGGACTCCCGAGACGGCATGGTAGATGACTTCCGCACCCTGCTTGAATAAGTGATTAATGGTCCGACCGATCAGTTTCTCGTTGCCGGGGATGGGCGATGAAGATATCACCACTGTATCGCCGGGGATGATGCCAATATCCCGGTGTTCGGCCATGGCCATCCTGGTCAACGCGGACATAGGCTCCCCTTGACTGCCGGTAGTGATGACAGCTACCTGTTCCTTGGGCAGCCGGTCAAGCTCCTCCAGTTCCACCAATAGATTCTCCGGAATCCGCAGATAACCAAGCTCGGAAGCAATGCTGACCACGTTGACCATGCTTCGGCCGATGACGCACACCTTGCGATGATGCTCATAGGCCGCATCGAATATCTGCTGAATCCGGTGGATATTGGACGCGAAGGTAGATACAAGGATCCGTCCTTTGGCCTGGCGGAACACATCTTTGAAGGTTTCGCCAACTACCTTTTCGGACAGAGTATAGCCAGGACGCTCCGCGTTGGTGCTGTCGGACAGCAGCAAGGTTACCCCTTTATCCCCTAGCTCCGCCAGTTTGTGAAAGTCCGTCGGACGGCCGTCAATGGGCGTCTGATCGAATTTGAAGTCGCTGGCAAACAAGATGATGCCGGCAGGCGTATGGATGGCCAAAGCCACCACATCTGCGATGCTGTGATTGACATGGATGAATTCCACTTCGAAAGGCCCAATCCGTAGTCTCTGGCCCGCCCGGACGCACTGCAGTCTGGCTTTGCCGTTGAGCCCATGCTCTTTCAGCCGTGCTTCAACTAGTCCTAAAGTAAGCCTCGTTCCGTATACTGGCGCATCAACGATGGGCAGCAGATAAGGCAGCGCGCCAATGTGGTCCTCATGACCATGGGTGAGGAGAATGCCGCGCACTTTTTCCTTGTTTTCCTCAAGATAGGTGAAATCAGGGATTACCAAATCGATGCCAGGCATATCCTCACCGGGAAACATTACTCCAGCATCAACGACGAGGATTTCACCATTACACTCGACGACAGTTGAATTCTTGCCAATCTCCCCCACTCCCCCCAAAGGGATGACGGAGACAGTGTTTGACTTTTTGGGCATTGACAGGTTAACACCTCCGAATAAGTTGACTCGCGTTCAGAAAAACACAAAAAAGGCCCTTTTCAGGGGTCTTGCAAAGAGACCAGGACCCGGCGCTCCGTCCTGATCGATAAGCTTGAGGAAAAGCCGTCCCAGAATTCTCGATGTTATTATATCCGAGGGGCGGGTAAAGTACAAGGCGGTAGATGGCACAAGGCCCGAAAACATCGCAAAATTGATCTAGCCGAGCCTGAGGATTCTCCAGAACGGCTGAAGGTAAGACAACCCTCACTCCCCTTATCGTCCGTTGGGATGTGTTTCTTCAGATGGTCCGAACATCCTCACCATGAAAAAGGTGCTTGGAAGCAAAGCTCTTGCCTCCAAGCACCCCATCTCGAGCAAGGGTCAACCGCCTTTGACGATGGACATTAAGTGTTTAGCTTCCTTGGCCGTGGGGGCTACTAGGACCAGGAACAGACCCCGCGAGGGCAGCTCTTGCAAGACCAGCCGGATATCCTCCTCTGTAAGAGCTCCCCAAAGGATCAGCGGCTTTTTCCGCAAGATCTTTTGCAGGTAGGGCAGCATTTCTTCCATGGAAGGTCCGCCCACATCGAGGTTCACCTCAATAGCCTTCAAGCCGTCGATACTGAGCAAGTCATCCAGGATGAAAAAGGACGCCGGATGGAGGTGAATTGCTGAGTACGGGTAAGCGTTGCTCAAGATGGTATCCGGCTCGAGGAGAAACTCCCGATACAGGGACGGGGAGAAGAGGGCCGACAAGTCCTCTTGATACCATATGCACTGGCCCGGGGTCCAAACATGGTAAAACCCCATGGAGGTGCCCCCGTGAAACTCGGGGATGATCTTCTTTTGCGCCTGAATCACCTTGAGAAAGGCACTTGTTGCGACCGCCAACAGCTTTTTCACCTGATCAGGACGATCGTACAGATCCATGATAAACTGGGATTGACCCCGGAGCGTCCCCGCCATATCCGACGGTCCCCGCAAGATAGGCTGACCGACGGGAAAACGCCCGTTGGAATGCTCAACCAACACTTCGATGAACTCTAAATATTTCTTGAACCAGGGATTCTCTTCGATGCGGGCTATTTTGTCTAGATCGTCCCAGTCCTTCAGGGTGGCCTCGACCCAAAAGCTCTCCTCAGCACCATATATCTTGCAGCCCAGCATGCCCTCCATCCAAGGCAATGCCGCAAATGGTTCGGCCACCCAAAAAGCATCTTGGCCCGTTTCCAGGCTCTCTTGATACTGCCGCTCGTAATCGGCTAGAAAATCCTTCGGATTGATCATCTCGGGCAGGATCTCTTTGTTGTGCACCAATAGGGGAGCAGCTGCTTCAAACCGTTGGGCAAAGAAGTAGCTTCCCAAGGAAAAACTGACGACCGGCCTGTCCGTCTCCTCCATCCGCCAAAAACGATAATGCCTGTCAAGTCGCGTCTGTAAGTCTTCCATTCCGTTTACCTCCATGCTGCGTATGTTATGGCATCAGCCAGTTGGGTATGGCCATCACCAAGCCGGGAATATAAGTGATCAACAACAAAGTGATTATTAAGGGAATGAGGAAAGGCATCGTGTCTTTGACTATTTCTTCAACCTTCAGCCCCGTTACGCCGCTGAGGACAAACAAGGACATGCCAAAGGGCGGGGTGATGAAGCCGATCATCAGATTCACGGTCATGACTACGCCAAAGTGCACTAAGTCGATGCCTAGGTTCTGCAGAAGTGGGATGAGAACGGGCACCGTTAGGATCATGATCGCACCTAATTCCATCACGCACCCTAGCAGCAGCAGCAAGATATTGAGCAGTAATAGGACGACATATCGGTTTGACGTCACCGACAGGACAAAGTCAGCCATTGCATGGCCGGCCCTGCTCCTAACCAGTATCCAACCGGCTGCGGCGGCAGCAGACAAGATGAACGTAACGACGGCAGTGCTATACACCGTGTCGAGGAGCATGGCCGGCACGTCTTTCAGCTTTAGCTCCCGATAAACAAAGGCCGACAGGACAAAAGCATACCCGACAGTCACCGCCGCGGCCTCCGTCGCCGTGAATATGCCTGTCAACATGCCCCCGATGATGATGACTGGGCTGAGCAAGGCCGGCAGTGTATCGATGAAAATGGCGGCCAATTGGCGCAGGCGAACCCGCTCTTCTTTGGGATAACCCCTCTTGAGCGCGAGGAAATAGACAAGGAGCATCATCGAGATCCCCATCATCAAACCGGGGATGATGCCGCCTAGGAACAGCTTGCCCACTGACTCTTCGGCAATGGAAGCATACAACAGCATCGGAATACTAGGTGGAATGATGGGCCCTATCACCGAGGATGCTGCGGTAACCGCCGCGGAAAAGCGTTCATCATAACCATGGGAGGTCATCGCCTCCATCTCCACCAGGCCCAAGCCCGCCGCATCGGCCACGGCCGAACCTGACATCCCAGCAAAGATAATGCTGGCTACAATATTCGCGTGGGCCAGACCTCCAGGTATGTGACCAACCAGGGCCTGAGCAAAATTGAAGATGCGATAGGTTACTCCTCCCACGTTCATCAACTGGCCGGCGAGGATGAACAGGGGGATCGCCAACAATGTATAAGAATCAATCCCAGTTAGCCACTTCTGGACAGCAGCCACAGTTGGAAATGGGCTAAAGGCTAAAGCAAGAGCACTTGCAATACCAAGAGATATGGCGATTGGCATACCGATGAGAGCGAAGAAAACAAAAGCGACAACTAGTGTGGTCAGCAATTCCTGTCACGCCTCCTTTCTGGTATGTCCATTAGATGGCTTCATGTCCCTCCCGAGTTGGAGCCGTGAGCTTTGCCACATCGTTCAGTACCAGCTCGATAGTGTAAATGAGCATGACCACGGCGCTCAAGGGCAAAGCCGCGAACATCCAACCCTGTGAAATGCGCAGAGTCGGGAACTTCGTCATCCTAGCAAGATTGTAAACGGTATAACCTTCCTTCAACAAGAACAGGAAAAAGGCCAGAGCTAGGACATCGCAAAACAGGCTCATCAAGACCTCGGGGCGCGACTTGAGTCGGCCGATGATGATCTCAAACCTGATATGTCCCCTCTTCCGCAGTGACATGGCTGCCCCCATGAGACACATCCAAATGAAGGCTATCCTGTTGACTTCCAAGGACCAGGCGAAGGAGATTTTCAGAATGTAGCGGAACAAGACCTCGATGAGAAAGACCACAACGATGGTGATAAGGCAGATGCTGCATAGGTACGTCAGAATCCGATCGATTGCATTGTTTAGCGCCCGTAGCACTTACCTTCCCTCCCTCGGGGCGAGGTCGCGGCGGGACCCGCCGCGACCTACGGACCTAGTTCTCTACCGCACGGATAGCCGCAATGACTTCAGGATCGTACCACGATTCCTTGGCAAGTTCGTCGTACAGGTCGGCAACCTTCGCCCGGAAGCTTTCGATGTCGGGAGAACGATTGATCTCTAGACCCTCTTTCTCCATCTGCTCGAGGGCCCACTCGTCCTTGGCCGCCAGCTCAGCAAAGGTCCACTCGGAGATTTCCCTAGCCGCCTCAAGCATCACTTCCTGCACATCCTTCGGCAGGCTGTTCCACTTGTTCAGGTTCATGGTCAGGGCGCCGCCCATCCAGATGTAGTTGATGACGCTATAGTACTTCTGGGTCTCATGTGTCTTGTTAGTGTATGTGTGTTCTGGCGCATTGTCCTGGGCGTCAAGGACACCTGTCTTCAACGCCATGTACACATCCGGCCAAGCCATGGCGACCGGAGCAGCGCCGAACTTCTCCCATACTTTTACGTACGTATCGATTTCCGGCACCCGGATCTTGATGCCCCGAACATCATCAACATGATTGATGGGCCGTTTCGAATTGCTGATATTCCTGAATCCGATATCGTAGATGGTCAGACACTTCACTCCGTACTGCTCGAAGCCATCCATAAACTTCCGCCCGGCATCGCTGTAGATGAACCTTTGCACGTGGGCCCTGTCCTTAAACAAGAAAGGAAGCTCCAGCAGCATGGACTCGGGATAGAAATGGGAATGGAGACCTACGCCAGCCATGCGCATGTCAATTGTTCCAAGGCGCATAGCTTCAATGGTCTCCACATCGCCGCCCAACTCACCACTATGGTAGCAGTCGAATTTTACTTTGTTATTGGTTCGTTCTTCTACCATCTCGGCGAAGCGAAACATGGCTTCCGTACTAACCGATGATCTGGCTAAGATACAATAGACGCTGATGGGGATCGGCTGCGCAGCAACACCAATGGCCATCGCAAGAACCAACCATAGAGCCAAAGCTACGACAAAACTCTTGTTTCGCATTAAGAACTCGCCCCTTTCCTGTTAATAACTCGTTTACGCGTTAACAATGATAATTCAAAAGAGTCTGTTGCCCACCCCCTCAAGATGAGATCTCTAACGCCTGGTCGCGTCCCGCTCTGATATGACTGCGCATCGCGCCCTCGGCACTAGCGACATCCTTGTTCTTAAGAGCCTCGATGATGGCCAAATGCTCGCGGCAACTGGCCCGAAACCGCGTTGGTATCCGAGTTGTTAGAGCCATAATCCTTTCATTATGGTTGAAAATGTCCCCGAGAAATTGGATGAGCAGTTGATTCTGTGATTGATGAGCAATGAATTCATGGAAGTGCCGGTCAACGGCTATCTGGGTCTCCAAAGGTATTCTCTCTTGATTGGCCTCCCGGGCTTGGATATCCAAAAACGTCTCTTGGAATTCAGTTAGCGAGTCTTCGGGAATGAAGTCGATGGCCAGCCTGATGGCCAAACACTCCAGTGCTTCCCGCACCTCAAAGAGTTCACGAACATCCTGGACGCGGATTTCACTGACAAAGACTCCTCGCCCAGCAACCCGTCGCACTAGTTTCTCCTTGCGAAGTCTTTCAAGGGCTTCCCGAATGGGTGTGCGGCTCACACCGATTTCCTCGGCCAATGCGCCTTCGGCGAGAAAATGACCCGGCGCATACTCCCCAGTAAGGATCTTTTTCCTAATCTTAGCATAAGCCATATCTCTTAAAGTAATTGGCCGCATATCACCCATCCTCTTGCAATGCCGGAAGATTCGCCCTGTATACAATAAGTATACTTAAGGCATATCGGTCTGTAAAGGGTCACTAGACGATTTTCGAGGCACTTAGCGGCTTGTCCCGCAAGAAAACGTGCCAACCAGCCCGAAAATTTCGTGATATCGTCTTTTCGACGCAATCTAACACGGGCCGGGCAACGCCCCCATATACGACAAAAGCGCCCCGAAGGGCGCTAGGTCAGCTTTCGCTAGTCCAACAAGCCAAGTTCTCTCAAGCAATCACGAATCGCATCACGCTGTTCATTGGTCGGTTCAACCAAGGGCGGACGATAGCCTCCCACGTCAAACCCGCTGAGGTTGAGAGCGGCTTTGACGGGGATCGGATTGGTGGTGATGAACATCACCTTGAACAAGGGCAACAGCTCAAGGTGAATCCGGGTCGCTTCCTGTACGTCCCCGCTCAAGAAGGACTTGATCATCTCTTTCATGCGGCGGCCAACTACATGGCTGGCGACGCTAACGACACCAATGCCGCCAACAGACATGACAGGCAGGGTTAGACTGTCATCCCCACTGTAGATGGCAAAACTCTCGGGAGTCTTGCGGCGGATTTCCGCCACCTGCTCCATGTTGCCGCTAGCTTCCTTCACAGCTACCACGTTATCAAGTTCCGTCAAGCGCGCGATGGTATCAGGCAATAGATTCTGACTGGTCCGTCCCGGTACGTTATAGAGCATCACGGGAAGCTCAGTACTTTCGGCAATCGCTTTGAAATGCTGATAGAGGCCCTCCTGGGGGGGCTTGTTGTAATACGGGACCACCAGCATGATCCCGTCCACACCCACCTTTTCCGCGGCCTGTGTCAGCTTAATGCTGCCTGCCGTATCGTAGGAACCCGTCCCGGCAATGACGACCGCCTTACCTCCGATTGCTTCGGTAACCGCCTGGTACAGCCCCACCTTCTCCTCAAAACTAAGCGTTGGCGACTCTCCCGTCGTGCCGCAGACGACGACCCCGTCGGAACCCGATTCCACCAGCCGCGTCGCTAACTGGGCCGCCTGATCATAATCGACGGACAAGTCATCCTTGAAAGGAGTAACCATGGCCGTAATCAGGTTACCGAACTTTCTCACGCCATTCCACCCCCTGTAAATCATTTTGCTCTGGCATTAAACTCATCGTGCAGTGCACGTACAGCTTTCTCAGCGTCTGATTCCTCGACCAAGCAGGAAATGTTGGTATGGGAGTCGGCGGTCTGATGGATCCTTACCCCGACCCTGTTTAGCGCGGCGACCACACGAGCCATGACCCCCGGCACACCACGCATGCCGCCTCCCACCGCTGAGACTTTGGCGAACCCAGATCTTACTTCCACTTCCATGGGAAGATCTCCTAGGACATTGCGGGCCTTCTCAGCGGCTGACTGTAAAACAGTAAAAGCAATCAGGCCAGGATTGACTTGAATAAGATCGATGCTTATCTGGGCATTGCCTAAGCGCTGGAAGACTACTAAACTTAGATCCTCATCGTTGAACCGGAGTATGAATTGGGCAAGACCCTTAAGGTGGGTGATGCCCGTGACGACCCGATCGGCAGTGACGGTGTGATAGCTGCCAATCAACGTCCCATTGCCTTGGCCGTCCAGTCCCTTCACGGCTAAGGGAATCTGGCCCTCCATGGCTATTTCCACAGCCCGTGGGTGGATTACCTTCGCTCCCAAATGGGCCATCTCCATAATCTCCTGGTAGCTCACGCGGGTGAGCACCTGCGCCTCGGGCACCAGGCGCGGATCGGCAGTCATTACGCCATCTACGTCGGTGTAGATTTCGGCGAGCTCAGCCTTTAGGGCAGCTGCCAAAGCGGCAGCCGTCGTATCGCTGCCGCCCCTGCCCAAGGTGGTAATCTCCCCGTCCGCGGTCATTCCTTGAAAACCAGCGACCACCACGATCTTCCCATCGGCGAGTTCCCTGTGTAGACGTTCGGGAACGACCCTTAGAATCCGCGCATTGGTGTGTGAACTATCCGTGATGATCCCCGCCTGCCCCCCCGTCAGAGCAACACAAGGGTACCCTTCCTCCCGGAGAGTGCGGCAGAAGACCACTGCGGAGATGATCTCGCCACAGGACATGAGCAGGTCCAGCTCTCGCTCCCCAACCAAATCGCCTGCCAAGTCAAGCAAGGTATCTGTTGCATAGGGCTGGCCCTTCCGACCCATGGCGGATACCACCACCACAGGCCGATAACCTTGTTCGATGGACTCTGTCACCCGCCGCCGACACTTCTCCCGTCCTTCCGAGGTGGCCACTGATGTTCCACCGAACTTCTGAACGATGATCCTCATCGCTCTCCCCCACTTTACAATAAACCATTAGCCACCATGTACTCGGCAATCTGAACAGAGTTTAGGGCCGCTCCTTTGCGAATCTGATCCCCCACTACCCACAGGTTCAAACCGTGGGGTACCGTCCGATCCACCCTAATGCGTCCAACGTAAACCGGATCTTGATCGGCGACATCTAGCGGCATGGGATACTCCATCACCTCGGGGTCATCTTGGACCACAACTCCCGATGCGTCGGCAAGGAGTGCCTTGGCCTCCTCAGGGCTGATGGGCTTGGCAAACTCAACGTTGACGCTCTCCGAATGACTCCGCAAGACGGGCACCCGCACTGTCGTCGCCGTAACCTGGATGGTCTTATCCCCGAAGATTTTCTGGGTTTCGTTAACCATCTTCCATTCTTCCTTGGTGTAGCCGTCCTCCGCGAAAGAATCGATGTGGGGAATAAGATTGAAAGCTATCTGATAGTGTTTTGGCGCACTCTTATAGGGCAGGACCTTGGCTTCCAAGGGACGCCCCGCGGCGTAGGATTTCACCTGTTCGACCAGTTCATCCATCGCCGCAGCTCCAGCTCCCGACACCGCTTGATAAGTTGACACCACGATCCGCTTGATCCGAGCCCGGTCGTGGAGGGGCTTTAGGGGAACCACCATGATGATGGTTGAGCAGTTTGGATTGGCGATGACGCCCTGATGCTGGTGGATATCCTTGGCATTCACCTCGGGCACTATTAGCGGAACCGCGGGATCCATCCGAAAAGCACTAGTATTGTCGATGACCACCGTTCCGGCTTTCCGCGCGGCGTCAACGAATTCTCGGCTCACACTTGCCCCCGCAGTGAAAAAGGCAAGATCGACCCCGGCAAAAGACTCGGGGGTGACTTCCTCGATGATCATCCTTTCCCCATCCACGTTCAACTCTCGCCCCGCGGAACGGGCAGAAGCCAAGAGTCGCAGCTTACCCATGGGAAAACGTCTTTCCAGGAGAATCTGCACTAATTCTTGACCAACAACTCCGGTTGCACCTAAGATAGCCACGTTGTAGTTGCTCACTGGAATATCGCCTCTTTTGACAGATTTCGTTCACTCACGACTTGTACTGGATAAGGACCGGTTGAATCTGCTTCCCTTGCAAAGCTTCGACTATGGTCGGGATAATTAATCGCATGTCGGCAACAAGGGAACAAGCCTTGTCCACAGGGTTATCCTGCCCAAAGGGAACCATGTAGATATTCCTTGCGTTTAACAAAACGCCCAAATTTTTCGCATTGGCCCCAAGTCCATCGTTAGTGGAAATCGCTACGACCACCGGCCGGTTATTGCGCAAATGGGCCTTCGCCGCCATCAACACCGGGGAGTCGGTAATAGCGTTGGCCAGCTTGCTAAGGGTATTGCCGGTGCAAGGAGCTATGACCAACACATCTAACAGCCCTTGCGGTCCGATAGGTTCCGAGTCAACGATGGTATCGAGGGGTTCTTTGCCAGTCAACTGCTCGAGTAATCCCCGCCAATGATCCGCTGTGCCAAATCGTGTGTCTACCTGGGCCACTTCCGTGGAAATGATGGGAATCACATCTGCACCCGCTGCAACCAAGGCCTCGACCTGGGGTATGACTTCAGCGAACGTACAATAGGAGCCCGTCATCGCGAATCCAACCCTTACATTCGTCAGATCCACATTGAATCCCCCCTTAACGTTCGCCAGTCCTGTCGCCCAGCAAGCGGAGGATCATGTCTGGATAGGTCTCGGCCAGTATCCTGCCAGCCGATAAAGGTGCCACCTTCCCCGGGAGACCCAACGCCAACTCAGCTTCAATGCCGAGACGCCTAGCAGCGGCGAAGTCAGTCCCGCCAGGGTGGGAGGCCAAATCAATGACCAATGCCCCTTCAGGGAGTGCTTCCAAGACCTTTTCGGTGATTACTAGGTGGGGAACGGTATTAAAGATTACCTGAGCCTTCGCGGCTACTTCGGACAGTTCAGTCAAATTGCGGGCTTCCAAGCCCATCTCCCGGGCCCGGGCCAACTGGACAGGATTGCGGGCAACAATCACCACTTGGGCCCCCATGGCGGCCAACAACCGTCCCAGGGTTACCCCGCAACGACCGAAGCCGACCACCACACAGGTACTGCCATGGATGGTCACGGGCAAACGCTCCATGGCCAATTGGACGGCGCCTTCCGCGGTAGGGATGGAGTTTAGGATGGCAATTACGTCATCCTCGGCCGTCTCCACCAGTCGCAACTGATACCGACGGGCCAGCTCCTTAACGGTAGGCTTCGCCACGCCGATCAAGAGCGGTGTGCCCGGCGCCAAGCGACTGCACAATTCATCATTCAAACAAATACGCGCTCCAGGTAGGGGACAGGACCTAATCCAGCCATCTTGGTCGGTGTTGCTCATGGGGGCAATGACGATGTCCACACCATCTACCCCTTCGAGGGGATCGGCCACTGCTTCCACATCCCCTGGGGGTAGGGACTCTGGGGGATAGGCGATCGCCTTTACCGTTGCCCCCTCAGCCGCCAAAGTGCGCAGCAATTCAATCTCCCTACCATCGCCACCTAAGAGGGCGATGCGGATTCCCACGAGTCGCCCAGCCATTGCTTCTCCTCCTCCTGCCAAACGACGAGACCAGCTTGGTTTTAGTATATGATGGCTTGCAGGAGGGGGTGCTTGTCCAGGCTAATCCGCAAACAGCAGCCCTTCTAGACCATACATCACCCCCTTGATCGCGCCAACCCGCCGAACGGCCAGCAACACTCCAGGCATGAAGGAGTCGCGGCTGAAGGAGTCGTGGCGAATGGTGACCGTCTGTCCCTCCAAACCGAAAATGACTTCCTGGTGGGCAACTAGTCCCGGCAGGCGAACGCTATGAATCTGAACACCGCCAAAATTGCCGCCCCGCACACCTTTCACTTTCTCCACAAAATCTTGGCCTTGGTCTTTTTCGCTGCCGCCGGAGCGATTGCTGAGGATCATCTCCGCCGTCTTGATGGCGGTGCCGGAGGGCGCATCGATTTTCTGGTCATGATGGAGCTCAATGATTTCAACTTGAGGAAAATAGGGGGCGGCTATCTTGCACAGATGCATCATCACTACGGCTCCCAGGGCAAAATTCGGGGCAATCACGCAGCCGATGTCCCGCTCATCACACAGTTCCCGGATCCGCTCCAGCTCCGCCTGGCCCATCCCCGTCGTGCCAACTACTGGGCGGACGCCGCATTCGACAGCAGCAACGATATTGTCAAAGGCTACCATGGGCGTGGTGAAATCGACCATGACATCGGCCTTGCTTGCCCTCAAGGTGGTGACAAGATCCTTCTGGACAGATATCCCCAAGGGACTCATGCCAGCGAGGATGCCGAGGTCTTCCCCCAGGTGGGCAGGATCAACTCCCCCCACCAACTCCAAATCCGCCGCATTGATTACTTCCTTGAGAACATGTCGACCCATCCGTCCCCCGGCGCCGCTGACGACCACCCTAATTGCCACTGGCGATCCTCCCCTTAAGCAAGAACATGCCCATTGCCTGTATGTTGCCTCCATTTTCCTACAAAAGATTCTGCCTGTCAAGCAAAGGTCCAGACGCGCAAAAAGACCGTTAAACGGCCTTTCTGCATCCACTAACAGGTCTTGTTAATGGGTCTCTACATCGTCTGCTCCATACTCCTTCAAAACATCGACAGCATCGTCCAGCTTGCTCTCATCATCGGACTCGATCACTGCCAGGATCTTGCCCCGCTTGACTTCTTCCTCGTAGTAACGGCCACGGTCTTCGGGAATGCCAAGGTCAATGAGACCCCCGGCCACCCCACCGGCCACTGCTCCCGACAAGGTCGCCGCCAAAGGCCCAGCGGCAACGATGGGGCCGATGCCGGGAATGGCTAGCGCTCCCGCACCCGCCAGCAAGCCGGTCAACCCACCGAGGGCTCCGCCCCACGCGGTTCCCTCGGACACGTCCATAGCTCCCATTTCGCCGCCCGTTTCCATATCGCCGCGGCCTTTCTTACCCGCGGTCTTAGCCACAATGGAGATCTCTTCTGGGTTAAGACCCTTGTCCCGCATGGCGCTGACTGCTTCTTCCGCCTGATTGCGGGAATTGAAGGTCGCAATTACTTTTCCCATAAGTGAGCAAGTCCCCCTTCCTGGTAGTAACTTCGCTCCACTATTGTGCCCACCAACGGGACAGCTATACATCAGGGCTTGCCCACATCCCGAGCCTGGGACATATCAACGATCAACAAGTCCAGTCCAATTTTCTTGATCCCGTGCCACGGCAACATCATCCACCTTTTCCGGTCAAAGCGGCGGGCACCGGGAACAGGGAGGATGAGCGCCGTCAATCGTCCCGTTTCCGTATCAATGATCGCATCAGCCCGATCGAGCAGCCCCAGGCGAATCCCCTCGTCGATGCTGATAATCTCCTTTCCGGCTAGCTCCGAGTAAAGCATTCCCATCACCCCCTTCAAGTGTATGCACCCCCTCAAAAGGATATCTCCCAACCCAAGTTGACTGTTTTTTCGGGAACCCAGTAAGCATCGAGCCGACCCCGGTCGTAGCGTCCAAGCTCCAGGAATACCTGGCTCCGTCCAAACTCCCGCGCGGCCCGCAGGTAGTAATAGCGGTTCTTATCTTCCCGCTGCCGGACCTTGCCAATCCCCCGCACCGTCCATTCCTTCACTTGCAGGTCAAGCTGAAGCCGCCAACGTCTTTCCAACTCTTGAAATCCCACTGCCGCGGACAGCCAGGGAAGGATCTTCCCCCGGACGCGGACGCGCCGATCCCATCCCGCCGCCTGCTCCACCGCCACGAAAGCGCAGCTCCAAGGACCGCGATAAGCTTCCGTCTCTAGGCGATGTTGACCATTGCGATCTTCAAAGCGCACCCGCCAGCGCCAGTCCCGGATCTTCCACCCCAAGTAATCGAGGACCATTCCTTCATCCCTTTGCACACCCGCCAGATCGGTGAGCCGCTTAACTTCGAGCAATACCCGGCCCCAGCGATCGTGGCGCCAGCGAATCCCCACGGTCGAACCCCGCCTGTCCCGCCGATAGGGATCTTCCCAGTTGGCCCAAGATCGCCATCCTTCCCCGATGTGTTGATAAGTCCAGGAAACGTGACCCCAAGAAGTGGGATAGCGGAAGGTAGCCAGACCTGCCCCATCTTCACCGTCCCTGTTGATCTTGCCGATAGCTCCCCCAAGTTCCAGCTTGCCAAGGAGGGCGCGAGCGTAGACATTATACATCCACGCGTACCAGTCCGCCTCCAGGTGCTGGGCGATGCCGGCACAGCCCAAGTGAAGCCCATCGCCCCGCCACTCCCATTGGGTCCCTGCCAAGTGGCCCGTGCGGCGGGGATAGGGAAAGTCACGCACATAAAGGCCGACAAACCGTTGTCGGCCAACATCCCCTACCAGCACTCCTCCACAACTATCCTCGCGGCGAACGCCTTTCGTCACCATCCGGAAGGGATCGGTGAAGCTGATATGTTCATCATTGTACATCAGCCGCAAACTCCAATTGCCAGGCGCCACTCCAAGTCGCCCGGACAATAGCCCCCACTCCTCCTGGGACTTTCGCCCCAACTCTGCTTCTACGTGGGTCAAGGAGCCCACCCGGCCATAGTGGAGAATCGGGCGGAGCAAACCCTCCTCCCATTCCATACGCACACCGAAGTTCACTCTTCCTGGACTTGCTAACAATAACAAGATGATGCCGGTGTACAGAAACAATTGGACCCGCTGATACCACATGCTAAATCCCCCTTTAGCATGGGCCGGCGGGCCCGGTTAAATCTAGATTAACAAATCGATGCTAAGCAGTCAATCGCGGGAAGGAGCCTCATATCCCCTGCGGGCAGAGGTGCCATGCTGACGTTTGAAATTCTCTTCGTTCTTGGCTAAATAACCCTGGTAGAGTTCCTCTGGAGAGATGTCGCACTTAATGCACATGCTGACGAAGAAGTGGAGGATGTCCACCAGCTCTTCCTTGACCTTCTCTCGGTCTACAGGCTGGGGGTTTTTCCACCACTTGAAATTGACTTCGTTGAGGAGTTCGGCAAGCTCAGCAACGATGGCGAGGGTTTCTTTTTGCAGCCAGGTGGACAAATCGTACTGCAACCCGCGGCTTTCGATGAGCTCCTCATCAAACTTGCGCTGCAACTGAAAAATGTGTTCAAGTCGATCCACAAAGCAACCTCCTATCCAGCTTGCCAAAGGGCATCTTCCGTGGGCCCAATAGCCGCGGCGGTCAGCGGGCTCGACAGCAACCGTTGGGCAACTCGCTGAACGCTTTCGACGGTGACGGCATCGATTCTCGCCGCAACTTCATCGGGGGTCAAAATAGCCTCATAAAACAACTCCGACTTCGCGATCCTGCTCATCCGGGCTGCAGTGCTTTCCAGGCCGAGCATCAGACTTCCCTTCAATTGCTCCTTCCCCCGATGGAGTTCCTCTGGCGTTACCCCCTCTTGCATCAGCCGGTCGAACTCATCTTGAATTATCCGGACCACCTGGGGAACATTTTCCGGCCCCGTCCCCACATACACGCCGAAGACCCCGGCATCCTGGAAACATGTATGGTAGGAGTAGGTGGAATAAGCCAGTCCCCGTTCTTCCCGCAGCTGTTGAAACAGCCGGGAGCTCATGCCGCCCCCGAGGATCACATCGAGGACGTAAACGGCAAACTTGTCTTCATCATGGCGAGGGACGCCAAGTCCCCCGATGCAAAGATGCACTTGCTCAATGTCTTTGTATCTAAAGGCGGCCTTGCCCGGCTCGTCCACCGGCGCCAGGCTGTTGGGCAAAGGACGGGAAGGGAGGGCGGAAAAATACCGGGTGACCTGATCAACTACCTGGTCATGGGCAACATTGCCGGCCGCGGCCACCACCAGATTGCCGGGGACGTAGTAGTCGGTGATGAATTCCAGCACCTCTTCCCGCTTCATCCCCCGGATGTTCGCCTCAGTGCCGAGGACAGACAACCCCAAGGGATGGTCCCCCAAGACGGCGCTAGCAAAAAGATCATGGACCAGCTCATCGGGCGAGTCCTCACACATCCGGATTTCTTCAATCACGACGTTCTTTTCCTTTTCCATCTCTTCCGGATCAAAGACGGAGTTTAAGAACATATCAGCTAGCAACTCCGCGGCCATAGGCAGCTGTTCATCAAGGATCCTTGCATAGTAACAGGTCCGCTCCTTGCCGGTAAAGGCATTGAGCTGGCCGCCCGCGGCATCAATCAGTTCAGCTATCTCCCGGGCAGAGCGGGTTGATGTGCCCTTAAACATTAAGTGCTCGATTAGATGAGAAATGCCGTTGTTTTCTACCGTTTCGTTCCTTGAGCCTGTGCGGAACCAAAACCCTAAAGACACCGTTCTAACGTACGGGATCGTCTCCGTAACGACTCTGATTCCGTTTGGCAAGATCGTTTTCTGGTACAAGCAGTCTACCTCCCCCACCGCCCAACACAATATCCCCTTTATTATAGATTCGATCTTACGGGATGTAAACGAAATCCCGGAGAATGCCTGTCCTGCCCGAACTTACCGGAAGGTCTAGGGCCGCCTGCGGGGAAAAACTGAGCGACTAGCCAACTGTGAAGGGTGAAACCTGTGCAGGCCTTGTTAATTTATCTACTCACTATCTTCCTCTCGCTAACGGGCTTTTTCGGAACTAGACAATCCACAACCGAACTTGCGTCCCCGGTGGAAGTAGGTGAAAGTGCCCTGGTGGGAGGGGAACAAGTAGTCCTGCGGGAAGGTCCCGGGGGCGCCTACGCCCCAGTGAAGACCCTCGCCAAAGGTGAAGAACTCCAGGTAATTGCTGAGCAAGACGGCTGGTACCAGGTGCAAACGAGCACGCGGGAGGTCGGATGGGTGGCAGGCTGGCTGCTAAAGGGCGATCCCATGAGGAGCTCCGTCTCCCATCGGCCCCGGCAAGTCATCGGCTACTACGTCGATGACCTGCGCCAAACCGGCTATGAATCTCTGGTTGCTAATGACCATTGGACGGCCGTTGCCCCCTGGGCCTATATGCTCGATGGAGAAGGGAACCTCCAAGGGAAAACGCCCGCCAAGGTGCTGGAGCTGGCAGGCAGCCGGGGGAAACAGACCCTAGCCCTCATTCATAATTACCATGGGGACAAGTTCGACGGCGACATGGTAGGAATGCTTCTGGCAAACCCTCAGGCCCGGCGGCAGGCCGTAGAGAGCATCCATCAGATGCTCAGGCGTTGGGGTTACAGCGGCGTCAACATCGATTTCGAAAACGTCCCCCACCAGCAACGGGAAAATTTGAACGCCTTCATGCAAGAGCTGGCCGATCGCTTGCAGCCTGAGGGACTGCTCGTGACCATGTCCGTCCCCGCCAAGACGGATAAAACGGCAAAGGCTAGTTGGACAGGTGCCTATGACTATAACACGCTGGGAAGAATAGTGGACGGGCTTCAGCTGATGACCTACGATGAGCACTACCGGGATGGCTCCCCTGGCCCCATTGCGTCCATTGGCTGGGTCGAAGATGTCATCACCTATGCCCTCAAGCATGTCCCCCGAAGCAAGCTCTACCTGGGAATCGCCCTGTACGGGTATGACTGGGAGGAGGTTGCCCCCGGTCAGTGGACGGGCAAGGCCATAACCCAGCGAGGAGCCGCGAGCCTCGCCGAGACGAAAAACGTGCCAGTCAACTGGGATGCCGTCCACAAGGTCCCCCATTTTAGCTATACGGATCTGGGCAATCGCCACGTCGTCTATTTCGAAGACCGCTACAGCCTGTCCCATAAACTGTACCTGGTCAACAAGTACGACTTAGCGGGAATTGCCCTCTGGCGGCTCGGCTTTGAAGACCCGGCCGCCTGGAGCATCATCGGACGAAGTCTGCGGCCCTAGTCATGCCAAAGGAGCTCCCCGACGGGGACTAGTCGGAGACTTTTCGCCCGCAGCCCCTCAATCAACTTGGGCAAAGCTTTGACAGTATTGGCCTTCGGATGCATAAGGATAATGCTGCCGTTTTCTGCCTTGGGCACTATGCGGTCGATGATCTCCTGGGGTGAGGGATCCTGCCAGTCGCGGGTATCGAGGGACCATAAAATCGTCCTGTAACCAAGGGAAGCCGCGGTGGCGAGAACCCGTTCATTGAATTCGCCGTAGGGCGGGGCAAAAAGCTTGTTGGATTGGCCCGTCAATTCATCGAGAAGGACTTCATTGTCGACGATGAGCTTTTCTAGATCCTTGGCCGACAGGCGGCTAGGATGGGCATGCCAGTAGCCGTGGTTGCCTATCTCATGCCCCCGGCTGGCAATCATCCGGGCCAGGGCCGGGTTCGCCTGCGCCCAGCGACCCGTTAAGAAAAAAGTCGCGACTACCTGGTATTTGTCGAGCACATCAAGCATCGCCGGCAAGATTTCCTCCCCCCAGTCAACGTTCACCGCAAAGCTGGCGTAGGGGCGTTCCGGGTTGCCGCGGTAGACAGGTTCGAAAAGACTGCGCCTGATGGTGGGCAGGATATCCTGGACGACCAGCTGAACCCGCTCCCCCGGGGAGGCCGACAAGATCTTGGCAACGGTGGCTCCCACATCGACCCAGGTCCCCACCACTTCATCATGAAGCTCCCCCGTATGCTCATCATAGTAGGCATCCTGCGGAAGAGTAACGTACTCCTCAGCGATCATCGCTACCTCCCGATACAGCTCATCTTCCAGCAGTCCCCCGATGGGCCGACCCTCGAGGGTAACGCCCGGGCGTACACCGCACACGTAGCGGCAGCCCAGCTGCCAAAGCCCAGGCCCAACGGCCCAAAGGAGGATCAAGCCGATAATGAACCCACCCCGACGGATCATCCTCCGGGTGATGACAAGGGAAAACATCCTCTCACCTCCTTGCTCTACTGCCGTGTTCGCCCGGCCTTGCTGGGCCGCTGGGTGCCCGAGTGTTTCTCAATGTAATATCCCTCTTTGTAAATCAGCTGGGAGACGGGGACCACTTGATACCCTTGGCTGAGCAGTCGCGTGAGAATCTCATCGACGGCAGCTGCCGTATGGAGGCCATCATTGTGAAAGAGGATAATGTCCCCCGGTTTGACTCTCTCCATAATCCGACGGACAATGTCATCTTTACTGACGTTTTTCCAGTCCAGGGAATCCAGGGACCATTGGATCGTATAATACCCCAACTCCGCTGCCACTTCGATCACCCGATCGTTGTACTCGCCAAAGGGAGGGCGAAACAAGAAGCTGTCCTGATTGGTCAATTGCTTAATCAAGGCGTGGGTCTTTTCCAGCTCTTCGCGAATTTGACTGGCATTGAGGTTGGCCATATGGGGGTGGGTGTAGCTGTGATTGCCTATCTCATGGCCTTCAGCGGCGATCTTCCGCACATACTCAGGGTTTTTTTGCAGCCAATAACCGGCCAGGAAAAAAGTAGTCTTCACACCATGGCGCCGCAGCACTGCCAGCAGCCGGTCAGTTCGCTCTGTACCCCACATGGCGTCGAATGATATGGCGACTTTCTTGTCGGGCACTTCCACCTGGTAGATAGGGACCTGACGGGCAAGGAGCCCGCTGACTGTCTTCACCGCCTGACCGCCGACGAACTGCAGCAAACTGACTAGGACGGCCAGGGCCAGGAAACCAGCCAGCAGCTGTAGGCGAGTCCTGATGACGATGACCAATGAAAACACCCCCTGCACAGGGCTTTCTCCTCATTCCTATGCTAGGAGGTTTGATGGTATGCTAGCGGGCAAAGACGTGATTGCCGATGGTGACCAGCTTGGTCCTGGTAGCCCAAAAATCGGGTCTGGTGGTCTTGTGGGGGTTGTAGAAAAACAGGGCGCCATAGGTTGGGTCTTCTTCGGAAAAGGCCCTCTTGGCCAACTCCACAAACTTCGCCGGGACTGTCTCGGGCAGCCCCGATTCGACCGGAAGGAATTGGCCCGGCTGGTAGATGACGTCAGTGATCGTATCGGGAAAACTAGGGTCGCGGAGCCGGTTGACGATGACCCTTCCCACCGCTAATTGACCTAGTTCCGGCTCGCCCTGGGCCTCAGCATAGATCACTTTAGCCATCAATTCCAACTCCTCGGGGGTGACCTCCCTTGGCGGGCGCTCCGGTGCTCCCGAAGGCACCTTCAGCTGCATGCCCACACCGATCAGATCAGGATCATCGAGGCTGTTTAGGGCGATGATTTCCTTGGGATGGACCTGCAGTATCCGAGCCACTGCGTAGATCGTGTCCCCCGGCTTGACGGTGTACACTTCAACATCCGCAGCTGCCGGCGAGGTAAAGAGCCCGATGGACAGCAACAAGAGGACCAACCGGTGCAACGCTTTTCACCCCCTTACGGGGATGTTCGCCTTCTTTGGGCTTTTTCCTGCTAATCGCACCCCAGCTTGTCCAAGAAACGCAATACCGGATTATCATCAATCAAGCGGGAGAGAGAATACTTCTCGCTGTAGAGGTGAATGCCAATCAACAGCAGGAGGCTAAAGGCCCGCATGGGCCCTGCAAGACCGATGATGCCAATGCCCAGCAAGGCTCCTAGGGGATTAGCCCCGGCATCGCCCATCATCACAACTCGCCGCATATCCCACGGGAGGTAGGCGAGGACTCCGCCGATGACGGGCAGCAGCTGCCTCAAGGCGCTAGTCTCCCCGATGCAAAAGAGGAGTAGAGATCCTAGCAGGAAGGCCTTGCCGCAGCGTCCAGGCCTGAGGTCCAAGAGGTTTAGGGTATTGGTCGTTAAGGCGATGATCAAGGCGTTAACCAAGAGCCCTTCTTTACCCCCGCTGAACAGCGCTGCTCCTAGGGCTAAAAGGCCACCGTAAACGGCTTTCAAAAGCCCCGTGCTGACCTTCCCCTGCAAGGCGACGCGAAGATGGCCCCCAAGGCCGCGATGGGCATGATCGCCCCAAAGATCGTCGACTAGGCCCAAAAAGCCAAAGCCAAACAACACAGTGGTTAAGAGGAGCGCATCCTGGATTCCATAGACGCCCAGCCAAAGGCCCCCGACGAGACCAAGGGAGGAGCCAAGCAAGAAGGAGACTCCCATCCCCGTCGGGACGAGCTCACCGCGAAAGTTGGCCCGGCGAAGAAATCCTTCCCGGGCCAATTCCGCAAGGCCTCTTAGAGGCCAAAGCGTCCCAAGGGCCCCAAGGAGCATGACCGCCAGGATCACATCCGATCACCAACGCGGGCGGCCAAAGCCAAGAAGATATGCCAGAACTGCCGGCCCCGGTGGCGAAAGCCGGTCAGATTCCGGCCAGTGCGCGCATGGTCCATGTTTACTTCCACCTCCAACACCCGGTATCCCAGCCGCAGAGCATCGATGGTCAGCCCCACCTCTGCACCAAACCCCGCGGCAAATCCGTTGCATCGGTCCAATATCTCCCGCAGTAGGCACCGTTGACCCGATAGGGGTTCGCGCAGCTGCTGGCCGGTCAACAGCAAGATCCCCCGTTTTGCCAGGCCCTTGGCGAGGCCAAAGCCGCCTCCCTTCCCCAATCGGGGAAAGACCCCCACCGTCATGTGGGCCTGTCCAGCAAGGACGGGAGCCAGGAGCTTGGCCCCTTCTAAAGCACTGACGCCCAAATCGGCATCCAAGGTCAAGATGACATCGCCCCGCGCTCGCCTCAAACCGGCATTCAAGGCCCCTCCCTTCCCCAGATTCCGCTGGAGACGAATGACCTCGGCCCCCGCCTTTGCTGCCAGGTCCCCCGTTTCGTCGACGGAACCGTCATCGATCACGATCACCTCATCGACCTGGGGGATGGCGAGGGCTGCAGACACCGATGCCTCGATCCTAGCTTCTTCATTGAGGGCCGGCATCAGCACCGAAACCAATCCTTAGCCCACCCCCATTGCCGCTGCCGCCTCGGAGTTTTCTCCGGCCGATAATAAAAACACCAGGCTGATTAGTCCCGCCGGGGTATCGACGTTATCTACCATAGGAATGGACATTCGCTCATAGTCCTTTGCGTAGGAAACTGGGGCGCCGAAAGGCTCAGCGCCAACTACTAGTATCCGCCTCGGAAACAGGGCTTCGATGAGGGGCCGATCGATTTCTTGAAAGGTCCCCTCCCCCGCCAAGGCTCCACCTATCAACACCACCCCATCAACTGATTGACGAGCTTGGGGATCTGTGCCAGGGGCAACCAAGTCCACGATGCTTTCTTCCCCCTTCTCTTTTCGAGGGTGGATGACTTCAGTAACGTTGGCCCCCGCCTCGCGAAGGCCGGCCGCAACCTGTGCGATGCAGTCTTTATCTGCCGCGGTTCCAGTCACCACCAGCAGTATATTTCTCCCTGCCAACCTGTCCTTAATGAGAAGGGGCTGGATGGACCGAACCAGATCCCGGTCTCGTTCTAGTTCCTGGGCCAGCCTAGCCAGATTGGCCTCCAGTTGTTCCCGTTCGTCCTTTAGCCGAAGGAAACGGACTTCCAGTTCGTCCACAAGCTGTTGCTGCTGCTTATCCAGAAAGCCTTCCTGGCCAAATAGGCTGTAGCCGATCAGAATGCCGATGCCTAAGGCTAAGAAGACCGCCACTAGTGACCCCAAATGGTAGCGTAGATCAATTAGCAAGGCCCCCCTCCTCTACCTGGCAAGCATTACCCTCAGCACCAGAAGCAGGAAGCGCCCAACTTGGCGCAGAGAATCCGATAGCAACAGGAGGATCATCACCGGAACACAAGCTGCCAAGCCAAGGGAGAAGACATATCCAATGCGGGGCCGTCCCCGGTAAAGCTTGCTGACTCCCTTAGCATCCACTAAGATTTCCCCCACCTTCAGTCTTACCAGGAGAGTGCTGGCCATCCCCCGCCGCCCTTTCTCGAGGAAGTCGATCATATTCGAATGGCTCCCCACCGTAACGATTAAAGCAGCTCCTTTTTCGTAAGCAAGGAGCATCGCGACATCTTCGCTTGTGCCGGGAAGGGGCAGTACGTGGGCCTTAAGTCCTTGTTCTTGTATGCGGCGCAGCCCCGGAGCCCGCCCATCGGGATAAGCATGGACCACCAGCTCCGCTCCTTTCCTTAGGGTGGTGTCGCTGACGCTATCCATGTCACCTACGATCAAATGGGGCCGATAGCCAAGTTCCACCAAGATGTCGGAGCCCCCATCCACCCCAATGAGGACGGGCTCAACCTCGTCGATGTACGAACGAATAGCTATTAGGTCCTCCTTTGCCCGCGCCCCTCTGACGACAATAAGGGCGTGCTTTCCCTGCAAAGAAGTCTTGATGGGCGGCAGCGGAATCCGCCCTAAGATCGCATCTTTTTCCTTCCAAGCATAAACGAGGGTATTCGCGGCGAATCGTCGCAGCTCTTCCTGCAAATTCCTGCGGCCCATGGCCATCTTTTCCATTACCATGTCTAGGGATAGCATCTGCCCAAGGCCAACCACCCGGCCCCCCACCAAGAGTCGGTTGTCACGGATTTCTACGCTGTCGCCATCCTTGATGGCCTCGATGGCCGAGAGTCCCACCTTATCCAAGACCGGGATGCCTGCCCGCAACAGATGCAAGGGACCAGGGTTGGGGTAGCGACCCGTGATCGACTCATCGCCATTGACGACGGCCCTGACTCCACAGCGGATCAGGCTTTCCGCAGCCACCTCGTCGATATCCCGATGGGCGATCACCGCGATCTCCCCAGGCTGGAGACGTTTCACCAGGCCTTTGGTCCTCTTGTCCACCCTGGCAATACCCCGGATGGCCATCGAAGCACCTCCATAACGCGCTAAAGGGGCCATGCCGGCCCCTTCTAGCGATAGTATGCCGCGATGGTTCACCCGTCATTCCGCCACTTTAATTCCCAGTCGAATTCTGTCGGCTAACGTGGCGATAAAGGAAGAATTGGTCGGTTTGCCCTTTTGGGAGTCAACGGTGTAGGCAAAGACTTCGTTGAGAAACTCGATGTTTCCCCGTACGTAGGCCGTCTCGATCGCGTGGCGAATGGCCCTTTCCACCTTTTCCGCAGTGGTATTAAACTCCCGCGCTATGCTCGGATAAAGATCCTTGGTCACGCGGTTGATCAGGCTCCCGTCTTGAATGACCCGCATGATTCCTTCTTTAAGGTAAGCATAGCCCTTATAGTGGGCAGGTACGCCGCACTGGATCAACTGCCGAACGATCTCCGCCTCCAAGTGATTGCTCTTACGATTATAAGCTTGACCATCATAAAACCGCGATCCCTGGGTCAATTCTTTGGCTCGCTGCAAAAGCAGCTTGACATCAAAGGGCTTCACCATGAAGTAGTCAGCTCCAAGGGAAAGCACTCGGCTCAGGATCTCTTCTTGGCCAAACACGGACATGACGAGAATCCTCAACTCTCGACGATCCCTTTGAATCTCCTCGAGGACGCCGATTCCATCTAGCTCGGGCATAACCAGGTCTAATAGCAAAACATCCGGCGTTTCCCTGTGGAGCACTTCCAAGACGCTCTTGCCATCATGGACAATAGCGAGGAGCTCCAACTTAGGATCGGAGGCAATAGCCTCAGCTATCTGCTGACAAAATCCCCGATCATCGTCCGCCACCAGCAACCTTGTCGGCATTGGATCACCTTCTGGGTAAGATTCTCTCCCATGGGCCTTCTGGGATCATATTCGGCACTTTTCAGCACAATTCCTGCCAATACTGTCGAGATGTTGTAGATACGCCGATCAATTATGTCAACTTCTATAAAAAGTGTTAGCTCTACAAATACCTATCCCTCCAATTATCGGGGTTCAACAGTTCCTCCCCTAAATACAGGTGCAGGCGGGAAAGCCACCAGCGCCTTCCCGCCTGCACTCGTACAAATCACCGATTAAGCCTTGTCAGAAAGAAATGGCGCCTCCCGCGGTGAAAACATTGGTCTGGACCTTCTTCAGTTCACCTTGATAATCATCCCCGGGCTCAAGGGTGCCGCCTTTGTACCCGATGACGATGTTGAGGGGCCAAAGGACGGGAAATCGCAAACTGGCACCGTACCGGGCCATGACGGCTTCACCCTCCACTTCCCCGCCATCGGTTGTCTCAACCCACGAAAAGCGAGGCGAGTGCTGATAGTAGCCCTCGAGAAGGACGCCGTCCAAGTCAGCTAAGGCCCGTCCGCCGACAAAGAAGCCCTCCCCTTCGATCTTAGCCGACCCAAAGGACAGGTCCTCGCCTGTGTATCCGCCACCAACATAAGCCTTCAAAGGCAGAGGCCCTAAGGGGAGTCGCAATTCAACGCCGCCGGCGTACATGGTGTAGTCGGCCTGGGGATTTTCTTTCTCATCCATCAGCATCAGGTAGCTGCCGCCAAGCCTGAGCAGACCCAAGTCGACGTTCCCATCGAAAACCCAGGCCCGTTCTTCCAAGCTTGACTCTTCCCCATGCTCGGCCGTTGCCTTTGTCCAACCCACGCCACCGCCCAAGGTGGTCGCTCCAGCTGCTCCCGCAAGGATTAGTACTGCTGCCAATGCTCCGATCAAGGGCTTTTTCACCTGCAGTCACCTTCTCCCATCCTTCTTGTTCCAAGTAAGCTTATTAAAGTTCATTTTGGGGTACTACTTCCTTCGTGGCCCCAATTCCCATTCCTGCTGTTAACAAATGGGTGGTTTCGAGAGTTCTCACAACAGCTTGTCCAGGCAGGAGAAGGGATATCCCTTTCGGAGGAGAATATATATGTTGTCCCTAAGGAAGATAGAAGGAGGAAAGTGATGGGATTCTTAGAGCAGCTAAAGCCGTTGTGGGGAACAGCCAAGACCGTTCTCCCAATTACGCTTTTCATGGTCGGCTTCAAGACATTCTTCCTTAAGCATAGTCCCGAGAACCCGAAGACCTTCATCGGCGGCATCGTCCTGAGTATCTTGGGGCTGCACTTTTTCATCAAGGGGGCGTCAATGAGCTTATTGCCCATGAGCGACTCCCTTGGACGTGATTTGGTTGTCCTCGACAATAAGCTGGCAATAGCCCTATTTGCTTTTGTCCTGGGCTACTTTGGCACTTTGGTGGAGCCGGCACTGAGAATTCTGGCACTGGAAGTCGAAGAAATATCGGTAGGTGCTATCCCTTACAATGTATTGGTCCACGCTGTAGCCTTTGGTTTCGGTTTGGGCATGGCTATGGGGATCTTGAAGATACTAAACAACATTCCAATTAGAACCATCATCACGCCGATTCTGATCCTATTCCTGGTCTTGATTCGGCTCGCACCGGAACAGTTCGTCGCCATCGCCATGGATTGTGCCAGCGCCACTACCGGGCCGGTTAATATCCCGATTAACATGGCCCTGGCCATAGGATTAGCGAGCATGCTTGAGGTCACTGACCCGTTGCTCGCTGGATTCGGCATCGTTGGCTTGACATCCATGGGGACAATCCTGTCGGTGTTGTCCCTCGGGATCTTGAGCAGGTTCTTGTAGATGTCAGTCGGACCGGCCAGACCACAGGGGTGGTGAGCCAGACCGGACAAAGAAAGAGATGACTGCCAGGTTCGGTGGCTCCCAACCCATATTGGTTGCTCGAGCAAAGACTTAGGAGGATTGTCGATGGATTACTTAGCGATTATCGCGGTCGTCGAGCGGGGCAAAGCTCAGGGACTAGTAGAGAAGGCCAAGGAAGCAGGCCTGCTCGGCGGGACTATCTTGTATGGACGGGGAACTGGAGTCTTTGAAGCTCCTAAACTCCTTAATCTACATATTGAATCCTCTAAAGAAGTCATTCTAATTGTGTCGCCGCGAGACGCATACCGTCCCATTTACGATGTGCTGGTCGAAGCCGGCAAATTCCACGAACCAGGGAAAGGGATCATCTTTACTTTGCCCGCGGATAACGTCCTGGGGCTTAGCGAGCCCGCGGGCAGGGAGAAACACAAGTAGTCAAGCTGTCCTGGGAGGATTGCCTATCTGCGTGTCGCCAATGCCGGATTCGTATAGCATCCACTCGGCCATGATGCCAAATCCCCTAGTTGGATCGCTGATGAAGACATGGGTGACCGCTCCGACTAGACGTCCATCTTGAATGATGGGACTGCCGCTCATCCCTTGAATGATGCCGCCCGTTCGCTCTAGGAGACGGCTGTCAGTTATCTGGATGACAAGCCCCTTATCATCAGGCCGCCGCTGCCTATTGACTTTGATGATCTCCACAGCGAAGCGCTCCACCTTTTCGCCTTCCAACACTGTCAGGATTTCCGCCGGACCTTTTTTGACTTGATGGGCCAAAGCAACTGGTATTGGCTCTCGATAATAGTTGTTGCCAGGTAGGACGTGGAGCTTGCCAAAGATGCCGAAGCGGGTGTTCTTGTCGATGGTGCCAACCACATCGCGTTCATCTTGGAAGATGCCAATTTTCTCCCCCGGTCGTCCCCGCAGGCCCGTTTGCACCCCCGAGATCTGAGCTTGGACTATATGACCCCGGTTAACCTGAATCCGACGATTAGCCGCATCGGTGATCATGTGGCCCAGAGCACCGTACCGCCCTGTCCGCTCATCATAGAAGGTTAGAGTCCCCACACCGGCAGCGGGATCCTCCAGCCACAGCCCCAAGAGGAAGCTCGGACTGCGCCCTCCATTTCTGCCGACCTCAACCGGCCTGATGCGGGTCCGAATCACCTGTCCATTGCGCAGCAGCTCAACATCCAGTTCCTGACCTAAAGCCCCGGATCGCTCGACCATGAACCGCAACTGGTCAGGATTGTAGATGGTCGCATTGTTTAATTTCAGCAGGATGTCACCATGCCGAATCCCTGCTTCCTGGGCGGGATAGTACTCTTTGCCATCGGTGCCGAGAAGAGGTATATGATCCACCACAATCAAGCCCGCGGGGGCCAACAAGACCCCGATTGCCTGTCCCCCCGGCATGACCTTCAGCTCCGGGACGACCTCCACCACCATCTCCCGAACCGGCATTCCCCACAGGCTGATGAGCAGACTGGCCTGATCGGGGCTGGTCGGACCAATTTCTAGATTTCCTTCGGAGATTTGAATGAAGTCCTTTTCCGCAGGAGAGACAAGGGTGTAAGGCGGGAACAGGCGAAGGTTCAGGCTGTCCCCAGGAAGAACACGCAAATGTTTAGGCAAGGCATTTAACAGATGCACCTGGATGCCGATGAGGAAGAAACAAATAAGAAGCCCCCACCACAGATAAGTAAGAAATCTGTTTCGCCGCACCATTCATCTACTCCCCACAGCCCATGACATAAAAAAAGGCGAATCCGCCTAGAGCTATCATGCCCGTGGAGAGTAGTTTTTATGTCAGCAGGGGCCTTGCAGGGACCCTGCTCATCCTGCCAGTTGTTTGATGCGGCCGGCCCGGTTTAAGAGCTCCCGCGCGTGCTGTCGGGCAGTGACCTCGTTCCCGCCGAGCATCCGGGCCAGTTCTTCGAGGGCTTCATCCTTCTCGAGTCTGGTCAAATTCACTTTGGTCGTACCATCAGACTGTTCCTTTTGCACCCGATAATGGCTGTCGGCCATGCTGGCTACCTGGGCTAGATGGGTAACCACCAGGACCTGTCGATTCCTGGCTAGTCTCGCCAATCTGACGGCGACCTTGTCCGCGGTATGGCCGCCGATCCCCGCATCGACCTCATCGAAGATCAAGGTGGAGACGTGATCGCCTTTGGCTAGAATAGTCTTTAGCGCCAACATGATCCGGGACATCTCACCGCCGGAAGCGATCCGGATGAGGGGCTTGGGTTCTTCCCCCTGGTTGGGAGCGATGAGAAACTCGATGCGTTCGGCCCCTCGCCCAGTGATTCGCACTCCATCGCCCAGGGAGGTGCCGCCCTCATTGGCCAAGAAGGCCACCTGAAACCGGGCCCGAGGCATATTGAGCTCCTCAAGCTCCCGCCCAACCGCCTCTTCCAGGCGCGCCGCATGGGATCGCCGAAGAGCGGACAGCTCCCCCGCCAATCTTTTCAGTTCCCCTCGCAAGGTTTCGGCGCGAGCCTGAAGTTCCTTGTGCTCTTCGTCCTGCTTTTCTTCCAGTTCCAGGGCCGCGGCCATCTCCGCCTCTTTGGCGATGATTTCCTCAATGGTTCGACCATACTTTCGCTTCAAATGGTTGATTAGCTCCAGTCGCTCTTCGACTTCTTCAAGCCTCCCCGGCCGCGCTTCAATGGCCTCCCCGTAGGTGCGAAGCTCCCTGGCGATTTCCTGGACGAGGATCTGGCTCGACTGGAGACTCTCCCAAAGTGGGGTTAAAGACTCATCCATCCGGACTAGACTTCCCAGGGTTGCCGTCCCCTGGCCAAGGAGACCGGCGGCCGACAACTGGCTTCCATACAAGATCTCGTAAGCGCCCATCACCCCTTCATAAAGGGCGTGGGCATTCTGCAAAACGCGCCTTTCTTGTTCCAGTCTTTCATCCTCACCAGGCTGAAGACGAGCCCCCCTGATCTCATCCACTTGATGGAGGAGCAGCTCCCGATCCCTTGCCCGGCCAGCTAGCATGTCTTGCCACTTATGCAGCCTGTCGACTATTTGCCGGTACTCCACGAGCCTTGCCTCAAGCCGCCGGCGCAGGGACAAAGCCTCATCGCCAATGAAGGCGTCGAGAAAGTCCCCGTGAGTCTCGGCGCGCAACAGCGACTGGTGATCATGTTGTCCATGGATATCGACTAGGGCTTGTCCCACATCGGCGAGGATATGCAAGGGAACCACCCGGCCATTTAAGCGACACCGGTGCCTGCCGCTGCGGTTCACTTCCCGGGTGAGGATCAGGAGTCCATCCTCTGGTGGATAACCGAGCTCGGTACAAAGTCTACCAACGGGCGAATCTGGTTCTACTTCGAAGCAAGCCTCCACTAAAGCGCCCTCTGCTCCGCCCTTGATGCTGTCGACGGTCGCCCGCCCGCCGAGGACGGTGCAAACCGCATCGATGATGATCGATTTGCCGGCGCCAGTCTCCCCCGTCACAATGTTCAGTCCCGGCATGAACTGGCACTCGAGGCGCTCGATAAGGGCGTAGTTGCGTATGTGGAGTTCCCTTAGCATCCTTTGTCCCCCCGGCTACTTGCGCAGCTGTCCCAGGCGGGCGAGCACTTCTTTGACGGCACCATCGAGGGGGCTTGCTTCCCCTTGCCGGACGATGACCAGGATGGCATCATCCCCGCCAATGGTGCCGACAACTTCCGGCCAAGCCAGGTCATCTAAAGCAGCGGCAACTGCCTGGGCTGTACCGGGCAGGGTCTTGATGACAATCAAGTTCCCCGCATAATCAACATCGACCACATAATCACTAAACGCCCGCTGGGCCCGGCGCAAGACATCGGACGCTCCCAGCCGCTGGGGCCGTACATAGCGATAGTTGCCCCCTTCATCGGCTACCTTGATCAGCCCCAACTCTTTGATATCCCGGGAAATGGTGGCCTGGGTAACAGAAATTCCCCGCTTGCGCAATTCTTCCGCTAATTCCGTCTGGGTGGCGATGGCCTTCGATCGAATGATGTTGAGCATGGCTGCTTGACGAACGTTCTTCATAGATCAGCCTCTACACTTCGGGATGGGCTAAGCGATTGCGCAACACCTCATAAAAGCCCCGTCCCATCATTTTTATTACCCTCGTAGTCTCCTCCGCCCGACAAACCCAGATCTCATCTTCAGGCTCCAAGGTGGCCTCACAACGTCCATCGACGGTGAGGACAATATCGGTATGCATTGCTTTAACCTTTACCCTCACCCGCTCTTGCGGCAAGGCAAGGACTGAGCGGGTGGCGGTCAAGGTGTGGGGACAAATGGGAGTGATGATCAGGGCAGCCAGCTGCGAATTGACTACCGGCCCACCGGCCGACAGGTTGTAAGCTGATGAACCGGTAGGGGTGGCGATAATCATTCCGTCCGCCGCAAAATTGCCTACCAACTGATCGTCAACAGTGGTCTCCAGGGTGATGATCCGGGCAACGGGGCCTCTAGTGATCACCGCATCGTTCAAGGCGAGGAACACCCCAAGGCACTGGTTCCGCCGCTTCAGCTCAACCCGCAGCATCATCCGCTCTTCCACCTGGTACTTGCCCTGGAGCAGGAGCTGCAGACCTTCATCCAGCTCACCAATCTCCAGCTCCGTCAAGAAACCTAAGTGCCCAAGATTGACTCCCAGAATTGGCACACCTGTCCCGGCGGTCAACCTAGCTGCCCGCAGAAAGGTGCCGTCCCCGCCAAGGACGATCATCACGTCTAGGTCCCGGGTTAGGTCATCAGATAATGGCCCGTCCACCCCAGACAAGGACGAAATGGCCTCTAAGGGCGAGTAGACCTGGATGCCGTCTTCCTTTAGGGTCCGGATAACCTTATTTGAGGCCTCCACTGCGTCCGCCTTGTCAAGATGGGCAAGCAAGCCAACCCGCTGCACCCGTCATCGCCACCTCCCACGTCGTATTTAATTCTTCGCCAAACCAATAATTTCCCCTTCCCTATCCCATCAACCAGCGATGGGCATCATCAACTACCCGCTTGATTTCTTCCTCTAGCAAGATCGTTGCAGCCCCGTGCTTTCGCCAGTAGATCAAAAATTCAATGTTCCCCTCCGGACCGGTGATGGGTGAATAGGTTAGACCTGCTGTCTGCCAGCCCAAGGCCGCGGCCGCCTGGGCAACTTCCAGCAAGACGTGCCGATGAACCGCAGGATCGCGAACGATCCCTTTCTTCCCCACTTGCTCCCGACCAGCTTCAAACTGGGGTTTCACCAGGGCAATGACTTCACCATCGGGGGTCAACAGGTTCCAGAGAACATCCAGGAATTTCCGGATGGAAATGAAAGAGACGTCCACAGTTGCCAAATCCGGAGGTTCGTCAAGATCCCCCGGATTCATATGGCGGATATTGGTCCTTTCCATCACGACAACCCGCGGATCGGTCCGCAGCGACCAAGCAAGCTGTCCGTAGCCCACATCGATTGCGTAGACCTTGCCCGCGCCGCGCTGCAAGAGGCAATCGGTAAACCCCCCCGTGGAGGCGCCCACATCCACAACGACTTTGTCCATCACATCGATCCGCCACAGGTCCAGGGCCTTCTCCAGCTTTAATCCACCCCTGCTGACATAGGGAAGATCCTGCCCCTTCACCTCGATATCCACCTCGGGGGGAAACTTGCTGCCGGGCTTGGTCACCCTATGGCCATCAACGTAGACAATGCCCGCCATGATCATCCCTTGGGCCCGCTGCCGACTGGGGGCTAAAGAGCGCTGGATGAGAAGCTGGTCGAGTCGAACCTTAGCCAAGGGACTTCCTCCCCTCCCTGGCGAGAGAAAAGGCCTTTTGGGCATAGGCGCTAATCGCCTCCGGCGTCAGCCCATACTTTTCGTGGAGAACAGGGCAAGGTCCGTGCTCAACAAAAACATCAGGCAGGCCGATGCAACCGATGAGCCTGCCATCGGGGAGGAATTCCCGGACGGCGCTGCCAAATCCGCCCATTAAGACGTTCTCTTCAACGGTAATCAGATAGCCCGGCGTATTCTCAATCAAGTCCACATCGAGCGGTTTGACGAAACGGGCATTGACCACCCCCGCATCGATGCCTCGCCGGGCCAGGAGTTCGGCTGCCCCCTGACAAGGTCCTACCATGGAGCCGATGGTAATGAAATTGAGGTCCTTCCCCGTCCGCAGCCTTTGCCCCCGGCCGAGGAGGATAGGCTCTTCATGTCCGAGGGGAGGTAGACTCCCGCGAGGGTAGCAAATGGCGACGGGGCCTTCATGGGTAACGGCCCAGGCTAACATGTCTTCCAGTTCCTTCCCGTCCTTAGGCGCCATGATGACCAGACCAGGGATAATCCGCAGGAAGGATAGATCGAAGGCTCCGTGGTGGGTGGGACCGTCTTCTCCGACTAGACCGCTTCGGTCGATGGCCAATACCACCGGCAGCTCCTGCAGGCAAATGTCATGGATGAGCTGGTCGTATCCCCTCTGCAGGAAAGTTGAGTACATAGCTACGACCGGCCGCTTCCCCCCGACGGCCAGTCCTGCCGCCAACACCAGGGCATGCTGTTCGGCAATGCCCACATCGAAGAAGCGATCGGGAAACTGTTCCTGGAATCGGCTCAAGCCCGTCCCTTCCGCCATCGCGGCGGTAACGGCCACAATCCGGTCGTCCTCCTTCGCCAGCCGACAGAGCATTTCGCCAAAGACCTGACTATTAGACCGGCCATTATCGCCAGATGATGCGGCCGCGATGCCATGGTATCGTTTGGGATTGCGCTCCGCTAAAGGATGTCCCTTGCCCTTAGTGGTCACCACATGCAAGAGCACCGGACCTTTCATGGCCAAGGCGTCCCGTAGCCCCCATCTTAACAACCCGATGTCATGGCCGTTCAATGGTCCGTAATAAGAGAACCCCAGCTCTTCAAAAAACATCCCTGGGACAAGGACCTGCTTTAGGGCGTCCTTGAGTTTGTCGACAACTCGGTGGACAATCCCACCAAAGGCAGGGATTTGCTTCAGCAAGTTTTCCAGCTCTGTCCTTGCCTTATACAAAGTGGGGTCCATCCGCAGCTGGGTAAGATAGCGGGCAAGGGCCCCAACGTTCTTGTCAATAGACATTTCATTGTCATTTAGGATCACCAGTAGATCCGTTCCCCGGTGTCCAGCGTGATTTAGGGCTTCAAAGGCGAGTCCTGCCCCCAGGGCGCCATCACCGATGACGGCTACCACGCGGTAATCTTCCCCGGACAGGTCCCGGGCCTCGGCTAGGCCCAACGCCGCGGAGATGGAGGTGCTGCTGTGGCCGGCACCAAAGATATCGTGGAGACTTTCCCCTCGACGGGGAAACCCGCTAATGCCGCCATACTGTCTGAGTGAAGCAAACCGATCCCGTCGTCCCGTCAGGAGTTTATGGGCATAAGTCTGGTGCCCCACATCCCATATGATCTTGTCCCGGGGACTGTCGAGAATGCTGTGGAGGGCAATCGTCAATTCTACTACGCCGAGATTGGCCGCCAAGTGCCCCCCGCAAGAGGAGACAGTGCTGATGATCTCCTGCCGTATTTCCTCCGCCAGCTGGTTCAGCTGGCTGGAAGTTAAGGCCTTCAAGTCGGCGGGTGAATTGACCGCGTCTAATAATCGAGCCATGTTAGTCGCCTCGTTTCCCTTTCCGCTTCCGGCCCTTGTTGTTCTTGGACCGTCGATTATTCTTCCCTAAGATGGCAATCCCGGTGCCCTTCTCCAACCAATAAAGGAGCCTGCCGACAGCAAGGACGATATCATCAGCATATTTCAACGCAATCACCTTGCCGCAAGCTTTGCCGGCAACGGTCAAGGCGGCAATCAGCCCCACCAGCAAAGTGGTCACTACCGGCTCTTTCAGTCCTGGCAGCAACAGGAGCAAGCGCATCACCACTGCCGTTGCCACGGCTCCGCTGAGGGTGCCGGCTACATCACCGACCATATCGTTGGCAAAATTGGCTACCTTGTCAGCATGGCGGATGAGGCGGACAGCGTGCTGTGCGCCGGAAACCCGGTCAACGGCCATGGCGTGGAAGGGCTCTTCCCGCGCGGCGGTGACAGCAACACCGATGATGTCAAAAATGATCCCTAGTCCGACGATGACCAGGAGCAGAATCATGGCGGGGAAGAGGGTAAAGACGGTGAGAAGGGTTTGACTCCCCAGTGAAATGACCACTGATAAAAAAAAGGTCGCTACGCCGACGGCTAAGAACCGCCGTATCTGTGAGCGAAAATTCGGATCGCCCAAGGAAAGGAACACCGCCTCCTTAGGGTATGTATGGGCCGGCAGCACGCTGAGTAAAGATTGTGGCTTCAGGTCCAGCAGGTTTTCCCACAGGCCTTCCGAAGATGTTGCCATCTTGGCGGTTTCCCCTTTACGGCCTGCCTGTTCTGTCGCCAAGAACAGAGCTAGATCACCACTTAGCTCACATCGCAATCCCCAACGTGCCATCCACCGGAAACAGTCTAGGAGTTTTCCTCAACGACGCTAATTGCCTTCTAGCCCCTTTTGCAAGATGGCTTTCAAGCAGTCCAAATCAAGATCAGGTTCTACGGCCGCTGAACCCTTCTTGTACCCTGCTATCCGACCACCCCACTCAGGGCAGGCTACGCTGCACCCAACGCTAAGTACTGCCAAGACAGTTGATGCATCGCGTGCAGGTTCTACCCAAGCCGTAACCGATAGCCACGAACTTGGGTCTCCGCGGAAAGGGGGTCAACGCCTACATGCCTTTGTAGATCGCCCCCATTTCCTTAACCCCCAGCAACAGCCCCCGACTGGGCTTCGGCGGCCACCACCAGGGACTTCATCGATGTGCCCTTAACGGATTTTTAGGCCCGTCTTCAAAGGCAACCGCGCCGACTAGAATACTGCGCCGGCCCACTGTTTGGTGTAGCTGTATTATAACACACAGCCCCAAACCCCGCAAGCAACCACGTTTCCCGGCTCATCTGTCCCTGTGCAAGATATAGTCGATAAGCTCGCGCAGGGGCCACGCCTCCTCACCTAAGCCCGCAACGGCCGCTAACGCATTGGCAGCTGCGGCCTGAGCAGCCTCTTTCGCCTTTTCCATACCAAATAGTGCCGGATAGGTCGCCTTGCCATGGCTTACATCGCTGCCAACTGGTTTGCCGAGCTTGTCCGCATCGCCTTCCACATCCAAGATGTCGTCAGTGATCTGAAACAAAAGGCCAAGCTCCCGGCCATAGGCCGTCAAGGAAGCAAGCAGCTCCTCCCCTGCTCCCCCAACCATGGCGCCCGTTCGCAAAGCGACAGCAATCAGGTCCCCAGTCTTATGGCAATGAATGTACTCTAAGGTAGCCCTATCCACCTGCTTGCCCTCCGACTGGAGGTCAACCACCTGGCCGCCGATCAATCCTTCGCTCCCAACGGCCTGGGCCACCTCGGCAACGATATTGACCACCACATCGCCGGGCAGGGCAAGGCGAGTAAGCAAATAGAAGGCCCTGGTCAGCAAGGCATCGCCGGCCAGGAGGGCGATGGCTTCGCCGAACATCTTATGATTCGAAGGCTTGCCCCGTCGCCAATCGTCATCATCCATGCAGGGCAAATCATCGTGGATCAAGGAGAAAGCATGAATCATCTCCAAGGCCGCCGCCAAAGGCAGGGCCGTATCCCTCGAACCCCCGGCCATCTCGGCAGCAGCAAGGGCTAGAATGCCCCGCAGACGTTTGCCTCCGCCCAAAGTGGAATAGCGCATGGAACGGTGCAAGATCTCTGGCACGACATCATCGCCGGGCAGATACTCTTCAAGGGCCTTTTCGATCAACTGCGCCCGGCTTTGCGAATACTGCTTAAGATCCTTCACCTTCATCCCACTCCTCCTTGGGCAAGATCCCGAAGTTCAGGGCCAAAACCCTCATCCACAAGCACCCTAATTCTTCCTTCCGCCTTGTCCAAACACTCGTTGCAGAAACGCACCAATTTGATTCCTTGTTCAAATAAGGCCAGGGATTCTTCCAGGGTTGTTTCGCCGCTTTCCAGCAGCCGCACAACCTCTTCTAACAATTCGCAGGCTTCTTCAAAGCCTATTTCTTCCCAGTTGATTTCCTTCACGAGCCTCCACTTCCCTCCCGGTGAATCTGCTGAACCTCGGCATGCAGCCTTCCTTCCCCAAGGATGATATGCAACATGGCACCGACCCGGGCATCCTGGGCCCGGCGCAGAATCTGCCCGTCGGGCAGTTGACAGATGCTATAGCCCCGGGCCAAAGTCCCCAGGGGACTAAGGAGCTCTAGCCTGCCGGCAAGGCTAGTCAGTCTCTCTTTGCTCAACCTGTATCCGTTGCGCACCGCAAGCAGCAATGAGCGCTCCCTCTCATCTAAGGTGAGCCGGAGCCGATTCAACCTCTCTTCCGGCCGTTGGAGGACGCTTCGCTCCGCCAGGCTCATTACCTGCCTTCGCCCTTGGTCAACGCGCCTTTGGGCCATCCGGCAGAGGCGCTCATACAGACTGTTCAGCTGCCCTGTGATGGCGCGAACGTCTGGAACAGCCAGCTCCGCTGCCGCGGAAGGGGTAGGCGCCCGGTGATCGGCAACTAAATCCGTAATAGTCACATCGGTCTCATGACCGACGGCAGAGATCACGGGGATGGAGGATGCATAAACGGCTCTAGCCACCCCTTCATCGTTGAAGGACCAAAGGTCCTCGAGGGAGCCTCCGCCCCTACCAAGGATAATGACGTCTAGCTCGCCGTAGCGATTGCATAGCTGCAAGGCCTTAATGATGCTAGCTGGACCTTCACTGCCTTGGACGATGGCCGGGGCGACGATAATATCGATCTTGGGATTGCGGCGGCGAGCGACGGTGACGATGTCTCGCAGGGCAGCCCCTTGCAGGGACGTGATCACTCCGAGACGATGGGGAAAAGCCGGCAAAGGACGTTTCCGCTCCGGATCGAACAAGCCCTCTGTGGCCAGTTTCTCCTTCAGCTGCTGAAAGGCAAAATGGAGGAGTCCCTCTCCCGCCGGGAAGACCTGCTCTACATACAGCTGATAATCTCCGTTAGGCGGGTAGACGCCGATCCTGCCTGCCGCCACGACCTCAAGTCCATCGCGGAGGGGAAAAGAGACTGCTTGTCCATAGCGGCGAAACAAGACGCAGCGCAGGCGCGCCTTGGCATCCTTGAGGGTGAAATAAGTGTGGCCCGAGATGTGCCGCTTGTAGTTGGAGATCTCTCCCCGGATCAAAATGCTTTGCAAGACCGGATCGGCAGCTATCGCGTCTTCAATCCGCCCCGTTGCCTCGGCCACCGTCCAAACCTTTGGTTCAGCCGGCCACATCAGAGCTTCTCTCCAACCTGGGACCGGGCAATGGCACCCAAGACCCCGTTGACAAACTTGCTCGATTCCTCATCCCCGTAGACCTTGGCCAGCTCGACAGCCTCGTTGATAGCTACCCCAACGGGGACAAGGCGCTCATACATGCTCTCAAAGACGGCAATCCGCAGGATGTTTCGATCAACATTTGCCATCCGGTCCAACTTCCAATCGATAGCCTTAGAACTGATTAACTCGTCAATAGACTCCCGGTTCTCCAGGACTCCTTGCACGAGCTGGCGACAATAAGAAGCAGCCGCGGGCGACAAACCATCGGCTGCAATGGTGTTTTCCAGGCTAAGGTCCCGATCGCACTTGCCGACGTCAATCTGAAAAAGCGCCTTCAGAGCCGATTCTCGGCCCGCCCTTCTACTCAACAGTTGAACCCCCCCATCAACGCGGCCACAAACGCCTGAGCAGTTCCGGCAGCTCTTCCCTTTCCACTAGGCTGCCGATAAAGTATCCTATCAAGAGACACAAACCAATGAAGAGCGCTCGCCAAAACCCAAACCGCAGGATGAGCAGCGCCACGACCAGCCCGATGACGCTCCCCCAAAAGCGGCCTTTATGGCGATGGACCGCCCTCCGTATCTGATCCCACAGCTCCTCCATCTGCGGAGCACCTCACTTCCCCTACTCTACCCTCGGCTTCTTGTCCCGGACCAGACTCTTTACTTTCACCTGAACATCCGCTATGTCTAGTCCCGTTGTCTGTTTCAGATACTCCTTTACGCCCGCCTGAACCGCTTCGACCACTGCGGGGATGCTCACATCAGGCAAGACCTTCAGACTCAAAAGGATACCCACTCCTTCCGCGCGGGCCCGAACTTTTGCCTCCACATCCTGCACGCCAACCACTTCTTGGGCTGAACGCCGGATGAGGCTTTCCAGAACAGACATGCTGATGTGAACTTGACCTAACTGACTCTCCCATGCCAAGGGAGGGGCGGTCCCCAAATCACGAAGGGCCAGTCGCAATATGTAAAGGCTGAGCAACAACAAAATAACGCCGGCTATCGTCGGCCGTGTGCCGTCAAACCGGGCGATGTAATCCAGCCAGTGGAACACTTGCTCGGCCGGATTCCATCCCCAGCCCAAGGCAAAGGCCAGCAGCGACATAATAAGGGAAACCAGGGACAGAGCCACCAGGATCACGCGATCATATGCCCGCACTGACATCTCCTCCTCTTGCTGTGCGGGTTACCTAACCCGAACCTCCTCGGGCTTTTCTTCCTGGGGGAAGTGGACGCCCTGGATATTGACATTGACCTCAACCACCTGCAGTCCCGTCATCCCCTCGATGGCCCGCTTTACATTCTCCTGGATTTTTGTGGCCACATCCGGGATCCGCACTCCGTAGTTGACGATGATGAACAGGTCTACTGCGGCCTGCTCCTCCCCCACTTCCACTTTGACCCCCTTGGAAAGGTTCTTGCGTCCAAGCATCTCGGCGATGCCGCCAGCGATGCCGCCACTCATTCCGGCAACGCCCTCAATCTCGGTAGCGGCCAGTCCAGCGATGATGCCTACCACTTCGTTGGCAATTCTCAGCTCGCCCAGTTCCGTCTTATCTTTCGTATCAGCCAACTCTGTCCACCTCCATTTGCTGGATGCACCCATAGTATATCAAAGGATGGTGCCAAGAACAATCAGAGAGCATTCTTGGCCAGAAAGCGGGTCTCGATAAAGTCCGTTGACAGTTCTCCCCGGCGAAAGAACGGGTCGTCGAGGATCTCTAGATGGAACGGAATCGTGTGGGCAATGCCCTCAATGGCAAACTGCCGCAAAGCTACTTTCATACGGTCAATGGCTCGGTCCCGGGTGGGTGCCCACGCGATCAGCTTGGCAAACATAGAGTCGTAATACGAAGGCACAGCCCACCCCTCGTAGGCGGCACTGTCGACGCGGATCCCTGGCCCTCCCGGCGGACGATAGGTGGTAATTCTCCCCGGCGACGGCAGGAAATTGCGGTAGGGATCTTCAGCGGCAATGCGACACTCGATGGCGTGTCCCTTCATGGTAATGTCTTCCTGATTGCAGCTCAAAGGCTCGCCGGCGGCAATGAGGAGCTGCTCCCGGACAAGATCAACCCCTGTTACCATCTCCGTCACCGGATGCTCCACCTGGATGCGGGTATTCATCTCCATGAAATAATAGCGGCCTTCACTGTCCAGGAGAAACTCCACTGTTCCCGCATTAACGTAATCGACCGCCAAGGCCCCTTTCAGGGCAGCTTTTCCCATGGCTTCTCGAAGCTCATCGGTCATGATGGGACAAGGAGCTTCCTCCAAGAGTTTTTGGTGACGACGCTGCAATGAACACTCCCGTTCACCTAGATGGATGGCCTTTCCATAAGAATCAACGAGGATCTGGATTTCAACATGTCGTGGTTTGGTGACGAACTTTTCGAGATACACAACGCCGCTGCCAAAGGCGGCCTCCGACTCGGCCCGCGCCGGGGCTAGAACGCGAAGCAGCTCCTTCTCATCATAGGCCACCCTCATCCCTTTGCCCCCGCCTCCTGCGGCAGCTTTGACGATAACCGGATAACCAATCTCCCGGGCAATACCAGCCGCCTCCCGGTCGCTTTCCACACCGCCCTGACTTCCAGGGATGACGGGCACGCCCGCCTCCTCCATGGCCCTCTTCGCTGCGGCTTTATCCCCCATCCGCTCAATAGTCTCCGGAGAAGGCCCGATGAAGGCCAGTCCATTAGCCCGGCAGATTTCGGCAAAATGGGCCCGTTCGGCCAGATACCCATAGCCAGGATGGATGGCGTCGGCCCCTGAGATGAGGGCCGCGCTGATGATGTTGGGAATGTTGAGGTAACTTTGGGATGATGGGGCCGGGCCTACACAGTAGGCCTCGTCGGCGTAGGCGACATGAAGGGAATCGGCATCGGCCTCGGAATAGATGGCCACCGTTCTGATGTCTAGTTCTTGGCAAGCACGGATAATCCGGAGGGCGATCTCCCCCCTGTTAGCGATCAACACCTTGCGAAACAACTCTTCTCCCCCTAGCCAAGTTTCTCAACGACAAACAAAGGTTGGCCGTACTCCACGGGCTGTTCGTTTTCCACCAGGATCTCCTTGATGATCCCGGCAACATCAGCCTCAATCTCATTCATCATCTTCATGGCCTCGATGATGCATAGGGGCTGCCCCTCGGCGATCCTGTCGCCGACTTCCACATAGGGAGGAGCGTCGGGCGCCGGCGCCCTGTAAAAGACGCCGACCATCGGTGCAGCGATGATCACCGTCTCTTCTTGCACCTCCGATGGCTCAGCCGGCAACACCTGGCCGGTCACCGGCAGCCGCGGAAAGGTCTCTTCCGGTCGTTGGCCCTCTTGCGCCGTCGAGACGACTGCTTTCTTCAGGTATAACCGCACCTTGTCCGTCTCTAGTTCGAGCTCGGCCAAATTGCTGTCGCTTAGCGCCTGTATGAGTTCCTTTATCTCATCTAGATTCATCCATATCCCCCTTTAGGATCAAGGTCAACCACACAAGTATATCTTTACCATATTCTGAGGAAAGCCAGCCCCGGAGGCATAATCCCCGGGGCCGGACAGTTGAGCCATGGGTGTTTCTTTCTTCTCGCTAGACCAAAATCCTCCTTCCGCGGGAAAAGTCACTGCTCGACTCCGTCAATGATGGTGATCCTTTCCATGGTCACCCCAGCCAAACGGTTGACCACCTCGCCAATTTGGGCCGCTTGCGCCGCATCCACCTGACCATCCACGACTACGTTGGCACTATCCGCGGTCAATACCACAACCACATCCCGGTGTCCCTTGGCCTTGATTAGGTTTTCCAACTCCGTCTCCTTGTGACTCAATTGGGTCAGGTGCCAAAGCCGTGCCTCCGTCTCTGCCCGGCGGGCCGGTTGAACGGTGGGATCCATCAAGATTTCCTCCAGATAAGCAGACTGTCGGCTGCGGGAACGCTCCCTTTCCCAGCGATATTCATTGAAGAAGTCCGTTCGCAGAGGGGCAACTTCCACCAACTCTTCGGGAACGGTAGTAGTCTCCGTTCGTTGGAGGGGAGCCGTTACCGACACAGTCTCTTCAATCTCCATCAACTGCCCGTCAACCAGGTCCTGCTGCTGCGGCTGGGCCTCGGGAAACACATATAAGTAGCAAAGCCCAAGAACAAGCAACACGAGGGCCAACAAGATCAATCGGCTCGTACGCTTACTGATTACGTAAAACACTTCCCTCACCTACTTTCTCGGCATGACTTCGATCCTGTGGGCCGGCACCCCCAGGACTGTCTCCACCGCCCGCAAAATATCGAGTCTCACCCGAGGGTCCCTGGCCCCTTCGGCGATTATCAGTACTCCGCGAATAGGGGGCCGACCTTCCTGAACAACGATGGGCTGCTCTCCCTTGCGGGCATCATCGGCGACAAGAACATACTGGATCGTTGTCCGCTCCTCGGTGATTTGTCGCTCAACGCCGGCGCGATCACTATCGACGGTAGTCCTCACCTCCTTTGTCTGATTGGCTAGATACTCCCGTCGGGGGCCGTCGGCCGTCAGCAAGACCCTTACCTCCCCCACCCCGGCGATCTGAGCAAGGGCCTCAGCCAGGGACCGTTCCAGGCGGGTCTGGAAATCGGACCAGCTTTCTTCGGGAGCTGGCACCAACGCCGGCTCGGCCAGACTCTCGACTGTGGGTTTGCGTTCGGGAGCGGTACTCACCAGGAGAACTAAGCCCGCCAGGAGAAGGACCACCGTCAGCTTCGCCCGCCGCGCCTGGGCAGGATTGAGGTTGAAAAGGCCATCATCATCTCCTTGTTCAGGTCCTTGCCGCCACCATCGATGCCTATTATCGAGAAGTCCCACTGCTCCCACCCTCCCTGTACTGGACATGGACTGCCCCTTGACTGAGACCGTAGAATTGGGCGATAAAGGGGGTTATTCTCTCATCCCACGCCTCCTGCCTCTCCCCGGGCATTAGCTGCAGCTCGACGATGACCCTATCGATGCGGCCGTCAGACAGCACCGCCTGGACTGCCGCTTCTTCTATCCCAGGGGTCAGGGCGAGAAGGGCCGCGGCTTGGTCGTTCAAGCGGGCAACGTAGTCTCCCCGCAACCGGGCAAGGGCCCTTTGCCTCAGGCTCAGGCCTGCTTCTAAGGGTACACTTCCCCGCTGCCCAGCGCCGGCAGGCAGCTCCCAGTCGATCCTTAGTCCCGTCAAGGCCAACATTGGCTCAAGAATTGCGGCAATCAGGACAAGGCCAATGAGGAGCTGGACAAAACCCCGGATGCTGTTCTTGGGCAGCAGCGTTTCCAGGAAAACCACAAGAAAGACTAGAATAATCAGGTTTTGCAGCCATTGTCGCAAGGGCGCTCACCTCGCAAGGGCAGCCAAATTGCCCACGCCAATGATCATGGTTATGGCCACGAAAAACATGAGGGCGACAGTCCCCACCGCAACGAACAGTAAAGCTAAGGAGTCAGCCATGGAACCTAGGGCTTGCGTCAGTCGAGGGTCGCTGATGGGCTGCACCATCGCCGCCACCAGCCGGTAGAGGATGATCGCGGAGGCGATTTTCATCATCGGGAAAGCGGCAGTCAAGGCTACGGCCGCAAGTCCCAAGGCGCCAATGGCGTTTTTGATCAATAAAGAACCACCGACGACCACCTCCACCGCGTCGGCGAACATGCCCCCGATGACCGGGACAAAGGTGCCCGTTAAGAACTTAGCGGTCCGCAAAGCTGCCCCGTCGGCCACTGGGGCAATAGCCCCCCGAACAACCATGACCCCGAGAAACAAGCTAAAGACAACGCCCAAGAGGGCAATGCATCCTGTCCGCACGAGGCCCGCTAAGCGCGACAAGGGAAACTCCGATGAGAAGTTGCCGGCAACCCCCAAGACGGCGGCGACAAAAATCAATGGGAATACCACGCCCTCGATCAAGGTGCCGACGGTCGTGGTCACGGCAAGAAGGAGGGGACTGAAAATGGCGGCGGAACTGACAGCCCCTACAGCTACGAGCAAGGTAGCCATTGTGGGCAGTAGGGCCTGCATGAAGGATACCATCGCGTCAATCGTCCGGCTGCCCACTTGGGCGGCACTGTGGAAGCTGTGCAATGCCAGCACCGTCAGCACAGCCATGCAGACGGCAAAGGCAAGCTCACTAGCTCCAGCGGGAAGACCCCGCTGGAGATTCTGCAGCAGGGAGCAAAGGACAACGAGGACTATCAGTTGCCCCATCAGCCGCGTTTGCAAAAAAACCTCTCCCCACAAGTAGCGGAGCATGGCCAATATGATCTCCCCTAAGTCGGCGAAGCCTTCTCCCCGGATAATGCTCCGGACATCGAAGGGCGGCAATAGTTCCCGGACCTGTGGATCCAAGTCGGCCAACAAGGCCCTGATCCCGGCAAGGTCTAGTTGGGACAGCTGCTCTTCAATGACGATGCTCAAGGGGTCCTCCTGGGCTTTCGTCGCCAAAGGCAGTAGTAAGACCATCCCTATGCTCAACCAAATCGTCAGTCGGCAAAACACCCCATCTCCCCCTACGGCAGCAGACCAACCAAGGAATCTAAGATGGCAACAACCACCGGGATGGAAATCATGAGAATCATGATCTTCCCCGCTATTTCAATGACCAAGGCCACCGCTTCCTCACCCGCATCTTTGCTGACTTGGGCTCCCAGGGCAGTCAAGTAGGCAATGCCAATGCTGCGCAGGATTACGCCCAAGTAGAACCCGCTTAGGTCGGCCCGTTGGCCTAGCTCCGAGAAGACTTGGAGAACCCGGCCCAGCGGACCCATGAGGATGAGAAATACGCCCACCACGAAGGCGAGACTGAGCTCCGGCGCCAATTCAGGATATCGTTTGCGCAAGTGGGCGAGCAAGACCGTGATGATGATCCCCAGCCCTACGATGCGGGCAATATCCGACACAGCGTGTTACCCCCTCACCAGAGGCGAAAGGTGGATTCCACCCGCTCCAGGAGCTGAGACACCCAGGGAAACAGCCATAACAGGGCCAAGATGATGCCCGCAAGTCCGAGGGCATAGGCCAATTCATCCCGCTTGGCTTGGATGAGGACGATGTTCAAAATGGCTACTAACAGCCCTAAACCAGCTATCCGCATAATTAGCGATGTGTCCATGCTCGCTGCCTCCCTGTTTAGTAGAACAAAAGGATCAGGGCAGCCCCTCCAGCCAGCCCCAAGTAGTTCCAGAGGCGAACATTCCGCTCCCGTTCCTCGATGGCAACTTGTTCCTCAAGCTGCAACTGATGGCGAGCCAAGGCAAGATGTCTTCCTTGATCCTCCTTGTTTGACAGCCCCATGACCTGGCCGAGTCCCCGCAGGACTTCCAGATCCCTTCGTTGTAGGGCAAGAAGGGGCGCCTGTTTCCTCAAAGCAAAGTCCCAGGCATCGCCAAAAGCCCTGCCATCACCAGCGAGGAAGCTGCGGGCCGCCTCCTGGAAAACCCCACTTATCGGCGGGTCCACCCGACGGGCAACCGTCTCGAGGGCTTCCGGCAAGGAGGCGTTGGCGTAGCTGACTTCCGTTTCTAAGATCTGGAGTCCAAGCTGCAAGAGCCGAAGCTGACGAGGCCGTTCAACGAAATTGCCAGCCACCATGGCCGCGATGCGCCAACAACTGCCAAGAATCACCAACACTCCTACGACGCGGAGCAATCTGCCCACCTCACTTCCTAGTCCATATGTATAGACAAACTAAGGAGGATATGCCCTGCTTGCCAACATTTCCTCACAAGCGAAGGATCTGCTCAACGGTGCCAACGCCTTGTCTGCGGCTGAGGACAACTACCCGGCGGAAGGCGCCCTGGGCCAACAGGTTGGCCATTACCGGGCGACGACGAACCTCTTCGAGATTTCGTCCATGGGCTGTTGCGATAACTGTCACGCCACAATTGGCTGCTTCAGCAAGGGCAGCCCCATCCTCTGGTCGACCGATCTCATCGGTGATTAGGACCTGGGGCGACATGGACCGGAGTAGAATCATCATCCCCTCCGCCTTGGGACACCCATCCAAAACATCTGTCCGGGGACCCACATCGAGTTGCGGAACCCCCCGGTAGCATCCAGCAATTTCAGACCGTTCATCGGCGATGGCCACCTGCCGTCCTGGCAGTCCCAGGCCGGGGACCCCCCAACTCAACTGACGGGCCAAGTCCCGCAAGAGGGTGGTTTTTCCGCACACGGGAGGTGAGATGATCAAGGTCTGGCAGACCTCTCCTCCTTCAATGAGGAAAGGCAGCACTCGGTCCGCCGCCCCAATGACCTGACGACTCAGACGCAGATTGATCCCCGAGATGTGTTTGATCGTCTTGAGGCGACCCCCCTCTATCACCCCTTGACCAACCAGCCCGACGCGATGCCCTCCAGGGAGGGTGATGTATCCATTGCGAAGCTCCTCCTCAAGGGCGTATAACGACCCCTTGGTGAGCAGCTGCACCACCCGGTCCAACTCATCCTTTGACAATTGGTAGAACCGGGTGGGGTCACGGCCGATGCCCTCTGGGCCCAGGAACGCATCTTGTCCCCCGGCAACGATCATGACCGGTCTTTCAACCCGCAGCCTTATCTCCTCGAGTTCATGGCAAACCTCATCCTCAAGGGCGGCCAACATTTCCCGCAAGGATCGCGGCAGCACGGGGAAAATGTCCCGTTCCAAGAGCTCTCTTATCGATGGTGGACAACCCATAGCTCCTCACCTGAGGAATCATATGCACCCGTTGGACAAACTATGACTGGAACGAAAAAACCCCGTCCTTGCGGACGGGGACTGAGGCCGATGGCGTGCTAGGCGTCAAAGATGCTCGTCGAGTGGTCGAACTCCTTTAGCATTAATGCCATTTGCAGTTGCATAGCATCGGAGAACTTACGAGGCTCGAGCCCGGTCAGATGACGGATCTTCTTTAGGCGATACACGAGGGTATTGCGGTGAATGAACAAGTTCGCCGATGTACGCTTGAGATCGCAGTCACACTTAAAATAGGTATCGAGGGTTGTAAGGAGCCTGTCGCCGTCGCTCTCCAGGAGCCTGCCGATGATTCGCTCGACAAATCTCCTCCGCGTTCCAGGGGGTATCTC